>JAPLMQ010000071.1:0-4424 GCA_026386955.1 Planctomycetota bacterium
GATGTCGTTCGTGCAGTGGGACTATCCCGGCAACAAGTTCCGCGACAACCGCGCGCTGAAGATGCGGTCGTTCGTCGGGGCGGCGGTGTGGATGATGCTGTTCGACAACTTCGCGGAGAACAACGACGCGAAGGTGCCCCCGCCGATCCGCCCGGACTGGCACGGGTACAACCCGGTCTTCTTCGCGGCGCCGTACCCGGGGTTCAAGGACCTGCTCCCGCCGGAGGTGCAGAAGGCGTATGAGGCGGGGCTGAAGAAGGTGGGGCTGCGCATGCTGGGCTGGGGCGTGAAGGGCGAGACCTGCGAGAACGACCTGCTCGCGCCGCTGGGGCTGGTCTACATCGCCAAGGCGATCAACGACCCGGAGTTCACCAAGGCGGTGGAGGAGCGGACGAAGATGATCTGCGCCGACCCGAAGTATTTCAGCCCCGCGGGCTACTGGCTGGAGCGCGGCGGGATCGATACGGGCTTCGCGGGCGCGGGAAACCTCTACGCGGCTTGGATCGGGCTGATGACCGACTGGCCCTTCGCCAAGCAGGCGGTGGATCGCATCTACCGGCTGCGGGCCCATCTGGTGCTGCCCGAACCCGACGGCTACCGCCTGGGCCCCAGCGCGTTCAACACCCGGCTGGGCAGCCCGCCGATGGTCGACCAGCTCGAGCTGGGCAAGTCGCGCGAACTCGACGGCGCCCGCGACGTGGCGGTCTCCTTCCTCACCGACGAGGCGGCCTGCTTCGTGAGCACGCCCGGCGCGGAGCTGCTCAAGGCGGCCGCCGGCCGGCGCGCATATGACTTCAACGGGGACATCATGCAGAACTCGCGCACGACCGACCCCGACGGCACCGTCCGCTACATCCGCAACGACGAGATCAAGAACGCCTTCCCGTGGAAGCTGCGGGCGTGGATGACCTACAACTTCCCCATCAGCGTCAACCCCGCGTACGAGTTCTACAAGAAGGACGCGTTCGCGCACCGGCTGGAGCTGGAGAAGAAGAACTCGCCGATGCTCAAGCTGCCGGTGCTGCGGGGCGAGACCTACCTGCGCGAATTCGACAAGTCGTTCTACATCACCCGGCAGAACGGCTACGCGGCGATCATCCACACCGGGCCGGTGGGCGCGCAGAGCGTCGACGACGGGGGCGCCCAGTTCAAGGGGCCGCTGGGCTTCGGCGGCGGGCAGATCTCGGCCTTCTGGACGCCCACGGCGGGCTCGGCGGTGCTGGGGCTGCGCAGCGGCGTGACCAACGGGAAGTCGTACGACCCGCTGGAGGACTGGCGGCTGTGGCCGATCCACGCCGTCTCGGGCGTGACCGCCTCGGGCCAGCTCTTCTCCTCGGCGCGCATCGCCAAGCCGACGGTCGAGGCCGACGTGAAGGGCAACGCGGGCACGGTCACCGTCAGCGGCGATATCCCCGCGCTCAAGATGGTCTCCGCCCACCAGCCCCACGACACCAAGCCCGATGACTTTCTCTACGACGTCCCGCTCGGGGGCAAGCTCTCCTACGCCCGCACCTTCACCATCGACGACAAGGGCGTGGGCGTCGAGACCAAGGTCACGGGCGACGGCAAGGAGACGCTCGGCGAGCTGGTCGAGACGATCCCGGTCTTCCTGCGCGACGCCGCGAGTCAGGCCAAGGCGGCGCCGACGACGATCGAGTTCCAGGTCGGCGACGCGTGGGCGCCGGCGACGGAGGCCTACACGGAGAAGGTCTCGGCCGTGCGGCTCAAGCGGTTCGAGGGCGCGGTGGTCGTGCGCTTCGACAAGCCCCAGCGCGCGAAGCTTTCGCCCAAGGAGTGGAACGACACCTGGTTCACCAAGGCGATGGCCCGCAACGTGATGGTCGACCTGCTCGCCAGCGGCGACAAGCCCGCGGCGGTGAAGGACGTCCGCACGCTGAAGTACCGCTTCGAGCCCGCGGCGAAATGAGCCCCGGAACGCCCCCGGAATGCGCCTCCGGATATCATCGCGGTCTGCATCGCCCCTAGTCCCTCGTTTCCCCGCCCACTCCTTGAGTCCCATATGACCACATCGACCTCGACGTCCAACAAGGCCCGCTTCCTCGAGAACGCCAAGCGCATCAACGACGCGTTGGGCGACCCGATCCCCGCCTGCACGCCCGCGATGCTAGACGAGGCGAACCGCGCCGAGACCGGCGAGATCTGGCGCGCGCCCGACGGCACGGTCGCCGTCATCGACCTCGACGCGACCGACTGGACCTGCTCCAAGACGCCCAACCCCGAGACGGTGCAGATGCACCTCCTGCGGTACCACATCCTCGTGCCGCTCGCGGCCGCGTTCCGCCAGACGCGCGACGAGAAGTACCCGCGGATCGCGAGGCGGTTCATCGAGGCCTTCCTGCGCGACCACCCGATGGTCGAGGGCTGGGCCCCCAAGCGCCACGACGGCGCGACGCAGTACGACCTGCGCATCGGGAGCAGCGAGTGCCCCGGCTGGCTGGGCACGCTGCACTTCTTCGCGGAGTCGAAGACCTTCGACGACGCGTTCATCGAGACGATCCTCGCCGCCGCGCGGATCCACATGCTCCACCTCGCGAAGAACGTCTACCCCGACCGCAACATCCGCGCGATGAACGGCGAGGTGCTGGTGGTCAACGGCGTGCGGCTCTCCTTCCTCGCCGAGGCGGCGGGCTGGCGGACGCAGGGCGTGCGGGTCGTCAACGACGTGATCCGCCGGCAAATCCTGCCCGACGGCGCCCACATGGAGGCCGTGCCGGGCTACCACGGCGGCGTGATGACGCTGCTGACCAGCCTCTGGCGGCTGTCGCGCGCGATGCCCGAGCTGGGGCTGGAGATCCCCTCCGAGCGCATCGCCGCGATGTACGACTACCACCTCGCCGCGACGCGCCCCGACGGCGAGCTGATCTCGATGCACGACTCGCGCTACGCCCCGCCGACGCTCGCGAAGCCCACGCCGCTGGGCGGGCTGCGCGCCGCGCTCCGCAAGGAGGCCGGCCTGCCCGCGATCACGCCGCCCAACGTGCAGGTCTTCCCCGACGCGGGGCAGGCCTACCTCCGCGACGACTGGTCCGCCGACGCGACCTACCTCACCTTCGACGCCACGACCCGCCGCAGCTTCCACTGGCACCCGGGCCGCAACGCCATCACCCTCTTCGCCCACGGGCGGGCCCTCCTGGTCGACACCGGCTACCCCTTCGCCACCGCGGAGTTCCCCAAGTACGGCCACCGCACCGCCCACCACTCGACGCTCAACTTGAACGGCTGGAACCAGTCGCACACCAACGCCCAGATGCGCGTCCGCCGCGCGCCGGGCTACGAGCTGGTCGAGGGCTTCTACGCCGGCGGCTACTGGCCCCTCGAGACCTACTTCCACGGCCCAGGCCTCTTCGGCGAACACCACCGCACGCTGCTCTGGGTCCACGGCCCCAACCACGGCCGCGTCGCGATCGTCATCGACAACATCAACACCACCTCCGAGGTCGGGCACAAGCCGAGCGTCGAGAGCGTCTGGCAGTTGAGCCAGGGCCCGGTCGACATCGACCCCGCGGGTTTCCGCGCGACGACGCGCCACGACCGCGGCAACCTGCTCATGCTCTTCCCGCTCGTGCCCGAGGGGGCGGCGCTGACCAAGCACGAGGGCGAGCGCGAGGGGCCGCAGGGCCCGATGCGCGGCTGGGTGCCCACCGAGTGGGGCAGGCTCTGCGAGCCCGCGCCGATGCTGCGCGTCGCCGCGAAGGAGTACGACCCCTGGCAGGCCAACCTCGTGACCGTGCTGGTCCCGTTCGCGAGCGGCCCGGCCCCGAAGATCGAGGCCTCGGCCGTCGGGCCTGACCTCGCCTTCGGCGGGCGCATCGCCGGCCGGCTCGACCTGCGCTGGGCCGACGGCACGACCGACCGCGTGATGTGGATCCGCCGGCTGGAGAACGCCATCACCCGCCAGCACGGCATCGACACCGACGCCTCGCTGGTCCACCTGCGCTTCGGCCCCGACGGCAAGCTGGCCGGCGGGCTGACGGTCGACGGCCACTTCCTGGTCTGCGAGGAGTTGGGCGGACAGGACCGCATCGGCGACGTGGCGAGGTGCTGATCTTCTCCGGTGCCACATGTCACCGTACTCGTGACATGTGTCTGGAAAGGCCGTGAGCCTGACCTCCGTCGGAGACGGCGGTCCTCGCGGATTCCGCATGGATCAAGGGTTTTCCGTGATGCCGTGACGGGATCGTCGCGAT
Source organism: Planctomycetota bacterium (assembly GCA_026386955.1). Taxonomy (GTDB): domain Bacteria; phylum Planctomycetota; class Phycisphaerae; order Phycisphaerales; family Phycisphaeraceae; genus JAPLMQ01. The sequence goes on from JAPLMQ010000071.1 coordinate 4,209, forward strand.
GCCGCGCGTTGTCCGTCGACCGGCACATGTCACGAGTACGATGACATGTGGCACCCAGACAGGGCCTTCCGCGGCGGTCCACGGGGATCCGTCGTCTTGTTAGCCGGAAGCGCAAGCGACGGGACGGGGGTGACGCGGATCACTGCGCGGCGCGATGTATGCGGTTGATCAACTGCATACACCGCGCCATGCCGTGGTTTTGATTGACCCCCGTCC
>JAPLMQ010000071.1:4439-5637 GCA_026386955.1 Planctomycetota bacterium
TTCCGGCTAACAATTCATCCATCCACGATCGCGGCGCCCAACCCCGCGCCGAGGTTCTCCGGCAACCGATGCGTGCCGTCCTTGGGCGTGAAGAGCCCCGGCCAGCGCGGGGCATGCGCCGCGTTCGCCTCCGGCGTGAACTGCGGCGAGTTGAGCTCCACGCCGTTGACCGTCGGCGTCCAGGCGGCGAAGAGGGCCGCGTGGACCAATGACAATCCGGGGTTCGTGAGATCCTGCAGGGCGCAGGGCATCGAGCGTTGGTGGGCCCACGCCGCGGCGACCAGGGCGAAGCTGTGCCCCTTGCAGGTCTTCAAGGCCAGGCCCGACCAGCCCTGCGCGGCCGCCTCCTCCAGCAAGTCCAGCGACGTCAGCCCCTCGTCGAGCATCACCGGCTTCACGCGCGACACCGCCCGCCAATCGTGCTTGTGGGCGAGGATGTCGCGCCCCGTCGGCTGCTCGAGGTACTCCAAGGCGGCGAACGCGCCGGCGTCGTCGCGTTTCAGCCGACCGAGGAAGTCCATCACGCTCGCGGCGTCGGGGTTGGCCTCGTTGCTGTCGACGGTCAGCCGGGGACGGGCGACGCCCATCGCCTTCGGAAGACGGCCGCGGCGCGGGCGGCGTCGACGGCGTTGTCGCGCCCGAGGATCTTGAGCTTGAAGGCCCGCACGCCGCGGTCGACGACCCAAGGGCGGACGTCGCGCTCCAGGTCGTCGTCCTTGCCCACGATCAGCCAGACGTCGAAGGCGCGGAGCGGCGCGGGGCGCAGCATGGCGGCGATGGCGCGGACGGCCCCGCCCCCTGCGCCATTTCCCGGGAAGAGCGCGTCGGCGGAGGGGATCGGCGCGGGAGCGCCGTAGAGGGCGAATGCGGACTTGCCCAGGGCGCGGCCGACGGCGTCGTGGATCGCCGCGTCGAACGGGCTGGCCGCCATCGCGCGGGCGAGGATGGGCGGGAAGGGTTGCGCCGCGGCGTCGTCCGGAGATCGCGAAGCCTTGCCGTGGGCGATGTGGTCGTGCAGGCGCAGGCCGGCTTCCAGCGGGTGAGCCGGCTCGCCAACGACGCCCGGGAGGTCGGCCGCGAGCTGGAGGCAGAAGGCGCGGAGGGCGGCGTCGCGCTGGGCGTGCGTCAGCGCGGGGTCGGGCCAGGACCAGAGGTCGCTCAGGTAGATCGAGCCGCGTCCCGTCGCCTCGGCGCCACG
>JAPLMQ010000151.1 GCA_026386955.1 Planctomycetota bacterium
CTGGCCCTCAACCTCCTGCGTTCCCACGGCGACAGGCACTCCAAGAGGAAGAGCATCCGCGGCCGACGCAAGATCGCCGCCTGGGACCACGACTTCCTCCTCAAACTCATCGCCGGGTAGCCATATGCGTTTGCCCTGACCAACGACGCCCCGATGAACCCTCTGATCAGAGACGGACACTGTGTGTCCGACGCCAAGGCGAGGCGGTACTCCGCCGCGCGAATCGCCGAACGCCAAAAACGCCCGAGTCACACGACCACCTCCCCATCCGATAATCTGGATATCCCGATTCCCGCACCTTCTGGGGGGACACGCCACCATGTCCGCGTTCCCGCTCGCCTACCACATCACCTTTGGCACCTACGGAACGCGTCTCCACGGGGACGACCGCGGCACCGTCGATCGCGATCACAACATCCCATTGACGCCGTTCCTTCCTCCCCTCCCCAAACGCGAAATGTTCGAGCATGACCAATGTGCTGGCGAACCCATCATTCTGACCCACGAACAACGGCTCTTCATCGAGGCGACGATCCCGCAAATCTGCGAACGGGGCGGATGGCAATACCACGTCGCGGCAGGCGGGCCTGACCATGTCCACACCGTCCTCTCCGCGGAGGTCGACGGGAAACAGGTGAGGCGATGGTTGAAGCAGTGGTTGAGTGAGGCCTTGAGTGAACGTTGGCCTCTTGGCCCGGGCCGGGTCTGGTGGGCGGAGGGGGGCAGCGTGAAGTGGAAGTGGGATCAGGAAAGTTTCGACATGGCGCTCAATTACGTGCGACTGCAGCGGGCGGGGGAGACGGCGATTTGAGGGGGAGGGGCTCGAGTGGGAATTGAAGGTGGGGGTTGGGTTGGCGAGACCCGGTAATCATTGGCATCTGGCGATTCGCGCGGGCGGAGTACCGCCTCGCCTTGACTTCGGACACACAGTGTCCGTCTCTGATCAGGCAAAGGCTCAGACAAAGGCAAACGCTCACCTTTCTTCTCGGACCCCCCTCCACCGCCTCCCGCGCGTTTCTTGACCCCCTCGCGCCATCAGCCGATAATGACTGTCTCGTGAGACGTTCTTTCCAACCATTCCGCATGCATCGGGCCCGCATGGTCCCGCCGGTGATCCTGGCGGTGGTCGCCGTGGCGGGCTTGGCCGCGCTGGGGGATGGCTCCGCGGGGGTGTGGGCCTGGGGCCGCCCGACCTGCATCCTGAGCGACGCCCGCGGCGAAGCCGTCGTCCGCATCACCGCGGGCAAGATCGCCGAGGCCGCCCGTCGGCTGCACGGCCAACCCTCCCGGCCGGACCACGTCGCCGCCTCCGAGATCGCTCCCATCCGCATCGAAGTCGTCGCGGCCTCCGAGGCGCTCGTCGCCTCGCCCCGGCCTGTCGCCTCGCCCTTCTGCCTGATCGCCCCGCGGTTGACCAATCTCCCTCCGCCCCGCGCCTGAGCCCGTCCTGGGCTTCCCTTCGCGCGTCGTCAGTCCATCCATCCTGAAGATCCGTTTTGATCGAGTTGTCGGAGCGCCCCCCGGAACCCCGGTGTGGACAACTGAAGTTGTCCACCCTTGCGGGTGCTTCGGGGCCCGATGCTCGGTCCCTCCCAATTCTCCTTCCCACGCTTTCCCGAGGCACCCATGTCCCTGAATCTCCTGAGCAAGGGCTTCACCGCCGTCTTCGGCTCGCGCAACGACCGTTTGATCAAGGCCTACCGCAAGCGGGTCATCCAGATCAACTCCCTCGAGCCCTCGGTCCGCCGGCTGACCGACCCGGAGCTCAAGGCCAAGACCGTCGAGTTCAAGGCCCGCCACGCCAAAGGCGAACGCATCGCCGCGATCATGCCCGAGGTGATGGCCGTCGCCCGCGAGACGATGGACCGCGCCGTGGGCATCCGCAACATCCTCAACCCTGAAGCCGGGTTCGACCCCGCGCTGCTCTCTGCCGAGGCCCGCCCGCTCTACGACCAGGCGGTGGCCCAGGCGGCGGCCACCCCGCCCATCGAAGAGCTGGGGCACAGCACCCCCGTCCCGGGTTGGCAGCAGATCGACCTGCCCGTGCAGCTCTATGAAGCCGTGCGCGCGATCTATCCGCACAGCCGCCCGCCTTTCCGGGCCCGCCCCTTCGACGTCCAGCTCATCGGCGGCATGGTCCTGGGCGAGGGCAAGATCGCCGAGATGAAGACCGGCGAAGGCAAGACCATCGTCGCCCCGCTCGCCTGCTACGTCGCCTGCGTCGAGGGGCTGCAGTGCTACGTCGTCACCGTCAACGACTACCTCGTGCAGCGCGACCGCGACTGGGTCTTCCCCTTCTACTTCCACGCCGGGCTCACCGTCGGGGCAATCCACCCGTTCCACATGCAGCCCGCCGAGGGCAAGCAGGCCGCCTACCGCTGCAACACCGTCTACGGGACCAACAGCGAGTTCGGCTTCGACTACCTGCGCGACAACATGAAGCACACGACCGCCGACCAGGTCCAGAAGCACCGCGACTTCTGCATCATCGACGAGGTCGACTCGATCCTGATCGACGAGGCCCGCACGCCGCTGATCATCTCCGGCCCCGCCCACGAGGACGCCCCGCGCTACGACCTGGCCGACGACATCGCCCGCCACCTGATCCAGCGCCAGCGCGAGTGGGACGCCGCCGACGTGAAGGTCCAGCAGATCATCCTCCGCGCCAAGGGGCTCGAGGGCGACATCCGCAACACGCGCGACAAGGCCAAGATCCCCGCGATGCGCGAGGAGATGCGGGCCCTGCAGCTCCAGCGCCCCGAACTCGAGGCCGTGCGCGACCGCTTCACCCGCTACTACGAGGTCGAGCGCGAGAAGAAGGCGACCCACCTGACCCACGACGGCATCGCCGAGGCCCAGAAGAAGGCCGACATCGGCTCGTTCTACGTCGGCGGCAACATGGAGTTCCCGCACCTCCTGGAGAACGCGCTCCGCGCCCACGTCGTCTACCAGGGCGACAAGGACTACGTCGTCCAGAACGGCGAGGTCGTCATCGTCGACGAGTTCACCGGCCGGCTGATGATCGGCCGGCAGTGGTCCGACGGGCTCCACCAGGCGATCGAGGCCAAGGAGAAGGTCAAGATCAAGGAAGAGACGCAGACCCTCGCCACCGTCACCATCCAGAACTTCTTCCGCCTCTTCAAGCGCCTCGCGGGCATGACCGGCACCGCCATCACCGAGGGCACCGAGTTCCACGAGATCTACAAGCTCGACGTGGTCTGCATCCCCACCAACCTGCCCGTGATCCGCCTCGACCGCGACGACCTGATCTACTTGAACGAGGGCGACAAGTGGGAGGCGATCCTCGACGAGATCAAGCAGATGCACGACGTGGGCCGCCCCGTCCTGGTGGGCACCACCAGCGTCGAGCACAGCCAGAAGCTCTCGCAGATGCTGCAGCGCAAGTACGGCATCAAGCACGAGGTGCTCAACGCCAAGCAGCATGACCGCGAGGCGACGATCGTCGCCCACGCGGGCGAGCTGGGCGCGGTGATGATCGCCACGAACATGGCCGGCCGCGGGACCGACATCAAGCTCCAGCCGATTTCGCGCGAGTTGATCGTCCGCCACTGGCAGGCGCGCAACCTGCTCCCGCGCGACGCCCGCCCCGACATGACCGACGAGCAGCTCCTGGCGATGGCCCACCGGCACATCGCCCCCGCGACGCTGGGCTTGAAGAAGCCTGAGGTCGACGCGATGGACGACGCCGCCCTGCGGCTGGCCCTGCTCCGCCAGTGGACCACGCAGTTCACGCACGAGGACCCCGCGAAGGTGCCGCAGATGGGCGAGGCCGCCTGCTTGAAGGCGCTCGAGCAATCCTCGGGCTTCATCCTGCACAAGCTCGCGATCTACAAGCACGTCGAGGAGATGGGCGGGCTGCACATCGTCGGCACCGAGCGGCACGAGGCCCGCCGCATCGACAACCAGCTCCGCGGCCGCGCCGGCCGGCAGGGCGACCGCGGCTCGTCGCGCTTCTTCATCTCCCTCGAGGACGACCTCATGAAGATGTTCGCCGGGAAGGCGACGCTCATGCTGCTCTCCAAGCTGGGCATGAAGGAGGGCGAGGTGCTCGAGCACAAGATGCTCACCCGCAGCGTCGAGCGGGCCCAGCGCAAGGTCGAGGAGCGGAACTACCAGATCCGCAAGAACCTCCTCGAGTACGACGAGGTGATGGAGTTCCAGCGCAACACGTTCTACGGCATCCGCCAGGACGTCTTGGAAGGACGCAAGGTCGACCGGATCATCCTCGACTACATCGCCGAGGCGGTGGAGGACGCCACGGCCCTCTACCTCGACCGCGACTACACGCCCGGGCAGATCGCCGAGTGGTGCAAGCAGAACCTCGAGGTGATGCTCGAGGCCTACAAGCTGCGCACCAACGAACTCAAGGATTTGCAGCACATCGTCGCCGAGGCGGCCGCGGAGGAGGTCCGCCAGACCATCGACGTGACGCTCGGCGAGTACATGTCCAACTCGATCCCGCCCGAGGAGTGGGACGTCAAGGGGCTCGCCGGCTGGGCCTCGCAGCGCTTCGCCATCACCTTCAACGTCAGCCAGCTCCGGCAGATGAACCCCGACCAGGTCAAGGAGCAGCTCACCGACCAGGCCCTCGAGCAACTGAGCAAGAAGGACCTGGCCCCGCTGGAGAAGTTCCTCGACCCGCTCTACGCCCAGAAGGGCTTGGCGGAATGGGTCCGCACGCAGTTCAACGTCGAGGTCGACCCCAAGAAGATCGCCGACCTGCAGCAGGAGGCGAGCGGGACGGCCGCGCAGCGCGCGGCGGTCGCCCGGTACATCGTCGAGAAGGCGGAAGGGGCCTACCGCGAGCGCGAGGTGGTCTACCCGGTCGACTACGTGCTCGACATCGTCTTCAACATGGCCCAGCAGAACGGGCCCTTCGCCGCCCAGCAGCTCGCCGGCTGGGCCAACCAGCGCTACGAGATTAACTGGACGGGCGAGCAGGTGATGTCGATGTCGCGCGACACGCTCTCGGCCAAGCTCATCGAGGCCGGCAAGGAATGGTACGAGGGGCCGCGCCTGCCCGAGATGGTCGAACGCACACTCGCGCAGAACCCCGACGCGGCAGCCCTCGCCCAGTGGGTCAAGGACCGGCTCGGGCAGGAGATCAACGACGAGGAGGCGGCTGAGCTGAAGGACCCGGCCAAGCGGCGCGACCTGCTCGTCGCCAAGGGGCGGGCGATGCTCCGCAGCGAGCTGACCCAGCTCGAGCGCTACGTGCTGCTGCAGATCCTCGACACCGCGTGGAAGGACCACCTCTACGCGATGGACCACCTGAAGGACTCGGTGGGCCTCCGCGGCTACGCCGAGCGCGACCCGCGCATCGAGTACAAGCGCGAGGGCTCCAACCTCTTCAACACGATGCAGCAGATCGTGCGCGACCGCGTCACCGAGCTCATCTTCCGCGTGAAGCTCTCCGCCAACGCCGAGGTGCGGAACGTCTACACCCACCAGAAGGCGACGCACGTGACGCCCATCGCGGCGACCACCGCGGCGGCGGCCGAGGCGGGGAAGCAGGGCGAGGCCGGGGAGGGCGCCGAGTCGGAGCAGGTGGCCCTCTCGCGCAAGGCCCGCCGGGCCGCGGCGAAGAACGAGGGCGAGGCGGAGGAGGGCGACGGCGAAGGCGACGACCGCCCGCAGTTCAAGGACCGGAGGAAGAAGAGCCGGTGAGATGGCAGAGCCGGCGAGCGGGCGGGGCAGCCTGATCTGATCAGAGCCGGAGAGGCTCTGTTGCAACCCCGCGAATTTCCAAGGGCGTGCCACATCGCAGCCGAAGGCTGCTATGCCAACGCGGAAATTGAGGAGCCATGGCTTTCGGCGATATACTCGTCGCCCCGTTCGCGCCACGTGGAGCCTCCTGATGAAGCGTTCGATCCGCCGCGTGCTTTCGATCGCCCTGGGCCTGACCCTGGGGTGGTTGGCCGCGGGCTACCTGCCCGGCTCGCCGGGCGTGTCGAGCCCGAGCCTCGCGCAGGACGCGGGGCACGCCCCCGGACACGACCACGCAAAGGCGGGGAGCGGGGATAGCGTTCCGGGGGTGGCAAGCGACGTCTCGGTCGTGGAGACCGGCTCGAACGCCGCGACGCAGGCCGCCTCCGACGCGACTCCCGCCGCCGCGCCGGGCGAGGCCGTGCACGAGCACGACGACGACGAGCACACTGGACCCGCCCCCGCCATCCGGAACCTCCCGCGGACGGGCATGAGCCAGGGGCGATTGGCCGCGGAGACCCTGCGCCCGGTGGCGGCAAGCGACCTGAACTGGTACGGCAAGCTGCTCCTCGGCATCGCCGGGCTGTTCGTGTTGGCGCTGGTCGTCGGCTGGCTCGCGCTGGTCTTCCGGTCGACGCCAACGAATGATCAGGTCGACCCGCACAAGCCGCATGCTTAGGCCGGGGATCTTGGGGTGAACGCCCGAGCCGGACGTCCGCGCGGATGGCCGCGCACGGACGGCCTCACGGAGTTCCACGATGGATCTCGTCCCCGGGAAATTCCACTGGCTCATCGACGCGACGGACCAGAAGCGTCCCCCGCTCGGATTCGTGCGTGGGATCTGGTGGGCCCTGGTCGTCGACGGCACGGACGGCTCGCGCATGTCCGACCACCGCGAGCGATGGGACGATCGGCTGGCGGTCCTGCTCAAGACCGGCTACGTCGACGAGGCGGAAGCCAGGAAGCGACGCATCGTCCCGCAGACCTGGACCCCGCCCCCGATCGCCGCGGCCGACGCGGCCACCGCCCGCATCCTCGGCACGCCACGCGAGCAACCCGTCCGCGGGCGCGTCTACTGGTTCTTCAATCCCGCGGACGACACACGCCGTCCGGTCGGCCTCGTCCGAGGCAAGTCGGCCGCGTTTGTGGTCAACAGTCCGACGGGTTCCTACCTGACCGGCCACGGCGAAGGTTGGGCGTCGAAGTGGGAGGAGTTTTTCCTCGCAGGCTTTGTGGAAGAGGCGCAGGCCATGAAGGACGGACTTGTGCCCTCGTCCTGGACTCCGCCGGCCCTTTCGCCCAACAGCCTGGACGCCTTGAGGCTGCTCGGTTCGGGTCGGTTTTGATGAAGTGAGCGGGCGCGCAGCGGACGGGGAGCAGGACAGGGAGGAGGCGGGGAGCGGACCCGCGGCGGGGCAATTGAGGCCATCAATTTGGACCAATTTTCCGCCGTAACCCACCCCGCTGACGATTGTCCACCGGCGCGGTCGGATTCGCCAAAATAATATAAACACAGTAAATATAACATTTTATATTATTCATAAGACTTTCTGTCTCGGCTTTCATCTCTGATCCACCGCCCTAGACCTAGAGGATGGCCCCTCCAACCTACCCACAACAGGCCGGGAAGCCGCGCCGCTGAGCCTGCGCGGCGCAACGACGTTCCACGTGGAACACGTTTGGTGCGCATCCGCCGATGGTGAGCTTTTTGACGCGGTGGCATCGCGCAACGATGTTCCACGTGGAACATGATTGGTGCGCTTGACTCGACATCTAGCCTCGGAAGGCTTGTGACCCGCGCCGCAAGCCGTCGGGTAGGGCTGGGTGGCCCGCGTTCGTCTGCGCCCCGCCTGCCGGCCAGATTACCCTAACCTGTGTCTCATCCATGCGTTGAATATTCCGCCGATCGGCCGGAGCGCTGTTCCTTTTGGCCTCGCCCATCTTCGGTATGGGCAATGAGTTGTGGAAAAGCTATCGGCTGCCTGTCGCGACATCCGCCCTCGTTGCCGCCGCCGAGAAATTCTGATCTCATTAACGTTCGATTTGCGTGATGGTTGTGGCAAGCGCGAAAAAAAGCCCCAGATTTGGTGAATGTCGGGATTGCATCCCCAAGGGGTAGTGGTGTACTATCGTTCCTTCGACGACTGCGACGAGTTGGGACGAGATTGGCTGGGTCGAGTTTGCGTGCGACGGGGTGGGTAAGTCTTCGGGACGTGCTTACAGGCTGAATTCTGTTCGGGGTGACCCTAACATACTGCATCGAGCAGGGTGATCTATCGCATGGCGGGTCGGGTTTGCAACGGGTCTGGAACGGGCGGGAAACAGGTCGGCAAACAAGGCTAGGCAAGCAGCCAGGCGCGAGCGAGGAGTTGGTCATGGGCGTTCTCTGCGACACACAGATCCGTGAGTTGGTCTCCATCGAGCCCTTCGCCGACAACGTCAAGCGGCAGGGCAAGATATCCTTCGGCGTCTCGAGCTACGGCTACGACGTCCGCGTCGGCACCCACTTCAAGATCTTCACCAACGTCTCGCCCACCGGCGGCGCCAGCGTCGTCGACCCCAAGGCCTTCTCCGACGACTCCTTCGTCACCATCGACACCGCGATCACCGGCAAGGACCACGTCATCATCCCGCCCAACAGCTTCGCCTTGGCGGAGACCGTCGAGACCTTCACCATCCCGCGCGACGTGCTCGCCATCTGCGTCGGCAAGAGCACCTACGCCCGCTGCGGCATCATCGTCAACGTCACCCCGCTCGAGCCCGAGTGGCGCGGCAAGGTGACCATCGAGATCAGCAACACCACGCCGCTGCCCGCCAAGATCTACGCCAACGAGGGCATCGCCCAGATGGTCTTCCTCAAGGCCGACCGCATCTGCGCCGTCTCGTACGCCGACAAGAAGGGCAAGTACCAGGACCAGGTCGGGCTGGTGCTGCCGAAGGTGGATTGAGCAGGCGTTCAGGTTCGGACCGGACGGACGGCGGAAACCGCCGAGAGGAAGAGGGATCTCCATGACCGAGACACCTGCGACGACACCTGCTGCGGCAACGACCACGACTGCGGCCACGACACCGAAGTCAGGCCCGGACTTCGCCGCGATCTTCGATTTCGGCATCAAGAAGTTCTTCGCGCCCAACGGGCTCAAGATCGCCTACGCCCTGGGGCTGGTGGCGATCGTGCTGATCGCGCTGGTGAATTGGGCCGCGTTCATCTTCGGCGAGTTCCAGCAGCAGAAGCTGTACATCACCTTCCTGCGATTCGCGATCGCGACGCCGGTGATCCTGATCCTGGCGACGATCGCCATCGTCCTCTTCCGCGTCGCGATCGAAGTCGCGGCGGCGGTCTTCCAGATCCACGCGAACGTCGTCAAGCCCGTCGAACCGCCGGCGGCGACGGCGGGGGAGCCCGGGGCGGTCTAACTCGGCCATCGTCAAAATCCGCTCGCCGGCAGGGACGTCGGCGAGCCTTCCATCAACGTCCGAAGAATCAGGGTGCTGAAGCATGAAAGTAACTCGCAAGTTCACCAAGGCCGGCCAGGACGTCTTCAAGTCCGTCGAATGGGCCAAGCGCAAGAGCAAGATTTCCAACCTCGACGGCTCGACCGTCTTCGTCATGAACGACGCCGAGGTGCCGGCGAGTTGGTCGCAGCTCGCGACCGACATCATGGTCTCGAAATACTTCCGCAAGGCGGGCGTGCCCCAGTACGACGCCAACGGCGCCCCGCTGCGCGACGAGAAGGGCAACGTCGTCACCGGCCCCGAGCGCTCCGCACGGCAGGTCATCCACCGTCTCGCCGGCTGCTGGCGGCACTGGGGGCAGGAGCACGGCTACTTCGACTCGGCCGAGGACGCGCAGGCGTTCTACGACGAGATCGCCCACATGCTCGTCCACCAGGTCTGCGCGCCCAACAGCCCGCAGTGGTTCAACACCGGGCTCAACTACGCCTACGGGATCTCCGGCCCGCCGCAGGGGCACTGGATCACCGATCCCATCACCGGCGAGACCAAGCTGGCGGAGGATGCCTACGGGCATCCCCAGCCGCACGCCTGCTTCATCCAGTCCGTCGACGACGACCTTGTCAACCCCGGCGGGATCATGGACCTGTGGGTCCGTGAGGCCCGTCTCTTCAAGTACGGCTCGGGAACCGGGACCAACTTCTCGCAGCTCCGAGGAGAAGAGGAGCCCCTCTCGGGCGGTGGGCGCAGCTCAGGCCTCATGAGCTGGCTGAAGATCGGCGATCGTGCCGCCGGAGCGATCAAGTCCGGCGGCACGACCCGCCGGGCCGCCAAGATGGTCTGCCTCGACCTGGACCACCCCGACGTGGAGCAGTTCGTCAACTGGAAGGTCCGCGAGGAGATCAAGGTGGCGGCCCTGGTGAAGGGCATGGCGGCGCTCGACAAGGACCAGAAGGAGACCGCCGAGCGCCTCGGGCTCAAGCTCGACTACGACTTCAACGGCGAGTCGTACCTGACCGTCAGCGGGCAGAACTCGAACAACTCCATCCGCATCCCCGACGAGTTCTTCAAGCGGCTCGACGAGGGCGGCGAGTGGCAGCTCATCCGCCGCATCGACGGCAAGGTCGCCAAGACCATGCCCGCGCGGTTCCTCTGGGACCAGGTCGCCTACGCCGCCTGGCGCTGCGCCGACCCGGGCGTGCAGTTCGACACCACCATCAACGAGTGGCACACCTGCCCGGCCTCGGGGCGCATCAACGCCTCGAACCCCTGCAGCGAGTACATGTTCCTCGACAACACCGCCTGCAACCTCGCCTCGCTCAACCTCCTGAAGTTCTACGACCCCGCCACCCGCGGCTTCGACGTCGAGGGCTATGAGCACGGCATCCGCCTCTGGACGATCGTGCTCGAGATCAGCGTGCTCATGGCGGCCTTCCCCAGCAAGGAGATCGCCCGGCTCTCCTACGAGTTCCGCACGCTCGGCCTGGGCTACGCCAACATCGGCGCGATGCTGATGCAGGCCGGCGTGCCCTACGACTCCGAGGACGCCCGCGCCCTCTGCGGCGCGCTCACCTCCATCCTCACCGGGCGCTCCTACGCCACCAGCGCCGAGATGGCGGGCAAGCTCGGCCCCTTCCCCGGCTACTTCAAGAACCGCGAGGCGATGCTCCGCGTCATCCGCAACCACCGCCGCGCCGCCTACGGCGTCTCCCGCGACGGCGATGCCGCCCAGGCCCACGCCTTGGGCGACTACGAGAGCCTCCAGATCCGCCCCGTCCCCATCGAGGCCAAGCACCTCGAGCACCCCAACCGCGAGATCGGCCACATCGGCAACTCCGCGGCCCTCCTCCTCCGGGCCCGTGTCGCCTGGGACGACGCCCTCAATCTCGGAAGCAAGCACGGCTTCCGCAACGCCCAGACGACCGTCATCGCCCCCACGGGCACCATCGGCCTGTTGATGGATTGCGACACCACCGGTGTCGAGCCCGACTTCGCCCTCATCAAGTTCAAGAAGCTGGCCGGCGGCGGGTACTTCAAGATCGCCAACCAGTCGGTCGAGCCGGCGTTGCAGGCGCTGGGCTACGACGAGACGCAGGTCCGCGACATCATGCGGCATCTGTTGGGCGCCCTGACGCTCGACGTCGCGATGCCCGCCTCGGACGGGACGATCCCCGCGGGTGCCGGGACGTTTGCCCAGTACCTCCGCGGCAAGGGCCTCGAGGATGCCGACCTCAAGAAGATCTCCGCCGCGCTGCCGACCGTGTTCGAGTTGCCCCACGCCCTCTCGCCCTGGGTCGTGGGCGACGAGGCGATCGCACGGATGGGCTTGGCCACGGAGGCCAAGAAGCCCGGGTTCAACCTGCTCAAGTCGCTGGGCCTGACCCGCAAGCAGATCCGCACGCTCAACGCCGTGGTCTGCGGCACGCAGACCGTCGAGGGCGCGCCGCACCTCAAGGCCTCGCACCTGTCGGTCTTCGACTGCGCCAACACCTGCGGCCCCACCGGCAAGCGGTTCATCGCCGCCGAGGGTCACATCCGCATGATGGCGGCCGCCCAGCCGTTCATCACCGGCGCGATCAGCAAGACCATCAACCTGCCCAACTCCGCGTCGGTCGACGACATCAAGTCGGCCTACCGCCTGAGCTGGGAGCTGGGCCTCAAGGCCAACGCCCTCTACCGCGACGGCTGCAAGCTCAGCCAGCCGCTCAACAGCGGCAAGGAGGAAGACGACGAGGAGGACACGGAGGCGGCGGAGGCCGGCAAGGCCGAGGTCGCGACCGAGGTTGCCCGCGCCGCCCAGGCGGCGACGGCGCCCACGACCGTGGAGACCGTCCGCACCGTCGAGAAGATCGTCGAGCGGATCGTGGAGCGCCCGCTCCGCCGTCGGCTGCCCGACACCCGCCGCTCGCTGACCCACAAGTTCAACGTCGCGGGGCACGAGGGCTACCTCACCGTCGGCCTCTACGACGACGGCACGCCCGGCGAGCTCTTCATCACCATGGCCAAGGAAGGCTCGACCATCGGCGGCGTGATGGACTCGCTCGGCACGGCGATCAGCATCGCCCTGCAGTACGGCGTGCCGACCGAGGCCTTGGTCAACAAGTTCACGCACCAGCGCTTCGAGCCCGCGGGCATGACCCACAACCCCGACATCCCCTTCGCCAAGAGCCTCGTCGACTACATCTTCCGCTGGATGGGCATGGAGTTCATCCCCGGCTACCGCGTCGCCAACGCCCCGCACCGCGAGGTCAAGGCCGTCGAGTCGGCCGAGGCCAAGGCGGATTCCGACCACGCGTCGAGCGGCGGTTCGAGCAACGCGGCCCGGACCAAGGCGCAGTCGATCGTCGACCCGGCCCGGGCCGCGAACGACGGCGCCGACGACAAGCCGACGCCGACGGCCGAGGGCGCCAAGGCCGCGGCCCAGGTCGGCCGGGCCTTCACCACGCCGGTCCGCGACCTGCTCAAGGGCGTCGTGGAGGTGCAGGCGGTGCAGGGCGGGGCCACCGCCCGCAAGCCCGTCTCGCACCAGGGCGAGCCGGTGAGCGGGACGGCATCCGCCACGGGGGCGAGCCTCGCGACGGCGATGCGCGAGATGCAGGCCGACGCGCCGGCCTGCGACGTCTGCGGCACGATCACCGTCCGCAGCGGCACCTGCTACAAGTGCCTGAACTGCGGCAACTCGATGGGCTGCAGCTGAACAAGATTGACCACGGGACGGAAGCGGCCAGGGATGAACGCTCGTTATGGATGACTTACAACGGATTGTCGCCGGCCGTTCGCTCAAATGAGCGCTCGGCAGACGGGGGTCACGGCCGGCCCCAAGCCCGCTTCTTTTCCCCTCTCTCCCCTCGGGTCCCACCACCCGGGGGGATTTTTTTGCGCCGGATCGGCGCGATGAACTCTGCCCCTCTCCCCCGGGAGAGGGGCATGGAGACGTCCAGCGCTTGATCTCTGACGCCGTTAGACTGTCGCCATGACTCCGACGCGCTCCCGCGCCGCCGCTACCGCCTCCACGGCCAAGGCCATTGCCTCGCCGCCCGACCGTTTCGCCCCGTTCCTCTGGGCCGCGACGCTCGCTGTCCTCGCGCTGGGATTGGTCTACGCGCTGGTGAGCGTCGACCTGCTCGCCTACTGGGACGCCGACCCCGCCGTCGGGCCGCAGCAGGTCTTCATGAGCCTCACGCCCGAGATTTCGGCTTGGCTCAACGTCGCCACCGTCGTGGCCGCGGGCTTGGCCATGCTCCTCCACGCCCTCGCGGGCGGACGCGTGCGGTGGGGGGCCGTCTTGCTCGCCTTCGCCGGCATCGCCGCCTGCGCATATCACGGCCGGTTCGACGGCGACTCGCTCTTCCGCGGCTCTTCCTGGGCCGGGGGAGTCGCCTTGGCGCTTGCCGCCAGTCACCTCGCCCAGCGCGACCGCCACCGGCGCTTCATGGCCGCCGCCATCGTCGCGATGGTGATCCCCATCGCCCTCCAGGCGCTCTACTTCATCCTCGTCGAGCGCCCCATGACCATCCGCATGTTCGAGGCCGGACGCGACCGGCTCTTCGAATCCCACGGCTGGGCCCCCGACTCCCCCATGGCCAAGGCTTTCGTCCGCCGCCTGGAATCGCCCGACGCCGTGGGGGTCTTCAACCTCTCCAATGTCCTGGGCTCGGTCTCGGGGGCCATCGCGGTCCTGGCCATCGCCATCTTCATCGGGGCCGTCGTCCGCCGCTCGGGGCGGGAGGCGGTCGTTCCGGGCATCCTCGCCGTCATGGGTCTCGCGACCCTCGCGCTCTCGCGCTCCAAAGGGGCGGCGACCTCGACGGTGCTGGTCGTCGGCCTGCTTGCCCTCGCCTGGCCCCTGGCCCGCGCGGCGAAGCGCAACCGTCTCTCGTCCGCGGCCCTCGCTCTGGTCGCCCTCGCCTTCGCCGCCATCCTCGCCCTCGGTTGGATGAGCTCTCCCGAAACCATCCCCAGGGCACTTCTCAGCCTGCTCTTCCGCTTCCATTACCTGCAGGCCGCCGCCCACATGGTCGCGGAGGACCCCGCCGGCACGCTGCTCCGCGGCTTGGGCACGGGCGGCTTCGTCGAGGCCTATTTCCGCACCAAGAACCCGATCAATCCCGAGGACGTCACCAGCACCCACAACCTGTTCGTCGATTACTCGGTGATGCTCGGCCTGGGCGGCATCGCTTGGTCCTGCCTCGCGCTGCTCTGGCTTTGGCAGGCGGGGCGTCACGCGCAGGACGCGCTGGCCGCGCCCGACACGCCGGCGATCGCGGACGACCGCAGCGAGGCCGCGCTGCTCGAGGCCGGCCGCGCCGACCGCGGGCGGTTGCTCCTCGCGGCGATCCTGGGGCTCGCGCTCTTCCTCACTCAGTACGTCCGGCAGCTCCCCGGCATGACCCCCGAGCGCGGGCTCATCTGGATATTCAGCACGGTCGGGTTCTTCGGCGTCACCGCGCTGCTCGCCTCCGACCGCGGGGCCGACCGCCGCTGGATGGGCGTGGGCCTGTTCGCGGCGGCGACGCTGCTCCTGACCCACAACCAGATCGAGATGACCTTCTTCCAGCCCGGGTCGGCGACGCTCGCGTGGCTGATCCTCGCGGTGGCGTCGGGCTCTGGCTCTGACTCAGCCGATGCGGCGCCGGGCGCGGGGTCGGCCGTCGCGCCTTCCGCGCCGCGCCGATGGATTTCCCTCGCCCCCGGCGCGGCCATGCTCCTGGTTCTCGTGCCGATCATGGAGATCGGCTCGCGCGAGCCGATCGTCGCGGAGCAGCGTTGGCTCGCCCGCGCGTCGGACCTCCGCCGAATGAGCCGGACGCCCGAGGCGATCGACGCCCTCGCCCGCGCGGCGGCCGAACTGCCGGCCGACTTCGTCCCTCATCGCTGGATGGTTGTCCTCAGCACGGACCTGTCACACACGCTCGCTCGCGAGGGCCGCTCGGGCGAGGCGCTGGCTTCGCTCACCCGCGCGGCGGAACATCTGCAGTCCGTCGTCCCGCTGGGCATCAACGCCGGCTCGATCCATCGGCTCCTGGCGCAGAACGCCGGCTCCATCGCCGGGCTGACGCACGACAGCGCCTACGTCGAGATCGCACGAGCGGAGTGGCGCGAGACGCTCAAGCTCCGGCCCTACAGCTTGCCCGACCACCTGGCTTTCGCGGACCTTTCGTGGGACGTCGGCCAACGCGACGAGGCGAAGGCGCTCTATCGACGTTGCCTTGAACTCGATGGGCAGGCCTATCTCGATCCGGTGCGGCAACTCCTGCCCCAGGACAAGGCCCGCGCCGAGGCGAGCATCGCGGAGCCTGGCGCCGCGCGACCTTGAGCGTCCACGCGGCCCGATTCGCTACTTTCCGCCCAAAGTCCGCGTCGCGACCGCCGCGAGGCCGGACACCGCCGTCGCCTTGCGTGCCAACGCCTTCGCGGTCAGCGCATTGGGCGCGACGACGAAGAGCGTCGCGCCCGAGCCGGTGATGTGGACCGGCAGGCCGAACTTGGTGGTGAGGTCGGCCTGGATCTCGCCGAGGCGCGGGCGGACGGCGCAGGCGGGAGCGGCGAGGTCGTTGAACGGGCCGTCCTGCGGGAGGGGCGAGCGCGTGATGAGGTCGCGGACGCGCTGGGTCTCGGGCTGGCGCGCGGCCGCGCCGGCGTGGAGGCGGTCGAAGGTCTTGTAGACATCGCCGGTAGGGCAGCCGAAGCCGGGGAAGATCAGCACGAGGTGGATGATCTCCGCGAGGGGGGCGGGGGCGAGCGATTCGCCCAGGCCAGTGACGAGGGCGGAGGGTTGGCCGGCGAGCGCGGCGACGAGGAAGCCGACGTCGCTGCCGAGTTTTTGGCCCAGGGCGCGGAGCGTGGCGAGGTCGAGCTTGAGGCCGAGGAGGCGGTTGATGCCGACGAGCATGGCTGCGGCGTCGCTCGACCCGCCGCCGAGGCCGGCTCCGGTGGGGATGAATTTGCGGAGGGTGGCGGAGATGGGGAGCGGGCGGCCGACGTGCGATTCGAGGAGGGCGTGGGCGCGGAAGCCGAGGTCTTTTTCGAGTGGCCAGTCGATGACGCCGGGGACGGGGGCGGCGGGGTCGTAGGCGAAATCAAAATGCGATTGGGCGTCGGGGCTCGGCGCGAGGGTGAGCCGGTCGGCGAAGTGGACGGCGACCATCCAGCTCGCGAGGGGGTGATAGCCGTTGGGCAGGGGCGAGGCGATGGAGAGGGCGAGGTTGACCTTGGCGGGACAGTCGATGGGCAGCGAGGGGGCTGGATTCATGGGGCGATAGGGTAGCGGAGAAGGGGGCGGAAGAGGGGCGACAGGCGCGTTGTCTGGTGCCACATGTCATCGTACTCGTGACATGTGAACCCTCTGATTAACTGCCCTTTGGCGATTCAGATATCGCCTGCGTGCCGCAATATCGAGGGTTTTTCTGGCGGCAATGAGTTGATCAGAGGGGTCATGTGTCTTGGGATGACGTGTGATCGCCATCTGACGGAGGATGTTGGGTTGGGTTTGAAACGCTCCATCTGATCAGAGACGGCGACTGTGTCGCCGAAGAGCGGGCGGAGTACCGCCTCGCCCGAGCTTCGGACACACAGTGTCCGTCTCGGATCAGGCTGCGCCTGATGAGAGAAGGCTGGAAATCTCCCGAACTCAAGCGTGCCGTTCGCGCGGCAATCAAATGGAATCCGCATGAGCCGTCCGTTCACCGGCACATGTCACGAGTACGAAGACATGTGAAGCCTCTGAACAACCCTCCGAAGCGAGCCCCGACCGTAAGGGAGGGGTCTGGAGACCCCGAAAAAACTGGAAAAACCGCTCCCTTACGGTCGTGGCTCGCTGGGTGGCCGATTTGTTCAGAGGGCTCATGTGACACCCCAGAAGAGCCGCCTCATTCCCGCGACGCGCCCACAGGTCGCGCGTCCCCGAAAAAAACACCGCCGGGGCGAGGGGCTCCGGCGGTGGGGAGGATCAGATTTGTTTGATGACGGAGGGAGGACTCAGAGCAGGCAGACGTCGTCGGACGAGGCCACGGCCTTGCCGTCGCGGGAGGCGGCTCCGGCGGTGACGGCAGCGGGCTCGTTGGACGGGGCCGCGTGAGCGACGGTGGCTGCAGGCGTCGCGGCGCGCGGCGCGGGCGGCTGGGTCATGGTGATGACGATCTCGGGCATCTCGCGCCGGGCCGGGGCGGCGGGGCGGGAGGCGTCGGCTCCGGATGCGGTCCCGGACGCCGTGGCGAACTCGGGCAAGCCCATCGCGGCGATGCAGGCGTCGGCGTCGCGGCCCATGAGGACCAGGCCGTGGAGCATCGACCAGCATCGCTCCGCCGAGGCCGAGCCCATGCGGGCCGCCCAGCCGTCGACGATGCGGCGGATGACGCGCGGCAGCCGGCTGTGGCCGGGGCCGGCCATCTCGTCCTCCTGCGTGTCGAGCGCGCCTTGGCAGGCGAGCCAGAACATCAGGCGGTAGCTCTCGGGGGAGGAGAGCACGATCTGGTGATAGAGCCTCGCGGTGCGCTCCACCGACTCGCCCGAGTCGTTGGCCGCCACGACCGGCTCAAGCACCTGTTGCGTCACGATGGACAGCAGCTCGTGCTTGTCGCGGAAATAGCGATAGATCGACCCCACGGCGCAGTTCAGAAGCGAGGCGATCTTGCGGATCGTCGTCGCATCGTAGCCTTCCTGATGGAGGCAGCGCGAGGTCGCAGCGAGGATCTGTTCCCGACTGAGTTGCACAGTCGGAGCCGTGTCACGTTGGGTATCCATTTGGCTCAAAGTTCACCTCCTTGTGAACAGGCTTAATGTCGGGTGTGGGAGCGTTTGTGTCAAGGGCGGGCGGGCGCGGGGAGCGTTCTTTTTTTCGGGGGAAATCCGGTGGATTTTTCTTCGGGGAAAACCGGGATGAAACCGCCATAACTCCTGCCCATGCCAAGCGTCAGGTTTTCCACAGGGGGTGAGGGCGATCGAGGGCTTTTCGGGTAGGGGCGAGGTTTATTGTTGAATCAGCCGTGCATCAGGGCCAAATAAAGTTCAACTCCGCGGTGCAATTGATCGACCTCCAGCCATTCGTCCTTGGTGTGGGCCTGGGCGATGTCGCCCGGCCCGATGACGATCGCGGGGATGCCCGCGGCGTCGAGATCGCCCGCGTCGGTCGCGAACGGCACGCCCAGCGGCTCGATCGGCAGGCCGAGCTTGCCCAGCGTGGATTGCACCTCCGCGAGCAGCGCGCCGTTGTGCCGCTGCGAGAGAGGCGGGGCGGAGAAGAGCAGCTCCTGCTCGGCCTCGAGCGTCGGGTCGGCGGCCTTGAGTTCCTTCAGCACGGCCTCGACGTCGGGCAACACGCGCTGCGGGTCCTCCCCGGGGACGACGCGGCGGTCGATGCGGATCTCGCACTCGGCGGGGATGATGTTGATCTGCGATCCGCCGCGGATCATGTTGATGCTGCACTGGGCCTTGCCGGTCATCGCGTCGCGCGCGTCGAGGCGGGCGATGTAGCGGGACTCGATGGCGTCGATGACGCGCGTCATGGCGCGGATGGCGGAGCGCCCCTTGGAGGGGTCGGCCGAGTGGGCGGCGACGCCGCGCGTCACGACGCGCCAGCGCACCGCGCCGTTGTGGGCGACGATGGGGCGCAGCCGCGTGGGCTCGCCGACGATCACGCCGCGGGGCTTGAAGTCGAGCGAGGGGAGGCCGGTGCGGATCAGGGCCCGCACGCCGGTCATCCCGATCTCCTCGTCGACGGTGAAGGCGATGGCGATGTTGTTGGGCTTGGCATCTCCCGCGGCATCTCCCGCGGCGTAGCGGCCGAGCGCGAAGAGCATCGCGGCGCCGGTGCCCTTGGTGTCGCACGACCCGCGCCCCCAGATTTTCCCGTCGCGCAGCTCCGCGCCGGTGGGGGCGATGCACATGCCCTCGATGGAGACGGTGTCCATGTGGCTCTCGAAGAGCAGCCAGGGCTTGCCCGCGCCGCAGCGGTGGGTGACGAGCAGGTTGTCGCATTGGCCGGGGACGGGCATCCGCCGGGTTTCGAAGCCCATGCCGCGGGCGAGCGACTCGAGTTCGGCGGCGAGGGGCGCCTCGGACTTGGCGATGCCGGTGATGTTGGAGTTGACGGTGTTGATGCGCACGAGGCGCTGCAGCAGCGGCTCGACGCCGGCGGAAAGGGTGGCGGTGGTCTGTGCGGCGGTGGTCATGGCGGGGGGTCTCTTCGTCGCGGGGATGGAAAGGGCGACAGTATACGCGGCAGGGTGTTTCGGCCGGGGATTGTGGATTTGCGGTTCGGCGGCGCTATGAATTCAAGTGTTCCGTTCCATGAGGCATGTGAAGCCTCGGAAAAAGCCGAATCAAGCCCACCGATCCCGACGGT
The DNA here is from genome assembly GCA_026386955.1 of Planctomycetota bacterium. Taxonomy (GTDB): domain Bacteria; phylum Planctomycetota; class Phycisphaerae; order Phycisphaerales; family Phycisphaeraceae; genus JAPLMQ01. The sequence continues at coordinate 19,523 of JAPLMQ010000151.1, forward strand.
ACGCCGTCGGGTTCGGTGGGGTTGGGCTTCCGGACCACGATGCCCGCACCGTTCCAAAGGAGGAAAGCCATGGCCGTCACCGCCGCCGACCCGATCAAGATGCTTGCCGCGATCTTCATTCCGCCCCTCGGCGTCTTCCTTGAGGTCGGGCTGACCACGCAGTTCTTCGTCAACATCCTGCTGACGCTGCTGGGCTTCATCCCCGGCGTGATCCATGCGTTCTACATCATCCTTCGGCATTGAGGGGGCGGCGATGTCGGCACCGCAGGCGCGTTGAGCAAGCCGGCTTGACGCCGCGCCGCGGCTGGGCGACGGTGTGGGGCATGCCGACCCGACGCGATGAGGATGGGCCGCTGAGGCTCGACGAGGCCGGCCTCGCGCGGCTGGTCGATCGTCTCGCGGCGCTCGCCGGTTCCGTGGGCGATGCACGGGTGGTGGTGGGGATCGCCGGCATCCCCGGGTCGGGCAAGAGCACGCTCGCCGGCAAGCTGCTCGCGGGGTTGGACGCGCGGATGCCCGACGCCGCGGCCCTCGTCCCGATGGACGGGTTTCATTTCACCAACAACCAACTTGACCGCCTCGGATTGCGGCAGCGCAAGGGCGCGCCGCAGACGTTCGACGCGCGGGGGTACGTCAACCTCCTCGCCGCGGCGCGCGACGCCGCGTTCGTCGGCCTCTTCCCCGTCTACGACCGCGCGCTGCACGAGCCCGTCACCCGCGACGTCCCCGGGCAGCGCATCGACGCGAAGACCCGTTTGATCCTCACCGAGGGCAACTACCTCCTGCTGCGCGACGCGCCTTGGTGCGAGTTGGCGGCGGTGCTGCGCGAGACGTGGCTGTTGGAGACGCCGATCGAGCGGGCCCGCGCGTGGCTGGTTGATCGGCACGTCCGCGGCGGCCGGACGCGCGCCGATGCCGAGGCGCACGTCGAGCGCAGCGACGCGCTGAACATCCGCGTGATCCAGGAAGGCTCGCGCGAGCCGGATTTGAGGATGGTGTGGGGGTGAGGGGGATGCGGGGGGAGCGTCGTCGCCTCCACGACTCCGTGCGGCCACGGCTCTCCGCGCCTAGACTCTGGTCGCACGGTCCAACGACCCTCCGATCCGACTTCATCGCCCGCATCGACGCCCCCCTCGCGGCCCTCCAAGGAATCCTCCGCATGCCTCTTCCCCGCACTGGCCCCCGCGCCGCAGCCTTCCTCCTGCCGCTCCTCCTGCTCGTCGGCTGCCACGCCGGCCCGCAGTCGTCCGCCGCGCTCGGGACGGGCGCCACATCGCCGAGCCTCTCGCAAGGCTACGCGCTGCTTTACTCGACCGCCGGCCAGGACGCCGACGTCGACAAGGTGCTGATGCTCAAGAGCCCCGAGCCGCGGGTGGCCGAGCTGGTCAAGTCGATCGCCCAGTTCTGCGGGCAGGTGAAGGCCAAGCTCGACGGCTTCGCCAAGGAGGATGCGTCGCTCGACCTCAAGGCCGAGGGCTTGCCCGCGCTGGAGGTCCAGACGCGCGACGCGATCGGCTCGACCACATCCAAGCAGATCCTCTTCGGCACCGGCAAGGAGTTCGAGTTCCGCCTGCTCATGACCCAGCACGAGGCCCTGAACTACATCACTCACCTCCTCCGCGTGCTCGCGAAGGCCGAGGCCAACGAGGCCCGCAAGATGTACCTGAACCAGGCGGCCCAGACGTCCGCGGCCCTGCATGAGAAGGTGTTGGAATTGATGAAGGGGCCGTACGTCGGGGCGGGGAAATGACGGTGGGTTGCGAATCGGCGCAAGCATGCGCCGAGCGGCGGCCTCACCCCACCCGCCTCGTCGGGTTCGGCAGGATGTTGTCGTGCCCCGGCACGATCAGGTCGGCGATCTCCACCACCTCCAGGAAGCTGTCGCGGGCCTGCTGGGCGTCGTAGCAGCCGCGCAGCACGCGGCCTTGCTCCAAGTGCTCGGCCGTGCCCACCGCGTCGCCGGCGATCAGCACCGTCGAGGTCATCTGGCTCAGCACCAGCCCGCAGGTCCCGGGCGTGAAGCCGGGCAGCGGGAAGAGGTCGACCTGCGGGGCGATCCGGTCCGGGGCGGCGGTGCAGCGCTTGAGCAGGGCGATGTCCTGCTCGATCATCTTCCGCAGCTCGGCGTCCTTCTCCTGCTTGAACTGCTCGACCAGGTGGGCGCCGATGAACTCGCGCTCCATCTCGCTGATGAGCCACTTGGCGTTGGGGAAGCCGACGATCCCGCGCCGGTGGGCGGGACGGAAGTTGGTCATGAAGACGTGCGTGATCTCCTCGGGCACAAGGCCCGAGCGCTCCATCAGCCGCCCGGCGATGATCGGGGCGGGCAAGCCGGGGTCGACCAAGATGGTGTGGTCGCCGCTGCGGATGAGCGTGGTGGTGGCGTGGGCGGTGTGCGGCTCGCCCTGCTTGGTCCAGAGCTCGTGCCGGCTGAGGGTGCCGATGCTGATGACGCGGTAGTCCATAGGGCCTTGCGTGAAGTCGCCCGGGGGGGCGGGGTGAGGTGAGGTTGTCGTGGCGAGGCGGGACGGTTGCGAGGCAGATACGGGTGCGATGCCGAGGCGGAATTCCGGGGGTCATTCCCGCATGTCGTCGCGCAGCAGCGTCGTGAAGCTTCCGCCCATCTGGGCCTTCTTCTGCTTCATCCGCTCCATGACCACCTCCGGCAGCAGCAGGCGGAGCCGGTCGATGTCGCCCCCCGCGGCGATCTGTTTGATCAGGCTCGAGCTGGTGAACCCGTAGGCCTCCCCGCTCATGATGAAGACCGTCTCGATGCCCGCGACGGCCCGGTTGGTCAGCGCGAGCTGGAACTCGTAGTGCAGGTCGCTCACGTTGCGCAGCCCGCGGAGGATGACCGTCGCCCCCGCCTCCCGGGCGAAGTCGACCGTCAGCCCGCTGTAGGTCCGCACGGAGGCGTTGTCGCAGCAGTCGGCGACCAGCTCCTGGATCATCTCCTCCCGCTCCTTGAGCGAGAAGAGGCCCCGCTTGGCGGGGTTGGTCCCGATGGCGACGATCAGGTGGGAAAAGAGCCCCTGGCCGCGGCGGATCACGTCCAGATGGCCGTTGGTGATCGGATCGAAGGTGCCGGGAAAGATCGCAACGGTGGGGCGGGTCGTCATCGGGGGCGATTGTAGCAGGGGCGGGAGGGCTTGCGCAGAGGGTCGCCTGGGCGGGCTGCGCAGGCGGAAAAGCTTGCCCGGGGCGGATATATGGACCTTGGTCGATGCGGAATTCTTGTGGAAATTGGACACGGGGCGACTAGAATCAGATGCTAGATGTGCGAACCTGTCGTGTGCGGTTGAACGCAATTCGTGTATCCAATCTGTCAGTCCTCTTCAGTCAAAAGGAGAGAGTGGTGAAGCTCAGCTTGGTGGCGGCGGTCATGTCGATGGGGATTGCGGCGACGCTGGCGGCCCCCGCCGCGCAGGCGTCGTTCTACCTCGACGCCGTCGAAGTCCGCGACAACCCCTCGGGGGGTCGGACGCCCCGGTATTTCGGCTTCACCCGCTTGCTCCTGGAGAAGAACCAAGACCTCGTCGGCCACGAAGCGGTGGTCTGGCTCCCGGGCGTGGTCAACTCCTTCGACGCGATCGAACTCAAGGACCAGGACACGCCGATGGGCGTCCTGCTGAAGGGCCCGGACGACACGCTGATGTACTACGACCGCCTGGTGGGCAGCCGCGTGCTGCACATCATGGGCTTCGACAGCGCACTGGGCCGCGCGGCGGACACGGTCTTCGTCGACCCGCCTTGGGCCCGCAGGTTCATCATCGGCAACGAAGTCTTTGACGATACCCCGCCTCCGCACCACCCGCGGGCCCCGCTGGCCGAGTTCATCTCGGGCCCGCCCCCGACGCCCACAGTGCCCGAGCCGGCCTCGCTCTCCTTCTTCGCGGGCCTCGCCGCCCTCGCCTTTGCCCGCCGGAAGTCGGCCGCGGACTGACGAAGCCTCACGACGATGTCTGACGTGGACGATGCGTGGCGTCGAAGGCGCCCCGACAGCCTGTCCCCGGTCGGCCAAGCCGACCGACAACCAAGCCCTGGATCGGGCCTCGAACCGGATTGCCTCCCCGGTCGAGGCCCTTTTTCATTTCCCTGGAAAGGGCGTGACCAACACGATCCCACGAGGATTGCATTGGTCGATCGATGCCGGATCGCGCCGCCTGCGGTCGAAGGCCGGCATGTGGGTTACGCTGTGCAAATTCCCTGACGGAGTTCGTCGGCGAAAGTCCAACAGGGAAATCCCGGATTGAGATTCTTCTTCCCATGATCGCGGAGTAAACCATGATTTCGCAGCAGGAAGTGGTCCGCCCGTTCCCCGCCCTCACGACCGCCCAGCGGTATCACCTCGATGTCTTCGGCTACGTCGTCATCCCCAACCTCCTCACGCCCGACGAGGTGGGCAGGATGAAGGAGGCGCTCTACAAGCTCCGGGCCGAGCTGCAGGCGCTCCCCGACCCCAAGACGCAGAACGTGCGCGGCGCGTTCCTGATGATCAACGAGTCGCACCACGCCTACATGGGCGCGATCGCGCCGGCCCTCCCCGCGCTCTCGGAATACGCGACCCACCCGCGCGTGGTCGGCGCCTCGGAGGAACTCCTGGGCGGCCGGGCCCGCATCGTCGAGGTCAACGCCCACATCAACACCAAGGCCCCCAGTTGGAACATGGGCGACGACGGCCAGCCTCGCTTCGGCTTCCACCGCGGTCTCGCCAGCGGCTACGGCATGCACACCAAGAACGGCCTCTACCACTCCAACTTCGTGAAGGTGCTGACCAACCTCACCGACCTGGGCCCCGACGACGGCGGCACCACCGTGATCGCCGGCAGCCACAAGATCGAGGCCGACGACGCCGACATCATCAAGGCCGCGTACGAGGACCGCTCGCTCATCCACCAGGTCGTCGTCCCCGCCGGCTCGGGGCTGCTTTTCACCGAAGCCCTCATGCACGCCACCGGCCGGATCACCAGCGACAAGGAGCGCGTTATCATCATCAGCGGCTACGGGGAGCCCTATTTCCCGTGGATCTTGATGGACAGCCACCAACCCGGCTACGTGCTCGACCCCAAGTTCATCGCGACGATCCCCGAGCCGCTGCGCTACCTCTTCGTGAGTAAGGGCTACATCCAACGCGCCGCGCAGTACCGCAAGCTCGGCGATCCCGTCGACCCGCGCGAGATCACGCCGATCCGTTGGTGAGGGGCAGCCTGGCGCAATTCGAAACGAAGCGGTGGGGGAGGGATTCGAACCCACGGTGAGCCGAAGCCCACTCCGGTTTTCAAGGCCGGAGTGTACGCTTGTTTTCCTGTGGTTTTTTCATTCTGTACCCTTTTCATACCCGTTTCGACGGCTATGATTCACCTAGCAACCCCAAAACCGAAAGTCAAACATGCCTCGCCAACCAAAGCTTCGCCAAAAGAACGGACACTGGTATACGGCTGCTAATGGTGGCCTGTATTTCGGCAAGGTCGGCCATGTAAGCCATGCTGACGCCAAGCGCCTCTTCGCCTCACATCTTGCTCGCCCAGTAGGCGATCTAACGGCCTCGTCAGGTGAGGCTGTGAGCCTTGGCGAGCTTTGCGACCGTTTCCTGATATGGGTGAGCGAGAAACGAGGCACCCGCACCTTTGACGATCGGGAAAGGCACCTGACGAGGCTTTGCGCTTTCAAGGAGGCGAAGGGGTTAGCGGCCTCGGATTTCACCCTGACTGACCTAAACGACTTTCAGGCGTTCATCAAGACGACGTTTAAGGCCGACGATTTCACTTGCGACAAACATGCCACCTCGGTTAAAGCGGCTTTCGCATGGGGAAAACGTCACGAGCTTATACCCGCTGATTTCAACGCCTTTGTAAATCACGAAAAATATAAGGTATCGCCTCAGCCCGTTTCCGCTGAAATCTTGCCAACGTCGAAGGAAATAACGGCCATTAAAGCTTCCGTCGATTCTCGATTCTCGCCATTGTTCAAGGTCTATCACGCTACAGGAGCCCGCACGAGTGAGCTTCTAAACGCTCGTGTCCAAGACTTTCAAAACTCGATTAAATCCATCGTTTTGAAAACCGAAAAACGCTCGGCCAAGATGAAGGAGCCGATATCCCGGACGATTATCCTGAACCCTGATGCTTTGGCTATCGTTAGCATTGCCTGCCAAAACAAAAGCCCTGACGATTTCATCTTTACTGATGAAAAAGGTAATCCGTTTTCCCGCTTCCAAGCGGCCTATTACATGAGGCGAGCCGTCGAAAAGGCCGGAGCCCGTGACCACCTCGACATCTATTCCTTCCGCCACCTTTGGATATCTGAGGCCTTAATGAGCGGGGTTAGAATGCCGGAAATTGCCCGCATGGCAGGAACCTCCATCGCCATGATTGAAAAGGTTTACGGCCATATATCGAACAGTCACCTGCAAGACGCCGCCGCTAAAATCAGTGAATATAGGCAAGCCAATATCACCGGATAATCCGGCCAATATAAGGCCGACACTTATTCGACACTTTGGACGGCCTTTGAACGGGGATGGAGTAGCGGAAACCACTGGCGTATTGCTCGACACTTGCCCTGCTCAACTTGTATATAACCCGGCTTGAGCTTGGCAAGGCACCATTACGCCAAGCCAAATGACCACCCTTTATCAAGTCGTACACCATATCAACGCCGCAGGCGAGCCTTGCTGCGGCCTCTTTAACTGTCATGGTGTCGTCCGTCACCTTGCTATGTTGCCACGCAAGGCCGTTTTGTAACGCTGCTGTAACCCTGTAAAGTAGCAAAGTTACAGGTTACAGGGGGAAAACCAGCGTTAAACGAGCGTAAACCATTGTTTAACCTAATGTTAGAAGCCTGTAACCCTAGTTTTGCCCGAGAAAAATAGACGAGGCTCGACCTCGGCACCTTACTCTCTTTGCAAGGCCTCGGGAGAACCTATCGGGGGGGGGATAGGCCGTCTTTTGCCTTGCAAACGTTTATAGGGCATCGTAGGGCTACTGGCGGGGGAATAGGTGAGGCTTGCGACGGACAATATCTTGCATTTCAAAGTCGGCTAGGCTCGCCTTTTGGAATTGCCCGAAGGCTTCGTCTTTGACTTTTCGCTTGCCAGTCAATTCCGCTTCTAGCGAGTCATGCAGGCGCTTTTCCTCAGCCTTAGCATCGGCCTCGGCCTGAGTCACGGCCTCTTTCAGCCTTGCATGAGCCTCCTGTGCATCGCCAAGCCTAACGGCTTGCGGCCTTATCTCTCGATACCGTTTCGCCATTTCAATATCGCTTTCGACCTGTTCGATTGTGATATTCAATTGCGGTGCGATCTCCGCCAGCCTTGTTAATTGCTTCTCGCCTAACTTGTCGTGATGGCATAGGTCAGCGTACTCTATCGCTAACTTGCTTTTCACGGCCTTCCAGAAATCGCCAACACTAACGTCGTATTGTTCAGTCATAATGCTCCTTGCATGTAAAAGGTATTGGACAAACCGGACGGTAAAAGCTCATTCACCGGCCGGGATATATCAGTCTTTTCTTCCCGCCATTTATCTAGTAATTCCCGTTCAAACTTGGCCTTCGTCGTGCCGAAAAATCCTCGGGATTGAAATGATATCGGGATTGCCGAACGTGCGAATAGTGGCGGGGAATACATATCACCGTCTTTGACGATATACCCGGCAACACGGGCTTTATCCCGATCCGTCATGCCCACCACATCGACCTTGCAAATGCAATCTAACTCGCCTGCGGCGAGCCTTAGAACCGCTTTGATTGCGGCGACCTTATTGGCTTCAGGTGATATGAAAATGAAATGGTGGTGCAATGTCGTTTTTCGGTCGTCTATTTCCGCCACCCCGTAATATTCAATATTGGCCTGCTTCAGGAGGCGACCTAATTTGTGTCTTATATTGCGATACGTCGCCGGAGTTATATCGCCTAATAACCGGAACGTTCCGAAATATATCGAGCCGTTGTCTTGCTTAAGCCTCGCCTTAACGATCCACGATTGACGGCGAGCCCAGTTATGTCGGCATTGAATCGAGCATTTATGATCCATGCAATTTTTGAAATGCATCGCACAGAATTGACGGCTATTTGATTGTGACCAATATATCATCGACCTTAAAGCAACCTAACTAACTGTGCCTCGGCGAGTACGCCTCGGACAAGACGGCCTAAAGGCCGTCAGTTAACCTCCTGGCTTGCGCCAAGCGAAAGAGTTGCCTGCTCCTCAAATAAAAACGGATTCATCCCTGTAGCAGCAAGAATGAACCCGTTTATATTGGCCTGATTACTAGGTTACGCTCTGCTAAGCGACACTATATTAGATGCCTGACTTGAATTGTCGAGACAATACGATACTGGTTTATATATGCCTGTTCAAGCGAAAATGCGAAAAATGTTAACAGGTGTTTGCGCATAGTTTCCTTAATTCCTCTTATAGCGGTTTGATACTGGCGAGTATTTATCCAGCGGTTCGCAAAAAGCGAAAACCGAGCCTCTTGGACCTGCCTCTTGCCGTTCCCCAGCGGCCTTGAAAAAGCGAAAAACGGCGGCGATTGCTCGACACCCTTTGGCTAGAGCAAAAACCACAAAACTAGGGCAAAAACCCTAGCTAATTTTCCACTATTTTGCTGCTATTTTTGGCCTGATTTTTAGCCTGATTTTTAGCCGAAATGGCGTTTCTAGGCTGCAATCAAGGCAAAGCGGTAAATTACCGCTGAATTACGCC
>JAPLMQ010000017.1 GCA_026386955.1 Planctomycetota bacterium
CGATCAGCTCCAGGCCGACCACGTTGGTGAAGACCACCGTGCCGCCGCTGCCGCCCGTGGCCGGCTCGGCGAAGCCGGGGAGCGCCGCCTGGACGGGGACGCTGTTGAGGAGGACCGGGGCGGCGAGGGCGACGCCGAGCACACCGCGCTTGGCGGTGTTGAGGAAACGGTTCATCGCAGACCTTTCAGCAGAGACTTCCGTTCCGATCCGTTGGAACACCCAGCGGGACGGTCCGGGGAAAGCGGTTTGCGTCACCACTCGAACGCCTCGGCCAGCAGCCGGCCGAGGTATCCGCAGAACCACATGCAGCCGGAGATGAACACGCCGTAGAGGATGGCGGTCGGCACGGTCTGCAGGTGGGTTCCGAATTGCATGGTTGACGCCTTGTCAATACACGCGGGCCGCATCTCTGCGTCCCGGTGCTTCTTTGGGGAGGGTCGGCTTACGCCTTGCTCTTGCGGACGGGCTTGCCGTCGGTCTTGACGTTGATCTCGGCGAGGATGTCGTCCGCGATCAGCTGCGGAAGCTTGATGTCCTGGCCGATGAAGAGTCCGCGGTCGCCGATGGCGATCTGCATCTCCTTCAGCTGGACGATGCCGGGGCCCTTGGCGATGACGATGGGCACGCGGTGCCACTTTCCGTCGCCGCCGGTCTGGTCGGCCTTGTAGGACCGGTAGACGGTGGCCTCCTGCATGTCGTTGAGTCGGATCGTCACGTCGCACCGGCAGTGGGTCTTGCCCCCGTAGCCGGGGTAGATGCCGTTCACGACGTGTTGGGTCTGGGTCTGGGTCATGGGGTGATCTCCTTGGAGAAACGCGAGACAAACGTTGTCAACGCGACAACGTCATGGGGACGAAGGGGATTTCGTCGAAGATGAACCAGTGGGGGCAATCCTCGGCCTGGTCGTCCACGCGCAGGCAGAGGACGCCCGCGATCTGGCGGAACTCGAAGACGGCGCTGGGTGATGTGAGGCGCGAGCCCTTGACGGAGTCCCAGCCCAGAGGGCGGGCCGCGATCTCCCTGGGCTTCAACGTCGTGGGCGCGGGACGACCCGAAAAGACCGGCCCCGCCTGAGCGCCATGGCGTGTGGCATCGTCAGGACGGGGCGCGGCCGCACCATCGGGGGGGAGTGGTGCATTTTCGAGGTCGGTCAGAATTGACAAGGCGTCAATGCGATGTGTGCGTGGCATGGTGCGGCTGCAGAATGACAACAGCCCCGCGCCGCGTAGGTCGCGCAGCGCGAGGCCGTGTCATGGCCGACCGAGAGAGTCTGATTGCGTGGTCGAGGCAGCTCCGCACCGATAGCCCGCCCTTTTTCAGGGTTGGCCAAAGCAGGAAGCGTGCTAGAATGCGACCCATCGCGGAGCCTATCTCTCTGCGGTCAGGCCCTCGGTTGCTGGTAACAACGCGGGGGCCCTTTTTTTTGTTGTTTCGAGTGCTGGTACACCCGAAACCGCCTCATTCACGTCGGACAAAAGGTTCGTTTAATCCCTCTGTGCCGATCGTAACTCCTTAATGCACCACATCTTACCGTGCATTATAGGACGTTGCGTCGCACACAAGAATAAATGCTACCTTGGGTTATGTCGGCTTGTCAATGGCCGACGCATTCACATTTCCGGACGATTCCGACTGGTCCAGGCACTCGACCACCAGCCTACGGACGATTTCC
>JAPLMQ010000180.1 GCA_026386955.1 Planctomycetota bacterium
CACGGGCTCCATCGCGCAGAGCATCGGCACGATGGTCTCGTTGCCGACCGACTTCCTGAAGATCCGTGCCGCCGTCGACGAGGCCCGCGCCATGCTGCGCTCGACGCAGGCGATGGCCCGGCAGGCCCGCTCCGACCGCGCCGCCAACTTCGTCGCCGCCCTCTACGCCCTGCGCAACCACGAACGCCAAGCGACGCTCTTCCGCGAGGCGATCCTCCCCAAGGCCCGGCAGATGATCGCCAGCTCGACCCACGCCTACTCGGCGGGCACCGCCAGCTTCGCCGACCTCGTCGCCAGCCAGCGCACGCTCCTCGACGCGAGGCTGCTGCTGGCCGAGGCCCTCGTCGCCCGCGAGAAACGCCTCGTCGAGCTCGAAACCCTCGCGGGCGTCGACGCGGAAGCGTTCACGCACGCGACGACGCAATCCTCCAAGTGACTTGAAGTGATTCTCCAAAGCCCAGGCACTGCGGTGCCTGGGACTCTGATCCAGGAATGAAACCCCATGCCCTCCACTCCACCAAATCCCAATCCTGAAAACGCCTTGAACCAACCTGCACGCGCCTCGCTCATGGGCAACCTCTGGTTGTTCATCCGCGTCGTCAACGTCCGCCTGCGCTTCGTGCTGCTGATGGTCATCGTCGGCCTCGTTGCCGCGAAGTGGGAGACGATCGTCAACACCGTCGATCGCTGGCAGCACCCCGTGACGCCGATCTCGATCCCGGCCACGGCTCCGGGGGAGCACGTCCACGCCGAGGGCGAGATCGAATATTTCTGCCCGATGCATCCCAACGTCAGGCAAGCGGAGCCGGGCAATTGCCCCATCTGCGGGATGCCGCTCGTGAAGCGGGTGAAGCAGGCCGAGCGGGTTTTGCCCGAGGGCGTCTTGGCGGAGGTGGAGCTCACGCCGCTGAAGGTGCGCATGGGGCGGATCGGCACGTCGCCCGTTGAGTACCGCTTGCTGACCCGCGAGGTGCGGGCGGTGGGCTCGATCGACTACGACCAGACCCGCCGGGCGTTGATCACCGCCCGCGTGAAGGGGCGCATCGACAAACTGCTGGTGAACTACGTCGGGCAGCGGGTCAGCCGGGGCGACCCGCTCGCGCAGGTCTACAGCCCCGACCTGCTGGTGGCGCAGGAGGAACTGCTCTCCGCCGTGCGCGCGGCGCGCGAGCTCAAGAGCGCCGACGCGGGGATCGTGCAGGCGGGCGCCGCGGTGGTCGACGCCGCGCGGAAGAAGCTCGCGCTCTGGGGCGTGACGCCCGAACAGGTCGAGGCAGTCATCAAGCGCGGGACGCCCGAGACGCACATGACGATCGTCGCGCCGATGGCGGGCATCGTCACCGAGAAGCGCGTGCTCGAGGGCAACTACATCGCCGAGGGCGAGACGCTCTACACGGTGGCCGACCTCGGCCGCGTCTGGCTGCAGGCGCAGGTCTACGAGGGCGACATCCAGGGCCTCGAGGAGGGCGCTGCCGTCGAGGTGACGAGCACGGCCTACCCGCAGGACCGTTTCGCGGGGCGCATCACCTTCGTCGCGTTCAACCTCGACCCTGCGACGCGCACCCTGGCCGCCCGCGTGGAGATCGACAACCCGCAATACAAGCTCAAGCCGGGGATGTTCGCCGAGGCGGTGATGAGGCTGCCGCTGGGGAAGGTGACGGTGTTGCCGGAGGCCGCGACGCAACCGGCGACGATGCCGGTGTCTGCGTCCGTCTCAGCCTCGACTGACGACGTCGCCTCGGCCTACCTCGCGCTCGCCAAGGCGTATGCCGACGACAAGATCGACGCCGTGGCCGCCAAGCGACTCGCCGAGGCCGCGGCGAAGATCGCCGACGGCCTTCCCTCCGCGGCGGCTCTGCGCGACGCAGCCCGCGCGCTGGAGGGGAAGAATATCGAGGCGCAGCGCAAGACGTTCCAGGCGATCACCGCCGCCGCGATGGAGCTGTTTTCGCTCGCGCCGCCGGCCAAGGCCAAGTTGCTCGTCGCCCATTGCCCGATGGTCAAGGCCGACTGGCTGACCGACTCGCGCGAGATCCGCAACCCCTACGCCGGCGCGGAGATGCTCACCTGCGGCAGCATCACCGGGCCGCTCGAGCCCGCGCGCTCCGCCGACCCGCGCGACGACGGCCGCTACGTCACCGGCTACTTCTGCCCGGTGACGCCCGACCGCCTGTACGAATCCCCGGCCGAGTGCCCCGCCGACGGCGCGGCCTTCAAGCGCGTCCGCATGGAGAAGTCTCTCGCGCTGCCCGAGTCGGCGGTGATCGACACCGGCACGCGCAAGATCGTCTACCGCGAGTCGCGCCCCGGCCTGTTCGACATGGTCGAGGTGAAGCTCAGCCCGCCCGCAGGTGGGTTTTTCGCCGTGCTCGACGGGCTCGCTCCGGGCGACCGCGTGGCGACGCGCGGGGCGTTCCTAGTCGACGCGGAGAACCGGCTGAATCCTGCGGCGCATTGAAGCGGACGGTCCCAAGCACCACAGCGCCTGGCCATTCATTGAGATTTTCTCCGAGGTTTCCATGATCCCGCGCATCATCGAGTTCTCCGTCCGCAACCGCTGGCTGGTCCTGCTGCTCACCGCGGTCGTCGCCGGGTGGGGCGTCCACAGCCTCTTCCGCACGCCCATCGACGCCATCCCCGACCTTTCGGAGAACCAGGTCATCGTCTTCACCGACTGGATGGGGCGCTCGCCGCAGGAGATCGACGACCAGATCACCTACCCGCTCTCGGTGAACCTGCAGGGGCTCGCGGGCGTGAAGGTCGTGCGCTCCGCCAGCGAGTTCAACTTCTCGATGATCACGGTGATCTTCGACGACAAGACCGACTTCTATTTCGCGCGGACGCGTGTGCTCGAGAAGCTCAGCGCCGCGGCCACCTACCTGCCCGCGGGCGTCGTGCCCTACATGGCCCCCGACGCCACGGCCCTGGGGCAGATCTTCTGGTACACGGTCGAGGGCGACGGCCAGAGCCTCGACGAGCTGCGGGCGACGCAGGACTGGTTCGTGCGCTACCAGCTCTACGTGCCCGGCGTGGCGGAGGTCGCCAGCGTCGGCGGGTTCGTCCGCGAGTACCAGGTCGACGTCGACCCCGCCCGGCTGCGGGCCTACGGCATCCCGCTGGGCGCGGTGGTCGGCGCGGTCGCCCGCAGCAACAGTGCCGTGGGCGGCAAGGTGATCAACGAGGCCAAGGCCGAGTACCTCATCCGCGGGCTGGGCTGGCTCCGCAGCGTGAAGGAGATCGAGTCGATCGTCGTCGGCGAGCGCGACGGCGTGCCCATCCTCGTGCGCCACGTCGCGGCGGTGCAGCTTGGCCCGGAGTTCCGCCGGAGCCTGCTCGAGAAGGACGGGCACGAGGCCGTGGGCGGCGTGGTGATGATGCGCCAAGGGGAGAACCCGCTCGCGGTGACGCGGGCGATCCAGCAGCGCATCGAGCAACTCCAGCCCGGGCTGCCCAAGGGCGTGCGCATCGTCCCCTTCTACGACCGCACCGGCCTCATCAAGGGCGCGATCCACACCCTCACCGGCACGCTCACCGAGGAGCTGGTCATCGCCAGCGTCGCCGTGGTGCTGATCCTGGGCCACCTGGGCAGCGCACTGGTGATCTGCGTCACGCTCCCGCTCGCGGTGCTCATCGCCTTCATCCTCATGCACCACCTGGGCGTGCCGAGCAACATCATGTCGCTCTCGGGCATCGCGATCTCGATCGGCATCCTCGTCGACGCCTCGGTGGTGATGGTGGATAACGCGACGCACGAGCTGACGCGCGAGTTCGGGACGCAGCGCGTCCGCGGCGACACGACCGAGGCCGTGGTGCGGGCCTGCAGGCTGGTCGGCCGGCCGATCTTCTTCGCGATCGTCATCATGCTCCTCTCGTTCCTCCCGGTCTTCGCGCTCGGCGGGCAGGAGGGGCGGATGTTCCACCCGCTGGCCTACACCAAGAGCTTCGCGATGGTCGGCGTCGCGCTGTTGGCGATCACCTTCGTCCCCGCGATGATCCCGATCTTCATCCGCGGCAAGCTCAAACGCGAGGAGGACAACTGGATCGTCCGCTCCTTCATCGAGATCTACCGCCCGGTGCTGACCTGGTTGATGAGCAGGCCCGCCGCGGGGGTCTGGTTCATGGGGGCGCTGCTGGTCATCGGCGCGGGGTTCCTCGGCTCGACGACGCTGTTCCTCTGCGTGATGACGATCTCGCTCTTTTTCGGGTGCGTCTTCTTCCGCCGGCTTTGGAGCCAGGGGCTGGCGCTCGCGCTGCTGATGGCCGTCGCGCTGGGGGCGTGGCACCTGCCCAAGCTGGGGCGCGAGTTCATGCCCCCGCTCGACGAGGGCTCGATCCTCGACATGCCCGTGACGATCCCGCGCGTCTCGCTCGCGCAGGCGGGCGACGACCTCCGCGTGCGCGACGCGGTCATGGCCGGTTTCCCGGAGGTCGACCAGGTCGTCGGGAAGGCGGGGCGGGCCGACACGCCGACCGACCCCAGCGGGCCCGACATGATCGAGACGATCGTGACGCTGCAGGACAAGGCGTGGTGGCCGAAGCGCAAGATCCAGCTCGACGACGCGCAGGACGAGGCCCGACGGCTGGTGGAGGCGATGCGCCAACGCGGAAGCCTCGGCGCGGACCGCTCGGCCGATGCGCTCGCCGCGATGGCGGAGACCGCGGCGATGGAGGCGATGGGGCGGTTCGACCGCACGATGCGCGATCTGGCCCGGGCCCGCCTGACGGAGTTCCGGCCGATCTTGGCGCGCAGGCTCGTCGCTGAAACGACCGCTGATTTCCTCGCGGGGCTGCGCACGCGGCAGTTGTTGGAGAAGGAGCCGGACCCGACTGCGCTCGATGCGCTGCTCACGCGGCTCACCGCGGAACATGGGGAACACCTCGTGAAAGTGCCCACGCAGGCGGAGATGAACGGGCTGCTGGCCGACCTGGCCTCGGGGTTGACGGAGATGGGGGCCGCGAAGCGCGGGGCCGACCTGCTCGCGCCCCCGGCCTCGATGGTGGACGGCCTGCGCGACACGTTCGCTACGGCGGTGGGGGGCGAGCGGCAGACGCTGGCGGGAGCGGCCTTTGATCAATGGAACGATCGGCGCGGGCGGGCAATGGTCGAACGCGTCAAGGAGATCAATCGCGAACTGGAAGGCCGGGCGGGTGGCGAGATGGTCGGGGCGCTGATGCAATCGATCCTGCGGTTGGCGAAGGATGCGAACCGCGCCAGCGCGACGATGTCCGCGGCCACGATGCCTTCGACGCGCGATGGCGATGAAGTCGCGGTCGACGTGCCGCTCGACGCGGGTCTGACCGCCCTGCGCGACGAGCAGGCCAAGGCTTTCATCGCCCGCGTCTTCCTCTGGCACAAGACCAAGGGCGATTTGGTGAAGGAGATGGACAGCGAACTGCAGATGCCGGGGTGGGGCAACATCTGGACGCAGCCGATCATCAACCGCGTCGACATGCTCGCGACGGGTGTGCGCACGATGATCGGCGTGAAGGTCTTCGGCCCGCGCCAGGCGGACAAGCCGGTTACCGTTCCGGGGGCGGGGGCGGTTCCGGGGGCGGCGGAGGAGAAGGGGATCCAGACGATCAGCAACGAGATCGCCGCGGTGCTGCGGACGGTGCCGGGGGCGGCCGACGTCTTCGCCGACCAGATCGTCGGGCGCAGTTACATCGAGATCGAGATCGACCGCGCCAAGGCGGCCCGTTACGGGGTGAACGTGGCCGATGTGCAGGAGGCGATCGAGGTGGCGATGGGCGGGAAGGCGGTGACGACCACCGTCGAGGGCCGGCAGCGATTCCCCGTGCGCGTGCGCTACGCACGCGACTTCCGGCAGACGCGCGAGGCGCTCGGCCAAACGCTCGTCGCGGGGCAACGCGGAGCGGGAGAGGCGGCGCCCGCACCCGGCCCCGCCCCCGGTAATTCAGGCGGCGAGATGGCCGGTTCGTCAGGCAGCGCAGCCATGCCGGCCGGCGCGGCGATCCAGATCCCCATCTCGCAGGTCGCGGAGATCCGCGTGGTCGAAGGGCCCAGCGTGATCAAGAGCGAGAACGGGATGCTGAGGTCCTACGTCCAGCTCAACGTGCGCGACCGCGACATCGTCGGCTTCGTCGAGGAGGCCCAGCGGGCGGTGGCGTCGCGCGTCGCGCTGCCCCAAGGCTTCCACCTCGAATGGTCCGGGCAGTTCGAGCACCAGGTCCGGGCCCGCAAGACGCTGCAGCTCATCTTCCCCGTGGTGATCCTGCTGATCTTCGTGATCCTCCTGATGACCTTCAACGACCCGCGCGACGCTCTGCTGATCCTGCTCTCCGTCCCGGGGGCGCTGGTGGGCGGCGTGATCTTCCAGAGCCTCTTCGGCTTCAACTTCAGCGTCGCGGTCTGGGTCGGGTACATCGCCTGCTTCGGCATGGCGACGCAGACGGGGATCGTCATGCTCGTCTACCTGCACGATGCGATCCGCACGGCGGGCGGGCTGGAGAAGATCGGCTCCGAGGCCGAGCTGCGGGCGACGATCATCCGCGGCGCGGTGCATCGACTCCGCCCCAAGCTGATGACCGAGGGCGTGGCGATCGTCGGCCTCATGCCGATGCTCTGGGCCCACGGCGTGGGCGCGGAGGTCATGCGCCCGATGGCGGCCCCGGTGCTGGGCGGGCTGCTGGTGGCGGACGAGGTGATTGACCTGCTGCTGCCCGTGATCTTCAATTGGTATCAGGCGCGGAGTTGGAGGAAATTACACGCGTCGCGCGCATGAAAAAACCCAGGCACCGCAGTGCCTGGGTTTTGAGTCAAAGTGTCGTGTCGAAGTCGTTGGAACGCGACGAGGCGCTGCGCGGTTTACCGCGCCGCCCAGACCATCCCGTTGACGACGAGCTGCTTGGCGTGGTCTCCCGAGAAGTCGTTGGGGCTGTGTCCATACGCGGCGAAGAAGACCTTGCCCTTGCCCCACTTCTTGGTCCAGACGAAGGGCATGGTGACGCCGAAGTCGTCGAAATAGATCGAGCCGAGGACCTTGACGCTCGGGTCGACCATCATCCAGTAGCGCTCCGTGTTGGTGAGCTTGAAGTCGGTGATGCCCTGGGTGATGGCATGGTCGCGGTCGGTGATGCGGACCATGTATTCCGGCCAGTTGTTGCCGGGGTGGCCGACGAATTGCCCGCCGGTCATCCACTGGTAGCCCAGGTTGCCGCGGAAGGAGTCGACCATCCCGCCGTGGAACCCGGCGATGCCGACGCCGGAGTCGACGGCTTCGAGGAGGCCCTTCTCCTCCTCGGGCTTGATCTGGCCCATGGTCCAGATCGGGACGACCAGCGAGAGGGCGCTCATTTTGGCCTTGTCGGTGTAGACGGCCAGCGTGTCGGCGACCTCGACGTCGAAGCCCTTCTGCTGGAGGAGCGGGGCGAAGATGTCGGCGCACTGCTTGGGGTGATGCCCGTCCCAGCCGCCTTGAACGATGAGAGCCTTCTTGGCCATCGCGAACTCCGATGTGTTTCAGGGTGAATTGATGTCGTGGCCGAGGGGGATTCGGCCCACGAACGAGCGAACAGCATAAGGCAAAGCGGGCGGGCTGTCGCGGCGGAAGCGGGGCGGCTAGGCTATCGCCCATGGAGCACCAAAACCTCTGGGCGCCGTGGCGGATGGACTACATCAAGGCCATCGCCCCCGCCACTCCAGCCCCCGCCTCCGCCCCCGGAACTGGATCTGGAAACGCCTCCGCCCCGGCCCCGGCCCGCGCGCCCGAGGGCAAGCCCCTGGCCTGCTTCCTCTGCGAGGCCGGTACGCTGCGCGTCGGGAGCGACGCGGCCCGCCAGCGGCTGGTCCTCATCAACGACGAGCGCGGCATCCTGCTGCTCAACCTCTACCCCTACACCAACGGCCACCTGCTCGCGGCGCTGCCCGACCATCTCGCGGATTTGACCGATCTCTCGCCGAGCCAGCGCGCGGGGTTGATGGAACTCACGGCCGAGGGCGAGGCCCTGCTCCGCGCGGCGATCAACCCGCAGGGGATCAACATCGGGATCAACTTGGGGCGCTGCGCTGGCGCGGGATTGCCGGGGCATCTGCACGTGCACATCGTCCCGCGCTGGGCGGGCGACGTGAACTTCATGCAGACGGTGGGCGGCGTGCGCGTGATCCCGCAGGCGCTGGAGGAGAGCTTCTCGCACCTGGAGGCGACGCTGGCGCGGGAGAAGGCGCGCGAAAAACCGGCGAAGTGATCGAGGTGCGAGTCTTGTAGGGTGGCGCTGAGCCGTACTCGGCGAAGCCCACCGGTTGGACTCGTGACGCGCAAGAAGCCGAGGGCGACGGAAGCGCATCGGCCAATGGGTCGGTGTGACGATGGCGGTTAGATGTGGATTGGTGACGAATCGCCGCGCCGATGGTGGGCTTCGCGGAGTGCCGCTCAACCCACCCTATAAGACAAGAGGCGTGCGATTGTCCGAGACGGTCACGCGGCTACGCGGGCTTCGAAGTGGATGCCGACCTCGTGGCCGAAGCCGCGGGCGCGGGGCGTGCAGCGGACGACGCGGCCGGTGGCGTCGCGGCCGCGCTGGGCGCCTTGGGCGGGGAAGAAGACGGTGACGAGGCTGTTGAGCTCGACGGGCTCCTGGCTGAGGAGGCCCACGCCGGTCTCGGAGAGGTTGAGGAGTTGGAGCGAGCAGATCCGGCCATGGGCGGGGCCGGGGTGGGGCGGGCGGGCGACGGCGGTGACGCGGCCGGTGATGACGCGGCGCTCGGCGCGGCGGCGCTCCAACCGATAAGATGCGGAGGGCTTGGTTTTAGGCGATTCGGCGCGTTGAGCGGTCGTTGCATTCATCACGGGCCTCCCATTCGAATCTCGGACCCATGAACCTCATCGGCCGGATAAACGTCAGGGTTTATTCATCTTGACAGGCAATTCTGGAAATTCTGTGGAAAACCACCCGCGCGAGGCCCAAGGCCAGGGCAAGGGCGTAGGCAAGGTCTGCCTCGTCGGGGCCGGCCCGGGCGACCCGGGCTGGATCACGGTGCGCGGGCTGGAACTGCTCCGCCGGGCCGACGTGGTCGTCTTCGACGCGCTGGTGAATCCCGTGCTGCTCGACGAGGCGAGGCCCTCCGCCGAGCGGATCGACGTCGGCAAGCGGGCCCGCGACCACAAGCTGCCGCAGGAGCAGATCAACCAACTGCTCGTGGACAAGGCCCGCACGGGCGCGCTGGTGGTCCGGCTCAAGGGGGGCGACCCGTATCTCTTCGGGCGCGGGGCGGAGGAGGCTGCGTTCGTCGCGCAGGAGGGCGTCGCGGTCGAGGTCGTGCCGGGGATCACCTCGGGCATCGCGGCCCCGCTCGCGGCGGGCATCCCCGTCACCCACCGCGACGTCGCCAGCACGCTCACCTTCGTCACGGGGCATGAGGACCCGACCAAGCCCGGCTCGGCGGTCGACTACCGCGCGCTCGCGATGCTCGTCGTCGCGGGCGGGACGGTCTGCTTCTACATGGGCGTCGCGCGGCTGGCGCAGATCGTCGAAGAGCTGCAGGCGCACGGCGCCGCGCCCGAGACGCCCGCCGCCCTGGTGCAGTGGGGCTCCACGCCGCGGCAGCGCACCGTGCGCACGACGCTCGCCCGGGCGGTGGGCGACGTGAAGGCGACGGGCATCGGCTCGCCCGCGATCATCGTCGTGGGGCAGGTGGCGGCGATCGAGGAGCCGGGGCTCGACTTCTTCATCCGCCGCCCGCTCTTCGGGCAGCGGATCATCGTCACGCGCACGCGGCAGCAGGTCTCGGAGCTGCGCACGCGGCTGCTGGAGCTCGGGGCCGACGTGCTCGAGGCGCCGACGATCGAGCTGGCCCCGCCGCGGGATTGGGCAGAGGTCGACGCGGAGGTGCGGGGGATCGCCCGCTACGACTGGGTCGTGCTGACCAGCGCGAATGGTGTGTCGGGCTTGGCGGACCGGATGGAGCATCTGGGGCTCGACGCGCGGCATCTGCACGGCGTCAAGTTCGCCGCCATCGGAAGCGCGACGGCGGCGATGCTGCGCACGCGGCTGGGCGTCGCGGCTGATCTCGTGCCGACGGAGTTCGTCGCCGAGTCGCTCGCCTCGGAATTCATCGCGAAGCAGGATGTCGCGGGCAAGCGGTTCCTCCTGCTGCGCGCGGAGGTCGGCCGGCCGACGCTGCCCAAGGCTCTCGCGGCCGCGGGCGCGGAGGTTCGGGATGTGACGGTCTACCGCACCGTGCTGGCGGGCGGGCTTCCGCCCGCGGTGCCTGAGGCCCTGCGCTCCGGGCAGGTCGATTGGGTGACGTTCACCAGTTCGTCGACGGCGCGGAACTTGGTGGAGCTGCTCGGCGCGGAGCGGGCACTGCTGGAGAAGGTGAAGATCGCCTCGATCGGGCCGATCACCTCGCAGACGCTGCGCGAGCTGGGCCTGGGCGTGACGCTCGAGGCGACGACGGCGACGATCGACGGATTGGTCGAGGCGTTGACGGCGGGAAATGGTCGTTGAGCAGTGGACAGGTGAGGAAGCCCGATGGCGAGGGAGAAGCGGCCATGCCGATCATGAGGCTCGACCCGCGGCGTACGGCCCTCCTGGTCGTCGACATCCAGGAGAAGTTGCTGCCCCACATGCACAACGGGCCGCAAGTGCAGCGGCAGGCGGGCCGGCTGATCGATGGCTTCGGGGTGCTTGAGCTGCCGATCGTGGTGACCGAGCAATACCGCAAGGGGCTGGGGCTGACCGTGCCGGAGCTGGCGACGAAGCTAGCCGCCCCCGGGGGCGGGGGCGGAGGCGCGGGCGAGGCGGGGCGCGTCACCACGTTCGAGAAGCTGCGCTTCTCCGCCTGCATCGAGCCGGTGCGTGACCAACTTGCCCGGCTGGGCGTGCGCTCGGTGGTCGTCTGCGGGATCGAGTCCCACGTCTGCGTGCTGCAGACCTGCCTCGACTTGGTCGACCTGGGCTACGTCACGCTCGTCGCCGCCGACGCGGTCGGCTCGCGGCAGGCGGAGGACCAGCGCTGGGCGCTCGAGCGGATGCTGCGCGCGGGGGTGACGCCGACGACGGTGGAGTCGGCTCTGTTGGAGCTGCTTCAGGAGGCGGGCGGGCCGAGGTTCAAGGCGATGCTCGCGGTCATCAAGTGATGTCGATGTCATGAATGACCGTTCCGCCATCTCGCGAAGCCGGCCTCGGTTCGACCTCGCGGAGTGGGGCGTTTCGCTTCGGGCAGGCGCGAAAATGCTCTGGCGCCGGCGATGGTTCAGCCTGCTCAGCGCGTTGTCGATGGCGCTCTGCCTCGCGCTCGCGGCGGTCTGGATTCACAGCCACCAGATGGCTGAGAGCGCGCTGCTGGTCCGCAACCGCGATGAAGGCACCGATCGGGTCAGCCAACGGACTTCCCTGGGCTGCGAGGCCGGGCTGGTCGGCATCGTCTTTGGATGGCGGCGTTCGCCGGCGAGCATGCCCGTCGACGATTATTGGTTCGGCCCGGGCGGCCTGACTTGGCAGCGGCATGTAGCGGGGTCAGACGCATATGTGGTCGATCGCACCAATCACGGCATGAGCGGCGGGCGATTCCTCGGCTTCACCTATCGAAGGCTTCGCCGAGCCGTTCCCGAGGCGGAATGGAACTTCACCACCTTTGCCGTCCCGCTTTGGTTCCTGGTCGCGCTGACTTCGGCCCTGCCGCTCGCGTGGGCACGGGCGACGTGGCGCGAGGCAGCGCAGGACCATCGACAACGATGGCGCGGGCGTTGCTCAAACTGCGGGTACGACTTGCGGGGGAGCGCCGGCGATTGCCCCGAGTGCGGGCAGAGCCGGGCGACTCCGACGACCTAGGGAATCAATAATCGATCGCGCGGCGGCGGCGAGGCGAGCCCGACGGGTCCGACCGGCGGGCGAGCTCGGCCTCGATGTACATCAGGTCGCGCACCTGCTCGCGCAGTTCGCTGCGCAGGTCGTCGATCAACTGCCGCTTGTTCCCGACCTCGTTGCGCAGGCGATTGAACTCGGCCTCGAGTTCGGGCGTGCCGGTCCCAGCCATGTGACGATTCAGTTCGAGCGTGTCCACGGCGAAGCTCCTTCGAAAGGATCGAGCCAGGCCTTTTGATTCAGCCCAAGGCGGCGGCTGTCATTCCTCGGCCACTGCTTCTAGCCGAGGCGATGGAAATGGCAGACCCCTGAATCGTAGCGGGCGATTGTTAAGGTTGAGCTAGCATTTGGATGTTTTTCACGGGGAATCCCGCATTTTATACGCGCCAGAACGTCGTTCAGAATGGCCGCCAAAGCCCAGGCGCTGCGGTGCCTGGGATCGATGTCTCGCACAACGCGCCAGAAGCCTCGCCCAACCAACGACATAAAACTCCGCACGTCCGAGCGGAGTTCAACGGGTCAAAAAATGGGTATTCAGCCGACCGTTCAGGCGGTCCGGGTGGCCTTCTGCGCCGGGGCGGCGGGGGTGGACTGCATCGGGAAGCGATCGCGGAGGAAGAGGCGCTCCCAGAGCTTGGCCCGGCGGAGGCGCTCGTCGGCGGGGTCGATGAGATGCTCCTTGCCGCGGCGGGTCACCACGCGGAGCATGCCGTCGGGCATGCGCTCGGCGACCGTCCAATATTTCTCGACCTCGTAGGTGTAGACGTCGCCCTGCGCGGAGGGGAAGACGTGGATCGCGCGGCGCCCGGGGTGTGGGCTCCATTTGCTCACGCGGTAGACGACCTTTTCACCTTGCTGAAAAAAGGAACTCACATGAACCTCCCGGGTTCGGCCGGCGGCGTGCGCCAAGCCATCGAACCTGCCGGCTTCTCCACTCTCCCAGGCGCGAGGCTCTCCGGCTCAAGCCTCGCCGCCGTTGACGTTCGCCAATCACACCTGTCGGCAAGGAATCTCATCGACAGGGCGCGGCGGCTTCATGATGCCGCCCGCTGCAAACCTTGGACCGGCGGAGGCCTCCCGATCGGCCCAGCGACACCGTCAAAACATCAAAAGAACCATACGCTTCTAATCGGCATGATGCAAGCCATGACAGCAAAACGACTTTTAAGATTCGTCAAATTGACCCGATTTTGATTGATTTCTCACCCCGTTTGCATCGGCTTTGTCGATGCTATTGCCGACGGGTTAGGCTAACATCCGGGAATCCGGGGATCTGGCTATCGAAGATCGGATTCCGGGGCCGTTCGGCGAGGGAAGTTGTGCGTCGCCACGGTTGTCGTCCACTTGGGACCCACGCGTGAAACTCCGCTACCGCACGGTATTCCTGAGCGACACCCATCTGGGCAGCCGTGGCTCGCGCGCCGCCGAGCTCGCCCGCTTCCTCAAGCGCGTCCGCTGCGACCGGCTCTATCTTGTCGGCGACATTGTCGACATCAGCAGCCTCCGCCAGCGCTGGCATTGGCCGGCGGAGCACAACGACGTCGTCCGCCGCCTGCTCAAGATCGCGGGCAAGGGCGCGGAGATCGTCTACATCCCCGGCAACCACGACGCGAGCCTCCGCGAATACCTCTTCGTGACCTTCGGCGGGCTGCGCTTTTGCGCCCACGACACGCACACCACCGCCGACGGGCGCAAGCTCTTCATCACCCACGGCGACCAGTTCGACTTGGTCGTCCAGAACTCGCCGCTCTTGGCCGCGCTGGGCACCTGGACCTACGACTGGCTGCTGATGGTCAACGGCGTGTGCAACGCCATGCGCCGGCGCGTGGGTTTGCCCAACGCCTCGCTCGCGCAGGCGATCAAGCTCAAGGTCAAGGCGGCCTGCAAGCTCGTCTCCAACTTCGAGGGCTCGCTCAAGGGCGACGCCCGCCGGCGGGGGGTGGACGGCGTGGTCTGCGGGCACATCCACAAGCCCGAGATCCGCCGCGAGCCGGGCGAGGTCGAGTACTACAACTGCGGCGACTGGATCGAGAACTGCACGGCCTTGGTCGAGCATGAGGACGGCCGGCTGGAGTTGATCAACGGCATCGCCGCGGTGGACGAACTCGAGGCGAGACACCGCGCCCGCCGCGCCGCCGCTGCCGTCGCGGGCCCAGCGGGGCCCGGGGGCGACTCCGCGATTCGCCCGAGTCCGCTGCGCGACGAACCCGCGGACGTGCTGGTCGAGGTAAACTAATCGGTCGCCCCGCTCCGCGCGGAGTGGGTACCGACACCCTCGCCCCCGGCCAAGCCGGGCAACACGGCGCCCGCGCAGATGAAGATCGCCCTGGTCACCGATGCCTGGCAGCCGCAGGTCAACGGCGTCGTCCGCACCTGGACCGAGACCACGCGCGAACTCCTCGCCATGGGGCACACCCTCACGGTGATCCACCCCGGGCTCTTCCGCACCATCAAGGCCCCGGCCTACCCCGAGATCCGCCTCGCGCTGTTTGCCGCGCCCGGCGTCCGCCGGATGCTCGACCGCGAGGCGCCCGACGCCATCCACATCGCCACCGAGGGCCCGCTGGGCTGGGCCGCCCGACGGCACTGCCTCCGCCGCGGGCTCGCCTTCACCACCTCGTATCACACGCACTACGCCCACTACCTGAAGGTCTATTTCCACATCCCGCGAGCGTGGACCTTCTGGGGGCTGCGGAAGTTCCACGCGCCCGCGCGGGCGACGCTGGTGCCCAGCCCGTCGGTGAAGGTGGAGTTGGAGGAGCGCGGGTTCAGGAACATCGTCGTCTGGGGCCGGGGCGTCGACACGCGGACCTTCCAGCCCGCGCCCGCCTTCGCCTTCGACTTGCCGCGGCCGGTCTTCATCTACGTCGGGCGCGTCGCCGCGGAGAAGAACATCGAGGCCTTCCTCAAGCTCGACCTGCCTGGGAGCAAGGTCGTCGTGGGCGACGGGCCGATGAAGAACGCCCTGCAGAGGCGGCACCCCGAGGTGCACTGGGCGGGCTACCACTTCGGCGCGGGCCTGGCGGCGCGGTACGCGGGGGCGGACGTGATGGTCTTCCCGAGCAGGACCGACACCTTCGGCGTGGTGATGCTCGAGGCCAACGCCTGCGGGCTGCCGGTGGCGGCGTTTCCCGTGACGGGCCCGCGCGACGCGGTCGTGCCGGGGCGGACGGGCGAGCTCGACGAGGACCTGCGGGCCGCGTGCATGCGGGCCCTGGAGATCAGCCGGGCCGACTGCCGGGCCCACGCGCTGACGCAGTCGTGGCGGCGGTGTGCCCAGGTGGTGGAGGACAACCTGGTCTTCGCGAAGGGCGGCGCGCCGATCCACGCACACGAGGTCGCGTCGACGCATTGACTCTGGGGCGCGCGGCTCGCATCACGCGCCATGGCGCGCGGACTCCCCAAAGCCCGGGCACTTTGGTGCCTGGGACCGCCGCTCCATCACGAAGCAATCCCCGCCTCGCCGATTGTCGCGCACGGCATCCCAGTGAATAATCAGTCCGCACGAAGGACCGCGCCGCGCGCCTGACAGGACGAGGATTCGCTTCATGACTTCGGTTCCGCACGACCAAACCAACCTCTTCGGAGTCAACGCGCGCACCGCGACGTTCCTGCGATCCGCCTTCGTGGCGTTCTTCGTCGCCCTCACGCTCTTGGCCTCTCCCGCCTCCGCCCAAGCCCCGGCCGCCTCTCCCGCGCCGGCCCCAGCGACGACCCCCGCCCCCGAGCCGGTCGTCCCGCTCCTGGGCGCCCGCCAGGACGAGGCCGCCGCCGGCGCGCTCATCGGCTCATGGTCCATCGATTCCGAAGTCGCTCCGCTCACCCTCATCCTCAAGCCCGACGGACGCTTCAGCCTCGACGGCACGAAGGGCACCTACTCCGTCCACGGCAACCAGATCGCGCTCTCCACCGCCGTCGGCAAGACCACCTACGACTTCGACCTCACCCAGACCTCCCTCATCCTCCGGGGGGGCGACCTGCGCAAGGACACGACCTTCCTCCGCCAGACCGCGATGACCGACTACGTCGCGGCGCTGGTGGAGCTCTCGCCCTCCGCCGTCCGTCACAAGCTCACGCGCATCGGCATCGTGATGCTGATCGTCATCGGCGCCCGCGTGCTCATCAGCGCCCTGCAGGGGCTGAGCCAGTTCATCGTCAGCAACGACTGGGGCCCGCTGGGCTTGGTCTGGCGGCACAACAAGGCCCGCGTCCGCACCATCCACTCGCTCGTGCTCAACGTCGTGAAGTACTTCATCTACTTCACCGCCCTGGGCATCGTCCTCTCCGAGCTGGGGATCAACTACGCGACCTACCTCGCCTCCCTCTCGGTCGTCGGTCTGGCGATCGGCTTCGGCTCGCAGGGGCTCGTGCAGGACA
Organism: Planctomycetota bacterium; assembly: GCA_026386955.1. GTDB lineage: Bacteria > Planctomycetota > Phycisphaerae > Phycisphaerales > Phycisphaeraceae > JAPLMQ01. Next base: position 16,204 of record JAPLMQ010000180.1, read on the forward strand.
TGGTCACCGGCTTTTTCGTCATCTTCGAGAGCCAGTTCGACGTCGGCGACATGGTCGACCTCTCCGGCCAGACCGGCGTCGTCACCGAGCTGGGCCTGCGCATGACCAAGATCCGCAACTACTTCGGGCAGGTCGTGGTCATCCCCAACCGCAACATCTCCGTGGTGGGAAACTACAAGCTCGGCTCGCAGCTCGCGCTGATCGACGTCGCCGTCCCCGGCCCCGAGGCCGACGCCGCCGCCACCGCGACGCTCGCGGCCCTCTCGCGCGAGATGAACATCCAATTCGCCGGCGTGCTGATGAACGAGCCGGTGGTCGAAGGCGCGGTCACCCCCTCGGAGGGCGGGCGCTTCATCCGCTTGCGCGTGCTCTTCTGGCCGGGGCAGACCTGGGTCGTCGACCAGCAGCTTGTCCCGCGCATCACGGAGCTGTTCAAGCCCAAGGCCGAGGGCGCCGCACCCTCGCGCGTCGTGGTCTTCTACCACCCGCACGAGGAGATCAAGGTCGTCGACTGGCGGGCCAAGCTGCAGGAGCGCCTGCATTGGCCGCTGCGCCATCAAACCGGCACCCACCCCGCGCAGCCGCAGGGGCAATCCCAGCCCCAGGACCATCAAGGCGGGACCTGAGCCAGCGCCCGCACCGCCGCGACGGGGCTGCGCTTCAGCGCCGCGGCCGCCTCGGGCGAAAGCGCCTTCCCGCCCAGCGCCGCCAGCGCCAGCGGGGCGACGCGCACCTCGTCGATCGCCGCCAGCCTCTCCGCGATCGCTGCCCGCACGCCCGCGGGGGCGGAGGCGAGTTGCTCCCATTGCAGTTGCTGCCAACGGAGCATTTGGGGCGTCGGGCGGTGGAGGTTCGGCCATTCCAAGTCGGTCCCGCCGCTGCGGGCGCGGGAGATGGCGTAGATGTTCTCGGTCAGGATGTCGACGACGCGCGGGGCGGCCGAGGCGTCGCCCGTGAGCAGGGTCGACAGCCAAGCCTGCTGGAACGACTGCTCGACGGCGTCGAGCCCGTCGGGGTGCCCGGGCGACTTCCCGGCCAACTCCTCGAGCGCGGTGCGCAGGACGGGGCGGGCGGCGGCGTCGCGCGTCATGCCGAGCCCGACCAGAGCGCCCAACCGGATGACATGGGCATCTTCGGGCGTGGCGACCAGGGCCGCGCCGTCCACGCCCCCCGCGGCACCGGGATCGACGCTCACCGCCGCGGCCCCCGCCTTGACCATGCCGCTGATGTAGAAGGAGCGCAGCGTCGCCACCGCGCCGGCCCCGCGGGCCCCGCCCAATGCCGCCAACCCCAGCGAAGTCTTGCGCGGCCGGCCGCTCTTCACCAGCGCCTCCGCCGCGGCCGCGCTGCCTTCGCCGCAGTGCGGGGCCAGCCGGGTCAGCAGCGCCTCCCACGCCGTGTCGGAGAGGTCGCCGTCGCAGTCCGCGAGGGCCCGCAGCGCCAGCGCTGCCGTGGACGGGTCGTCCAGCAGGGGGAGCGCCGCCAGCAGCCGCGCCGTCAATGCGTCGATCTTCAATCCGCCGATCTGGTCGACCTGCTGCCTTAGCTCGCGCCCCCACGCCGCGGCCGCCTCCGCCCGCCCGGCGGACAACGGCTCGGCCAGCCAATCCATCGTCGCCCCCAGCGCCGCCGGCCAATCGCTCCATTCCCAGAACGGCAGCGTGCCCGCGCCCGGCTCGCCCAGAACCGTCCCCGCGAAGAGCGCCACCCGCCCCTTGCCGAACGTTCCGAGCACCAGCGCCGGCTGCCCGCCCGCCTCCAGCACCACGTGCGCCCCGGGCTTGGGCTTCACCTCATGCCGCCAGAAGAGCGCGGGCGACTTGTCCCACGTCAGCCCCGCCAGCGGCTTGGCCCAGGGGTCGTCCGTCGGCCGGAGCGCCAGCCCCGCGGGCTCGGCGCGGAGGTCCAGCTTTTCGCCGAACTCCACCGGCGCCAACTCCGCCAGCGCCGGCGTGCCGCGGTACTGCGGGCCGAAGGCGAAGCGTCCGCCCAGCATCAGCAGCCCGCCTCCGCGCTCCACGTGGCGCTTGAGCCCCGCGAGCAGCTCCTGCGGAAGCGCCCTGCCGTTGACGTTGCAGAGCACGATCACGTCGTTCGTCGCGCAGACGTCGAGCGCGGGCAGGTGCTCCAGCCCGCTCCCGTAGTCGCCCTCCCACGGCCCGGCGAACCCGAAGCCGTTCGTCGCCGATGCCCAGCTCTGGCTGGTGATGCTGAACTTCGCGCGGGCCAGCGCCTCGTCGAGCCGGTAGAACCGGTGCCACAGGCCCGTGACGATGTGGGCCCGGCGGACAGACGCGTCGGCCTGGGCGTGGAGCGCCTGCGCGAGCAGCAGGACGAGCAGCGCGGCGAGCCATGCCGCATGGATGCGTGCGAAAGTCGTCATTGCTTCACCTCCGGGGGCGGGGCCGGCTTCTGCGCCGGCAGCGGCTGGTCGGAGTCCCAATCGACGACCACCACATTCCAGAACCGCACCCGTGGCACCGTCAGCGTCACTCGCGTGCCCTCCATCGCGGCGGGCAGCGCCTGGTGCCCCGGCTCGGGCACCGGGCAGAGCGACCACGCCCCGCGGAGCCGCGAGCCCGGCGGCAAGTCGAGCGCAATCGGCACGTTCTCGAGCGTCGGCGGGCGCTTCATCTCGGGCGACGCGCCCAGCCGGTGCTCCCCGCGGGCGTTGAACAGGTGGAGCACGATCCGACGCCCGGTCCCGCCCAAGTCGATGCTCCGCGCGAAGCGGTCCCAGTGCAGGAAGCGATCCGCGCTGCCGAGCTGCACCACGTCCTTCGCGTTGGGCAGCGGGGCGAGCTTGTTGTTGAAGAGGAACTCGCCGTAGCGCAGGGCGAAGCGGTTGTGCTTGCCCATCTCGCCTTCGAGTGGGGTGTAATACGGATGCGCCCCGGCCGCGAGGTAGGCCGACGAGGCGTAGATGTCGTCGAGCGGCGTGAACGGGGCCTCGCGCGGCTTGCGATAGATCGTGCCGTTGTGCCCGCCGAAGGTCCAGACGATGTGGCGCAGCAGCATGAGCTGGTCGGCGACGCCCCCGATCGGCGGCGCCCCGCCGAAGCCCTGCGACAGCGCCTCCTCCATGATCAGCCCGCCCCCCGAGAGCATCCCCTCGATCGCCCCGGCGCGATAGTCCCGGCTGGGGATCGAGTTGTAGGCCCACCGATAGCCCGGCGCCTCCGCCTCGACCATGCGCCTCACCATCGCCAGCGCCGGCTTCATCCACTCCTGCGTGAGCGGGTAGAACGAGTCGTAGCGCGTGGCGTCCCAGCCGAATTGCTTGTGGCTGGCGATGAGCTCCTGCGCGTGCAACTTGAACGCGGCGTCGGGGGGCGGCAGGTTGAGCTGGTTGTGGCTCCAGAACAGGGCGCCCCCGAGCTTGCCCTTGGCCATCAGGTCGAAGTCGTCCACGATCGCCGCGCGGTACTCGGCGTTCCCGAACCACTCGGGCCGTTTGCGCATCAGCTCCATCGCGGGAACCGAGCTGCCTCCGAAGAAGTTGGCGTAGACCGTGGCGCTCAGCCCCTGCTCGTGGGCCGCGGCGATGAGGTTGCGCGTGCTGGTGATCGTCGCGGAGTAGCCGTGCTGCCCGCCGAAGAAGACCTCCGTCTCGGGGGTGAACTTGAACATGTCGCACGGGGCCCAGAAGAAGGCCTCGAACGCGGTGAAGCCCTGGTCGCGCAGGAGCGTGACGAACGCGCGGGCGGCCGCGGGGTCGTCGAAGCGCTTGCCGATGCCCGGCTGGCCCGTGACGCACGCGACCTCGAAGAAGTTGTCCGTCACCGCGAAGCAGTCGCTGCCCGCGTCGCCCGTCATGCCCGCGGCCGCCGCGCGGGCGCTGACCTGCCCGCCCCAGCGCATGCCCGCCAGGTCGATCGGGCCGGTCCAGGTCCAGGTGGCGCCGGCCTCGATCGTGCGCTTCTCGGTGTGGAGCGATTTCGGCTCGCCCAGCCCCTTGGTCAGTTCGACGGCGATCTCGGCCGAGGCGGCGCGGTCGCCGACGTTGCGGAAGACCGCCGTCGCCGCCCCGGGCTCGCCCGGCTTGTAGACGGCCTTGCTGGCCCGCACCGAGACCAGGGCGATGGGGCTCATCCTCTCGATCACCGGCGGGCGCATCGCGATCGAGGCGGGCAGCCTCCCCGCCTCCGCGAGCGGGACCTGCCCCTCGCGGCTGATCTTGGGCGCGGCCATGGCGGAGGAAAGGTCGTCGAGGCTCGGGCCGCTGCGCTTGTCGCCGATCGAGAGGTCCGGCTCCGCGGGCGTGACGATCGTCTTGTCGCGCTCGAACTTGTTTTTCTTGTCGTTCGGCAGTGTCCAGTTCACCGTGATCGGGAACGGCACGGGCTTGGCGTCCGAGGGGGCGGCGGGATCGACGGCCGGCGCGGCGACGGTGAAATCGAGCGTCGCGTCGATGAACTTTCCGGGCTCCTCGAAGTGCAGCGCGTGGAAGCGGCGCTGGGTTTGCCCAGCCAAGACGTTGACCTGCAGCCCGCCCGTCTTCACGTCCCCCAGCGGGGCCAGCGCCAACGGGACATGCAGGCGGTATCGCCCCGGCGCGAGCGGGCGCTCCGGCGCGGCGGCGAGGAGCGAGCCGGTGAAATCCTTCCCCAGGTCGGCGGCGAACCCCTCGCCCGCGGCCGCCGACTTCGCCAGCACCGCCGCGGCGGGCTCGGCCCCATCGACGACGACGACCTTGGTGGTGTCGCCCGCCTGCGCGACATCGGCCGCGCAGGCCACGAACAACGCGGCCGCCATCGCCCGCAAGCCACATGCTCCAACCCATCGTCGCACGAGGCATTCACGCATGACACACGACCTTGTCGCAACTCCGACCATCTTCGCTTCCCGCTCAGAACCCCAGCGCCGCGCGGTAATCCTCGTCGACCACCAGCCGGCTGTCGCCCGCGTGGATGAGCAGGATCGCCATCGAGGTCGAGAAGACGCGCCCCATCGCCACGAAGTTTTGGGCCTCGCCCGGGGGGAAGGAGACCGAGCCGTCGCCGAACTGGTGCTCGCGGAGCTGCAGGAAGACCCGTCGGTGATGGTCGGCGAAGACCTTGCCCGAGGCGTCGGCCAGCTTGACGGCGCGGAGATGGAAGAAGCCGGTGTGGAAATAGGTCGGCCCGGTCCACTGGGGCGGGTGGCGGGTGAGCCAGGCGAGGTTCAACTTCGCAGGGGCCGAGCCGGGGCGCTGCGTCGCCAGGACCCAGCCGCCCATCGCGCTGGCGGAGGCGACGGCGAGCCCCTCGGCGTCGACGCTCAGGCCGCCGATCTCGTCGGTGCGCTCGGCCGTCTCCTTGATCGACGCGGCGACGAAGCGCGACGCGCGGTCGAGGTCGCTCTTGCGGGTCTCGAGCCCGTAGAGCCGGGCCGAGGCGAGCGACCAGAGCGCCCAGGTCGAGGCCCGGCGGTCGTTCTCGCGCCCCTCGCCCGCCTCCATCTTCCACCCGCCGCGCGTGCCGACCGCGCCGCCGCGGTCCTGCACGCGCTGGAGCTGGCGGACCGCCGCCTCGCCCGCCGCCGCCGCCCGCGCCGCCAGGGCGGGGTCCTTCACGCGGGCCCCGCCCGCGAGCAGCGCGGCCGTCGCCAACGCGTGGCTCTCGGTGCGGAAGACGTTGTCGCCCAGGTCGCCGTTGGGCGAGGCCGTGCGCAGGAGATAGTCGACGGCCTTGGCGACGCGGCCCTGGTCCTCCTCGTTCAGCTCGCCCGCGGAGCAGAAGGCCAGCAGGCCCAGCGCCGTGGCGAGGTGCGGCTGCTCGGCCGCGAACCCGCCCTCGGGCGACTGCTCGCTGCGGAGGAAGTTCAAGGCGTTGGCGACCAGCACGCGCGACTCCGCGGGAGCGACGGCGTTCGTGTCGGTGCTCGGCGCGGTCGTGGGGCCTTGCCCCAGCGTCACCGACGCGAGCGCGAGGACCAGCGACAGGAAGACCGCTCCGCGAGCGATGCGCGTGCGGCAAACGGCGAAGAGCGTCGGCCACGCGGGCCGAAGGTCAGGGCGCGAGGTCGCGGTAGAGGTTGGCATAGTAAGCCTCGATCCATTCCTTGAAGGCCGCGGGCGACTTGGTGTTCCGGGCCTTGGTCAGCTCGGCCTCGATGTGCTTGGGCAGGCGGATGGTGACGACGTCCTCGGCCGCGAGGGCGGAGACGCCCCGGTTCCCGCGGCGCTCCTGGGTGATGTTGCGGGCGCGGAGCTCCCACAGCCGCGAGGCCTGCAGCGCGAGGGCCTGGGCCGCGTCGGGCGAGGACTCGCCGGCGTCGACCATCGCGGCGACGAGCTCGGTCTCCGCCTCGCGCAGGCGCTGGGCCCAGCGCCGGTCGGCGAGGTTCGCCAGGCCGGCGATCCCGCTGAGGTTCCGCCGGGCGGAGGCGACCAGTGCCTTGGCGGCCGGCGGGCGGGCGAGGGTCGAGAGGCTGGCGACCGCGGCGTCGAGCGTGGCCTCGACCGTCGCGCGGTCGCGCTCGGCGAGGCCGTCATGAAACGCCGCGGTGGGCTGCGAGGCGGGAGCGCTGGTCGGTGCGGTCGCAGTCCGGGGAGGTGTGTTCACCGCTTGGGTGGCTGCGGCCGATGTAGATGTCTCGACCGCGCGGATCGCCCGGACCAGCGTGTCCTGCAGTCCTCGGTCCTCCAGCATCTCCAGCGACTTCGCCGTCGTCTTGAGCTCGGCAATCCGTTCCGCCGGGCCGACCTCCCACGAGCGCAGCCTCAATCGCGCGAGCGCCGCCTGGGCCGCGAGGCGCGACGCCGCCAGCGACTGCCCGAGCACCGACGCCTTCACGCGCTCCAGCACGCCAGCCGCGGCCTTCGCATCGCGGGGAACGGCGAGCAGGGCGGCGACCGACTCATGCTCGGCCTTGATCGCCTCGAGATGCCCACCCGCGTTGAGGCGTGTCACCCATCCGGCGATGTCGCCGTGCGAAGCCGTTCCGCCCCCGTCGGGCTTCGCCCCGGCCTCCACCAGCGGGGCCGCGGAGCGCAGCTCGGCCGCCATCGCGCGGGCGGCGGATTCCGTCCCCGCGTAGAGCGCGGGCCACTTGCCCACGTCGCCGGTCCGGGCGAAGTGCGAGTCGACGAGTTTCTCGCGGGCCGTGAGCGCGAGCCATGTGAGCGAGAGCGACTGGGCGTGTGCGTGCTCGGCCTCCTCCCACGGGGCCGCAGGGCCGGCGCGGAGAAGCCGGGCCGCGACCCAGGCCGTGGTCAGCGCCCGCCCGGCCGCCTCGATCGCCTCGATCCGCCGGGTGATCGTGCGCCCCACGGCCTGGAAAACTCCAGCCGCCGCGGCCGTCTCGGGCGCGGGACGGTCGGTCCGCGCGGCGAAGGCCTTGATCGCCTCGGCGTGGGCCTCGGCCTCCTCGGCGGTGCGCCGCATCGCGACGGCGAGCGAGGCGCCGGAGGCGGCGAGTGGGTCGGGCGCGGGCGAGGCCAACGTGCGCGGGGCGGCGTGGAGGTTTTGGCCGATCGCGCCCAGCAGCGCTTCGCCGCGGGGGCCCAACGATTCATGCAGCCGCCATGACTTGAAGTAGGCCGCGGTGGCGAAGAAGCCCGCCTGGAAGTCGCTTCGCGGCTCCGCCGTGGCGCAGAGGTCGCTGATCGCCAGCATCTGCTCGCGCAGCTCGGCGGCCCGGTCGGCCGCCCAGTCGGGCTGGAGCGTATATCGCCCGGAGAGCAGGTCGAGCCGATAGGCGGCCAAGTCCTGCCGCAACTGTTCGGCCAGCCTCAGCGCATCGCCCGCCGCGGGCTTGGCGCCGGTCCATCCGAGGTCGCCTGCGGAGAACGCGCCCCACGCCCCGCGCGCCAAGGCGAGGATCCATTGCGGCTCGAAGAGCTCGGCCCGCCCGCGCGAGGCGAGCAGCGTCTCGCAGGCCGCGGCCGCCTTGTCGCGCCCCGCGCCTGCGGCGCTCGTCGCCATCCAGGCCTGCAGCTCCGTGAACGAGCCGGCCGGCCCGGGGGAATCGGACATCCACGTGCGCAGCAAGTTGGTCAGCGATGCGAGCGAGTCCTCGGCCTTCTTCCCTTGGGCCGCGGCCGCGAGGCGGGCGATGGGCTCGGCCTCGTCGGCGTGGTCGGCGAGCCGGGGCTTCGCCGCCTCCGCCAACGCCGTCACCTGTGACAGCACGAACGCGAGGTTGGCCTCGAACAGCTCCTTGTTGCCCCGCTTCGCGAGCAAGGCCGCGACCCGCCGCTCGCAGGCGAGGCCCTTCTGCACGAGCCCCTCCACGAGCAGCCGATTGCGCTCGTCGCCCGCGGCCTTGCGCAGCAGCTCGGCCGCCGTGGTCGCCTGCTGCACGGCCGCGCGCAGGTCGGCCATCGCCTTGGGCAGGTCCTCGCTCGTGCGCAGCGCCTCCGCGGGGGCGACGAGATCCTCCCCGGTGGAGAGCATCGACCGCGCGGCCGTGAGGATCGCGGCCGACCGCTCGATCCGCGCCGGCAGCCCGCCGATGAGCTGCGGGTTGAGGTCGAGCCCGCCGGGGCCGACCTGGCGCACCTGCTTGAGGAAGTCGTCGAGCACGGGCGCCTTGTCCGCCGGCCAGCGCGTCGCCTGGCCCGCGACCGCCGCGAGGATGTTCATCCGGTTGTCGATCCCCGCGAGGCCCGCCTTGAGCGCCGCGGCCGAGGCCTCGATCGCCGCGAGGTGGACCAGCCCGCGCTCGACGCGCGCCGCGTAGTCCTCCTGCGCGTAGTGGACCTTGAAGATGGGCGTCTTGGTCTCCTGCCCCTTGGAGTCGGCCACGGTCAGCCAGAATTCCAGCGGCCGCCCCTCGTAGCTCGGGTAGTTCTGCCGCTGCACCAGTTCCTGCCCGGCGACGATGCGCTTGCCCAGGTCCTTCGACTTGATCATCTCCTCGCCGGTGAAGTCGAACGTCGTGACGGTGCCCGCGGTCTTCCAGCCCATGACCACGTCGGCGACGGCGAAGTCGTCCTCGGCCCGGTACTGGTAGGCGACGGACTCGGCGGCGCTGCGGGGCGACGGCCTTCTTCATCCCGCGCAGGGCGAGCAGGTCCTCGCGCGTGAGGAGCTTGCCCTTCGTCTCTTCGGCCGACTTCTGGAAGGGCTCGAAGCTGGCGTCGATCGATTCGGCGTCGATGTCGCAGGCGACGTCGAACTCGAAGCGCGAGCCGACCAGCGCGGAGAGCCGGCGGGTGTCGAGCGGGCGGGCGGCGAGGTCGGCCATCTTGGTGTAGCGCGGGTAGCGCAGTGCGTAGTCGACGCGGGCGAGCTTGATGCGCTGGACGGTCTCCTGCTGGAAGCGGGCGGAGAGGCCGTCGCCGGCGCGGAGGCGGAAGGCGAGCGGCTCGGCGAGGCCCGCCTGGGTGAAGTGCCACTTTCCGGCTCGATAGACCAAGTCGCGCCGCGCCGCGCCGCGGGCCGCGAGCGCTTCGAGCGCCGGCGGCTCGCCCTGCAGCAGCGGATCGTCGGGCGTGAGCGAGGCCGCGGAAGGCGGGGCTGGGCGGCGAAGCTCGAACCACCCGCCTTTGCGGTGGATGGCGATGGTGAGGTCGAACGGCGTGTTCTCGGGGATGGGGGCGAGTGCGCCGGCGAACGGTTGGCCGTTGGCCTCGGCGAGGGTGATGACGACGTCGGCGTCGCGCGGCAGGTTGGCGGCGGGGTTCCAGAACCGCCGCCAGAGGAGCGCGGGATCGACCGCGGCGCTCTGGCTGAGCGCTCCGGCGAAGGCGAGGAGCAGGAGCAGCGCGGCCAGCCAAGCGAGGGCGGCGCGGGGGCTGACGAGACGCACGGCCGCGGCGGAGCGGGCGTCGCGCTGCGCGTCGGCGAGGACGGCGTCGACCAGCCCGCGGGCGGCGAGCGTCTCGCCCGCCTGCAGCCGCCCGGCGAGGTCGAGCGAGGTCGCCCAGCGGTCGACGTTGGCGGGCAACGCGGCATCGAGCTCGATGGCGGTGGGCAAGGCGCGCGGGCGGTATCGCAGGAGCGAGGCGATGATCGCCAGCCCGGTGGCGAGCGCGATCGCGCCGACGAGCGGCGGGCCGGCGGCGCGCACGCAGCAGGTATTCGGCCGAGACCAGCGCGAGCAGCATCGCGAGCGGCCACCAGCCGCGCCAAAGACGGGTGGCGCGGACCTCCAGGGTCTCGTGCGGCGCGAGGTCGCGCGAGACGGCGTCGACCACCGGCGCCAAGTCGTCGAAGGCCGCGGTGCTGCCCCCGGTGGCGTCGGACAAGGCGCGGACGAAGGCGGATGATCCGGCGAGATGGAGGTCGGCGTCGCTCGGGCGGGGCTCGGCGAATCGCGTGGCCTTGCCCGCGGAGTCGAGATGAACGCCCTCGCGCACGTCGCCGACGAGGATGCTGAGCGCCCCTGCGCCTCGCGAAGGCTCGCCAGCGTTGTCGGTCGGGACGACGCTCAGCGGCGGGGTTTTCGATTGCTCGAACCCATCGATCGCCTTGGCCCCGAGGAGGAGTGAGATGCTTTCCCGCGTGGGTTGGCGCGGGAGGAGGATGACCCCGCCCGGCGATTCGTAGAGGGGGCGGACGGCGAGGTCGACCAGTCCGCGGACGAGGCCGTTGAGCAACGGGGCGGTGCCGTCGTTCCGGAGGGCGGCGAGCGAGCCGAGCCCGTTGAAGACGATCCCGCCGCGGGCCGAGCGGAGCGGGACGAGGCCGGCGACGGTCTTGTGGTCGATGGTGAGGAGAGGAAACGCGCCGGCCGGGGTGAAGCTGCCCGAGGATTGCCCGGCGAAGCTGGACCAGGCGTCGAGCGACGCGCGGGCGTCGAGCCCGGCGCGGTAGCCGTCCCACCAGAGCCCCTCGACGGGAGTCGGCCGGCCCGGCTGGGGAAGCGGCTGCAACGCAAGGCCGAGGCGCTCGGCCCAGGACGCGGCCGGTGCGGAACCCCCGGAATCCGCACCTTCGCGATGAAGTGGATGCAGCAGCACGTTGACCCGTCCCGCCTCGACTTCGCCCTTGAGTGCCGCCACGATCGCGCCCGCGGCGCGGCCCTCGGCGGCCTTGAGCCAGGCGCTGGGAATGTCGCCCAGCAGGACCACGGCGGCGACGCCCTTCCAATCCTCGGCCGTCGCGGGGAAAGCGCCTTCGTCGGAGCCGAGCTTCACACTGGAGCCATCGCCCACGGCGAGGATGGTCGTGAGCCGCACGGCGGGCTGGGCCCGCAGGGCCTCGCTATAGGCGGCGAGGTCGTCGGTGAGCCGGTCGGCGAGGAGGATGACCCGCCGCGGCTCGTCGGCGGCGTCGACCACGAGGCGGCGGCGCTCGTTGCCGGGCAGGGCGTCGGGCCCTTCGGCACGGGCCTCGAAGGTGAGCTGGGCCCGGCCGGCGAACTTCGGGGTGAAGGCGAGGTCGACCACGAAGAGCCCTCGCCGCTCGGCGTCGAGCGGCTTGCTCGCGAGCACCTCGTCGCCCAGGCGGACCTCGAGCGTGGCGGGCTTGCCCGGGGCGAGCTGGTTCTTGACGAGCAGGCGGGCGGAGGCGGACGCGTCGCGCAGGAGGAGCCCGGGGAGATCGACCGAGACGAGCGCGAGATCGGCCGGCTCGACGCCCTCGCGGGCGCAGAGCACGGCGTGGATGTGCGTGTCGGAGGCGGAGAGCGGGGCGGCGAGGCGCTGGACGTCGCCGGCTTTCGCGGCGCCCGCCCCCGCTGCGCCGTCGGTGAGGAGGAGCACGGCGCTGGGCGGCGCGGCATCAGCTCTCGCGGCGAGAGTGAGGCCGTCGGTCAATCCCTCGGCTTGGGCGAGTTCGACATTGGCCTTGGCACCGAGCGCCGCTTTGAGGCGGGCGGCGGCGGTCTTGGCGATGGCGGCGCGGGTGATCGGGCGGGCCAGCCATTCGTCCGCGGCGGCGGGGCCCAGGGCGGCGCGGTCGAGCGCGTCCTGGAGGTTGGCGGCGACGTCGGCCAATGCCTTGCCTGCGTCGCGCAGCGTGACCAGGTGCTTGAGGTGATCCTGCAGCATCTGCGGATGGTCGGAGGCCTCGGCGGCGGCGAGCTTCGCCTCCGCGGCGAGGGCCTCGCACGAGGAGAGGAAGGCGGGGAGGCGCGTGGCAAGGTCGACCGCGATCTTCTGCGAGGCGGGGTCGGGCGCGCTTTCGTGGCGGGTGGCGGAGGCCGCGGAGACCGCCGGCGCCGGAAGGGCGCGGAGCGCTTCGACGCCGGCGGAGGCGGCGTCGCCCAGGTCGCGCACGCGCTGCTGCCCTTCGCTGCCCAGGGGGAGCTTGGCGTCGAGGGAGGCCAGGTCGCGGCCGAGGGCGGTCCGGCGGGCGTCGAGCGCGGCGAGGAGCCGGCCGACGGCGGCGGCGAGGTTGCCCGCGGCGCGGTCGCGCGGGAGCGGCGTGGTGGGGTCGAGCGCGGCGAACATCTCGAGGCGCTGGCCCAGGCGGAGATTCGCCTCGGCGGTGGCCATGCTCGAAGCGGTGTCGGCGACGATGAGCACGCGGGCCGGCTCGCCGCGGCGGGTCGTCGTGATGAAGCGCGGCTGGCAGAGCAGCCAGACGGTGAGCAGGATGATCGCGAAGCGGAGCCCGGGCAGCACCCAGCGGCGGAGCGTGGAGGGCTTGGCGGCGGCGAACTCGCGGCGGAGCTGGAGCACGACCCACCCGCCGGCGAGCGCGGCCATGGCCACGCCCGCGCCCAGCGGGAGCCAGCCCTCGGCGACGAGGCGGGCGGCGTGTTCGACTTGTCCGGGCGCGAGGGGCATCAAATCTCCGAAGGACGGTCAGCGGCGAAGCGAAACAAAGCGAAACAAAGCGCGCGGTCGTGCGGACGTCAATGCGGACATCAAAGCAGACGGACGAACCAGGCCTCGAACAGGTAGAGGCCCAGGATGCCCGCGAGCAACCAAGGCCAGAGCGGGAAGGCGGCGTCGTCGGGACCCAGGGCGAGCACGGCCTCGCGCCAGCCGGCGTGGATCGGGGCGTTGAGCGCCTGGGCGAGGGCGCGGGATTGTGGGGCGTCGAGCGTGCGCGGATCGGCCTCGGGGACGGGGCCGCGGATTGTGAGGCGTTGGGCCGATGCGTCGACCGCCGGGGCCGAGGCGGGCGCGGTGGCGGCGGACGGCGCGGGGGCTGTGGCCGTCGCGTCGCCGGGAGTCAGTCGATAGAGCCCGCGCATCGTGGGCGCGTCGAAGAGCGCGAAGGCGGCGGGCCCGGCCGAGGCGACGTCGGCGGGGAGCGATTGCCCCGCGGGGGTGATGAGGCGGGCGGGCGTGCCGGCGCGCCAGGGGAAGACGATGCGCTGGCCGGGGTCGAAGTCGTGCGCGGGCTCGCGCCCGGCGGCGGCGGCCTGCACGATGCGGAGGAAGAAGGGGATGTAGGCCTGGCGCACGGCCAGCGAGTTCCAGTTCACGCCCAGCGTGGTGGTGAGGAAGTAGACGTTCCCGCGCCCGAGCCGGCGGTGGAGCAGCAGCGGCTGGTCGTCGGAGAGGCGGAAGACGACGCGGGCGTTGGTCGGGCTTGCGCTCGGGGCAGGCGCCGCGAGCCGTTGGTAGTTGTAGACGCGGGCCTGGGCGAGGTCGGCCCCGCCGTCGACGCCCGCGCGGGCGAGCGGGTTGTTGTCGGCGATCGAGGCGGCGGAGGCGGCGAACTCCGCGAAGACGGCCGACGACCCCGGCTCGGGCTCGGGACGGATGGAGACGAAGCTCTCCGGGTCGGCCCCGTCGAAGGCGGGGCGGTCGAGCGGGGCGGGGAGCAGTGAGGCGAGGTCCTCGTTCGCGGCGTCGATCTCCAAATCGGCGGTGACGGCCATAACTACGCCGCCGCCCCGGCGGGCGAGGGCGGCGAGCGACAGCGCCATCGCGGGGCGCGGGAAGCGCGGGCCGGCGACGACGATGACGTCGACGTCGTCGGGGATCGGGAGCAGGATGTCGTTGACGGTGCGGCGCTCGACGACGAGGAAGTCGGACTTCGCGGCGGCGATGGCGCGGGAGAGGAAGGCCGCGTCGCCGAGCGGGTCGAGGTCGTTCTCGCGAGGCTCCTCGCCGACGATCCAGAGGTGGAGCTTGTCGCGCACGGCCAGGGCGAGGTCGCGCGTGCCGCCGGCGTTCGCCCCCGGGGGAGCGCCTCCCGCGTCGGCCGCGACGCGCAGGACCGCCGGGCCGGGCTTGTCGAAGGTGATCGAGAGCGGCACGCGGCGGCGCTCGTTGGGCTGGAGTTCGACGGTGGCACGGGCGGCGGGGCGGCCGTCGACGGTGGCCTCGAAGTTCGCCGCCAGTGGCTTGTCGGAGAGGCAGGCGACGTCGGCGTAGACGTAGAGCGGAAGGCCGACGAAGGCGGTGTCGACGCCCAGGTCGAGGCTGTGGATGACGACGTTGCGTGGGGCGGTCTCCTCGCCCGCGGCGAGGTTGACGGGGGTGAGCCGGGCCCCGGCGTCGGCAGCGCGGCGGGCGAGGGAGGCGAGGCGCACGGAGTCGAAGGCCAGGTCGCGCGGGAAGTCGGAGAGGAGATAGACCTCGCCGGCGGAGAGCGGGGTGGAGCGGAGCGCGACCAGCGCGGCGGCGAGGCCGCGTTCAAGGTCGAGCGGTGATTCGTGCGGCTGGACGGCAGCGAGGGCGGAGGCGACGGCGGGCTGGGCGATCGGCGCGTCGAGCGTCACTGCGGGCGTGGCCGGGGCGGTGAGGCAGAGCAGCGTCGCGCGGTCGCCGGGGCGGAGCGTGCCGAGCAGTGGACGTGCGGCCGCCTTGAGCCGGTCGAGCCGGGTGTCTCCCCCGGAATTTGCCCCGGAAGCGACGCCGGACGTCCCGCCTCCGCCGGACGCGATGTTCATCGAGGCCGAGTCGTCGAGCAGCAGGACGCGGTGGACCGGCGCGTCGGGCAGCCGGGGCGAGCGCAGGCGCGACGCGGGGTTTTCGCGGAACGGCTGGGCGATGAGCAGCGCCGCGAGCAGGAGGATGAGCGTGCGCACCGTGAGGACGACGATCTGCTTCCAGAGCGACGACTTCCTGCGCGAGGCGAGCGTCAGCCGCAGGAGGTAGCTCGCGCCCCAGGGGACCTCCGTCTTCCGCCGGCGGAGGATCAGGTAGATGACCACCGGCGCGGCGGCGGCGGCGAGGCCCGGGAGCAGGGCGGGGAGGGTGAAGGTCATCGCCGGCGCTCCCGTCGGCGGAGCAGGGCGGCGAGCGTGTGGTCCCAGTCGGGCGCGGTGGTCAGCGCGTGGAACTCCACGCCGTGCGACGCCGCCCCGTCGCGCAGGGCCCGCAGGTGCTCGCGCACGACGGCGC
>JAPLMQ010000160.1 GCA_026386955.1 Planctomycetota bacterium
TTGCAGCCGCAACTGGTTGTCCGCGAAGTCATGGCACGATAGCCGCGTCCAGTTCATGGCGATCTTGCCCTCCTTGATGCACTGCTCGGCCGTGCCCCGGCCGTTGTAGAACCGGGTGACACGGGCCGCGCGGCCGCCCAGGTTCGTGACGATGAACCCGAAGCGGGGGAGCAACTCGTCCCTGTACCACTCGACTTTCGCAACGACACGCCGGGCCTTGTCCCAGGTGGCGGCCTGATAGGTGAAGTCGTGGTATTGCGTGATCGGTTTTTTCGGGGGACGGCCCACTGGGCGCGTCATGAGGTGCTGAACCTCGCGGTACAACACCGGGTTGGCCGGTAGCCGGATGACGTAGAGGTAGGCCTCGGCTTCAAGGAACTTGTACACCTCCGGGTTGGCGAACCCCGCGTCCCCCCGGAATCGCTTCCTGATCTTCCGTTGGCGGTAGCGGGCCACCACCGGCTCCAGCACGCTGCGCCAGTCGTCGGCACTGGCGACGTTGCCGTTCCGCAGCAAGGCACGCTCCAGGTCGCCGTCCTGGTTGAAGCAGAACAGCGGGTGGTAGCAGGTGCACTCGAAGTACCCGTTGTAGGCCGAGCCTTCCTGTTGCCCATGCGTCTCACTGACCGAACTGTCCAGGTCGAGGATGATGCGGTCCAAAGGGCGGTGCTGCGATACCTGCTCGATCCACTTCCCCGACAGGTCCATCAGCACCGCCAAGATGCCGGGCCGAGTCAACACCTGGGTCTCGAAGTGGGCCATCTGGCTGGTGGAGGCCGCCTGCTTGAGCATCGCTCGCCCACCAACGACCTGGCGCATCACCGGATCGACCGCCAGTCGATCGGCGTCGTTGAGGTCGTCGTAGCCCGCCAGGCGGCTGTAGATCGACTGCCGCAGCAGCGCCGTCAGGGAGTGGCGGATGTTGGTCCCGGTCCGCCAATCAGTTAGCGCGGTCCCAGCCTCGGCGGTCAACTCCATGGCGTCATCGAGGTCACGGTAGGCCAGCAACCCGCAGTCGCTGCTGACCTTCGCGCCGTGGAACTCCAGCCGGACCGAGCCGTCAAAACCGACCCGTAACGCTTCCTTGCGTGCTTCACCCATTGGGTGGGCCTTCCATGGTGGTGCGGAGATGCGCAGAACACCATGAATTACGGCCTCAAACGCACTTCGGTTCTATCAAACGTGCAAAGTCATCCGGGAAATCCGGGTCAAAACCTCCGTCGCTGGCGCGTCTGGCCAACAAGACATGGGGCGCGCCGGTTGTCGCGGTGATTCACGCCCACACGCGCCGCGCCGGTGGGCTTCGCGGGATACCGCTCAACCCACCCTACAAGAGGCCGCCGGGAAGGCGCCGCGCGATTGGCCGCGTTTCCTTCTCCACGGGCTTGCCTTACACTTGCCTCGCCCGCGCGGCCGCTCAACGCAAGGACGCACGCCCAAGGACTTTCACGCTTTCATGCCCTGGACGCTCTACCGCTACATCCTCAAGGACCTGCTCAAGGTCCTCGCCCTCTGCACCGCGGTGCTGATGGTGGTCATCTCCGTGGCCGCGGCGATCAAGCCGATCAGCGACGGGTTGCTCGACCCCGCGGGGCTGGTGCGGTTCGTCACCTACATGTTCCCGGCCATGCTGGGCTTCGCGCTGCCCTTCGCGTCGGCCTTCGCGAGCACGATGGTCTTCTGCCGGATGGCGGCCGACAACGAGATCGTCGCCTGCCGGGCGGGGGGGATGGGCTACCGGACGATCCTGCTGCCGGTGGCCTTTTTGGGGCTGCTGCTGACGCTCGGGCTGTTCTACATGGGCAACTGGGTGGCGCCCTCGTTCTACCTCATGGCCGAGCAGCAGCTCGAGCGCGACATGACGCGCGTGGTGGTCTCGCAGGTGCAGAAGCGCCAGCCGGTGAACTTCGGGAACCTGTTGCTGTACGCCGACCAGGCGGACGACAAGCAGGAGCCGCCGGTGATGCGCGACGACAAGGGCAACCCCACCGAGAACCAGCCGCAGCGGCTGATCATCTTGAAGGGCGTCGCCGTCGGGAAGCTCGACGAGCAGGGGAACATCCACAGCGACTCCACCGCCCAGCAGGTCGACGTGCTGATCTACCGGATCGGGCGGCAGACCTGGGTGACGATGCAGCTCAAGAACTTCATGTTCTACGACGTCGACCGCCGCGACCTGCTCTTCTTCAAGCAGTCCGACGTCCTGCCCGTGCGCGTGCCCAACCCGTTCAAGGACCGGCTGCACTTCCTGAGCTGGCCCGAGCTGCAGGCGATGGGCGAGAGGCCGGAGCGATTCGACCGCGTGGCGATGCGCAAGCAGAAGCTCGTCGATGTGCTGACCGAGGAGCGGCTGACGACACTGGTGAGGCAGGGGCTGACCGAGAACAAGGCGGAGAACAAGGCCGAGGGCAAAGGCGAGGGCAAAGGCGAGGGCAAAGAAGGCAAGACGTCGCTGACGCTGCAGAGCGGCGAGCAGACGATGCAGATCTCCGCGCCGCGGGTCGAGCAGGCCAAGAAGGGGCTGAAGCTCGAGGCCCGCGAGGAGACGCCCGTGCGCGTGGACGTGATTTCCGGCGGGCAGATGACGCGGCGGCTGGAGGCGAAGTCGGCCGACGTCGACATCGAGCCGGGGGACCCGGACGTTGATCCCGAGCCCCGGGTCAAGATCGTGCTGCATCAGGTCGAGATCCTGGACCAGCAGCTGCGCGGGCGCGGGACGGCCCGCACGTCGCTGACGCTCTCGCGGGCCCGGTGGCCCTCGGCGCTGGTGCCGGAGTTCGCCAATCAGTCGGCGGCCGACTTGCTGGTGTATGAGGACTCCGCCTCGACGCCGGCGGCGAACACCGCGGCGATGCGGCTGCGCGAGGAGATCTCGCTCCTGGGGCGAAAGATCGTCGGGCGGTTGCACGGCAACGCGGCCTCGGCGCTGGGCTGCGAGCTGGTGCTCCTGCTGGGGGCGATCCTCAGCCTGCACATGCGCGGGACCATGCCGCTGGTGGTCTACTTCTGGTCGTTCCTGCTGGCGACGGCGGCGGTGGTCATCGCCCGCAGCGGCGAGAACATCGCCAGCGAGAGCGTCCGCCTGCTCATCCCCGGCATCATCGTCATCTGGGCGGGCAACATGCTGCTCACCGCGATCCTCGGCAGCCTGATGTTCAAGCTGAGCCGAAGCTGATCGGGCCAGGAACGCCCCCGCGCGAACCATGAAGACACTCGACCGCTACATCGTCCGCCTCTTCCTGATCAACTTCGTGATCCTGCTGTCGGTCCTTTCGCTGCTCTTCGTGGTGGTGAACGTGCTGATCGACCTCGACGAGTACCTCGAGGCGGGGCGGCTGCGCGGGGCGGAGATGGGAGGCGCGTGGCTGGGCACGCTCTACAGCATCCTCGACTACAACGCCCCGATGGTCGTCCTGCTCTACGTCTTCTTCTCGGGGCTGGTGGTCGTCGCGGCGATGGGGTTCACCTTCGCGGCCCTGTACCGCACGGGGGAGCTGGGGGCGATGGTCTCCAGCGGGATCAGCATGTACCGCGTCGCCGCCTCGGTGCTCATCGCCGGGTTCGTGCTCAACTGCCTCTCGCTCCCGGCCCAGGAGTTCATCATCCCCCGGCTCGCGGGCAAGCTGGTGCGCGACAAGTCGCAGGTGAGTTTGACCACCGCCAAGCCGTTCCACGTGAGGTACGCGGTCGACAGCCACGGCGGCTTGCTCAGCGCCGCGGCCTTCGACCCCAACACGCACAAGCTCACCGACGTGGCGATCCTCGTGCGCGACGCCGATGGCTTGGCCGAGAGGCGCGTGATGGCGGAGAGCGCCGACTGGAGCGAGTCGTCGCAGGGCTGGAAGCTGCAGGGGGGGTATGCGATCCGTCCCCGGCCGGAGCTGGCGGGCAACGCGGGGACGTCGGAGGAGGTCTCGTTCTACGCGACCGAGCTCTCGCCCGAGGTGCTGCTGGCGAGGCAGGCCTCGTTCTTCCCGCGGCTGCTGAGCCTGAACGACTTGGAGAAGCTCAGTCACAGCACGGCGATCGACACGGGGCAGATCCGGCAGATCATGCACAGCCGGTTCAGCATGCTGGTGGTGAACATGCTGATCCTGGCGATGAGCCTGCAGTTCTTCATGCTGCGCGAGCCGGCGAACATCCTGCTGCAGGGCGTGAAGGCGGCGGGGCTGACGATGGCGGCCTGGGGCGTGGGGCTGCTGTTGCTGCTGATCGGCGGGGCGGAGCTGAACCCGGTGGCGACGGCGTGGCTGCCGGTGGTGATCTACCTGCCGCTGAGCGCGATCGCGCTGCTGAGGGTGAGGACGTAGGGGGGCGGGCGGCACCGATCGGCTGGACCGTCATCTACATGATGAAACGCACTTATGAACGGCTGACCGCCGGCCGGGAACGGACTGCGCCAAGGCGATTGTGGATGTTTGATTCACGCATGAATCAACGTGAATCAAAACCGTGAATCAAGCCGCGGGGAAGCGATGAAGAAATATCCAAATCAATATAAAATCAATCAATAAATGATTTTATAAAATCACCAAGGCCATGCGTAAAGCCCCGCCCACCCCATGGGGGATTTGATTCTGATTCAGAATCAAGAATCAGGATGTGGATAAGTCGGACCTGTGGCGCGGAAGCACGACACACGAACCGGCCGCGATCGTAAGTCACACCACGCCACAATCGCTCACGGCGGGAGCTTCCACTTCACCGCGATCTCGGCCTTGGTCGCGGGGACCAAGATCTGCCCGCCGGGCTGGATCCGCTTCACCAGCATCCCCCCGGCGTTGTAGATCGTCACCTGCTCGGGCTGCTCGGGCGTCGGGCGCGAGATCACCTTGTACGACCCGTCGGGCTCGACCACGACCCGCTCCGTGCGGTAGGCGATCTTGCCCGTGTTCCCGTAGTAGGCGTAGAAGCCCATTGGCTCGGTGTTTTTGTGCGGGAGCAGGCGCGGGAGCAGGTAGAGCTCGACCTGCGAGAGGTAGGCCTGGTCCATGCGGTGGTTGCCCACCTCCTGCCCGTTGACGATGTTGCGCTTCGCGAGGTTCCAGACGACCTTGTTGCGGTTGGTGGCGTTGGTGGCGCGGTTGATCTCGACGCTGCTCTTGGTCCGCACGCCCGTCTCGGAGACGGTGCGCGCGTCGTCGAGCCCCGGCTTGACGCCCGGCGCGAGGATCTTGGCGCCCGTGGTCTGCGTCGACCAGATCTCCATCGCGTTGTTGTCCGCGAGGAAGTACCGCCCGGTGGTGGAGTAGGTCTCCTTCTCGAGCTGGATCATCGCGTCGACCTCGACGCGGATGCCGGGGGACTGCATCTCGCGGTCCTGCTTCTGGGCGATGTGCATGTAGCCCACGTCCTTGTCGCCCTGGATGATCCGCAGCCACTGGTGGGCGATGATCGACTGCTGGAGGTCGACCGTCTTGATGGTCGAGCGCCACGCCATCGCGCGGGCGACGGCCTCCTCGCGGACCTTGTCGAGCTCGATGGGGTTGACGATCTCCATGCTGGCGACCATCGCCTCGAAGATCGCCCGGGCCCCCTCGAACCAGGACATCGGCGCCTCGAGCTGCAGCATGACGTAGACCGTCGGGTCGTTCTGGGTCACCATGTAGCCCATGACCCATTCCTTGCGCTTGGGGTCGGCGACCTTGAGGTAGCCCATGATGCCCTTGCCCTTGGCGACGTCGACCTTCTTGGGGTCGACCAGGATGCTGGAGTAGTTCTGGTCGAGCGCGAAGCGGGAGATGACCGTCGCGGCGAGCTGTTCGAGGGTCGGGCGCTCGGGGCTCTTGCGGATGTAGAGGCTCACGCGGTAGCCCGAGTCGCCCAGGACGCGCAGCACGGCGTCGTCGGAGGTGCGCTCGACCAAGTTGCAGCCCAGCGGGGGGCGGAGCGAGACGCCCCAGGAGTGCTCGGTCCAGCGCTCGTTGGAGAGCAGCTTTGAGAGGTCGGCGCCCGGGTCGGCGGGGGCCGGCGCGGGCGCCGGGGCGGCCACGCAGAAGGGGGCGGCGACGGCGAGGAGGAGGATCGCGGCGAGCAACGTCAGCGCGGAGGGCAGAGGCGGCGCGGCGGCGAGGCGGCGTTTCACGGGGAGAGCTCCTTCTTGTCCCATTCGTCGAACTTGGATTGGAGTTTGGAGTATCGCTTGAGCAGCGTGGCGCGATCCACCGCCACGCGCGACACGCCGTCGGGATCGGTCGCGGTGCCCGCCTGGTGGCCCAGGTCGGCGCGGATCAGCCTGCCATGCAGGTCGAAACCCAGGCGCGTCGGCTCCATGCCCATCATCGGCCAGAGCAGCAATTGCACTGAAACATCGGCGTCCGGCCCGGTGGCCGCGGGGCCGGCGAGGGGCAGGTCGGGGGGGACGGGTTCGTCGCCCGGCTCGCGGTCGGGGGTGAAATCGAGGCCGGGGACGGAGGGGGGCGATTTCGCGGACGGCTTGGCCGGGGGCGGGGGTGCCCAGGCGTTGGCGATGCCCGGGGGCGAGCCGGCGGCGCGGGGGCGGTCGACCCAATACGCGGCCGGCGCCTCGCCGCCCCAGGCGATCCAGACCACGGCGGGGGTCGACGCGGCGTCGTGCAGGAACTCCTCCGGCCAGGCGTGAAGCGTCATGGGCGGGATCAACGCCGGCGGAGCGGGCTGCTCCATCTTCATCGACTTGGCGCCGACCGCCGGGCCGTGGTTGAGCGTCAGCTTGCCCGAGTGGAGCTCGAGCCGGCTGCGCGTCCAGCCCGAGGGATTCAGGCGCGGCCCGCCGCTGCCTTCGAGCGACTCGATCACGAACCGCTGCCCGTCGCGGCTGGCGGCCCATTCCCACTCGGCCTGGCTGCTGAGCCCCGCGAGCGCCATCGAGTAGAGCCCCCGCAGCGGCATGGGGTCGTTCCCGCGGAGCAGGCTGAAGCGCGTGATGGTGAAGCCCAGGGGGATGCCCAGCCGGTCGATCAGCTCGTAGCGCCACCCGGGGGCGAGGCGCTTGTCGAGGTCCTTGCGCATCAGGGCGACGAGCTTCTCGCCGCGATCCACCGCCGCCTTGAGTCCGGGGTTGTCGGCCGCGGTGACGTCGCCGGACTTGCCCGCCCCGGGGGCGGGGGCGGCCAGGGCCTTGACGATGCTCTCGCCCAGCGCGACGGTTCGGGCTCGGGCGACCGGCTCGGCGACAGCCTCGATCAGCACGGCCTTGCCCGGCGCGATCCGCGCGAGCCAGAGCTGGCGGATCAGCGTCGGCTCGCCCCCCGAGGGGTCGATGGGGCTGATCTCCGTGCGCCAGACGGGCACGCCCGCGATGGTCTCCTCCGCGACCTGGTTCGCCGCCGGCGGCTGCCCGAGCATCCGCACGGCCTCGGTGGTGAGCATCACATCTGGCGCGAGCACCCGCGGGGCGTCGGCGTAGCTGAAGTCGGGCACGGCGCGGATGCGCAGGAAGCGCAGGCGGTCGAGCGCGTCGCGCGGGACCACGCGGATGGGCGCGCCCGCGCCGGCGTTCGCCGTCGCGCGCAGGTCGAGGTTCTCAGGCCAGGCCGGCGCGCCTTCGCCCGAGGGGAGGCCCGCGGAGCGGAGGTCGGCAGGCGTGGCCTTGCGGAAGCCGGTGTCGAGCATCGTGCCGACCATCGCGTCGAAGAGCTTGCGGTCGTCTTCGAGCCGGCGGTCGCTCACCTTGGCCTTGGGCAGCGAGCGGGTGAGGTGGAGGAGCCAGTACCGTCGGCCGTCCTCGGTCATGGCGGCGAGCAGATGCTCCTGGATGTTCGTCTCGTCCTTGTTGAGCCCCGCGTAGCGCAGCCCGACCATCGGCGAGGCGCTGATCGCGGCGAGGTCGATGCGGCGGACCTTGGTGCGGTCCTCCTCCTCGAGCATGACATTGAGGGCGGCGTTGAGCGCGGCGGCGGGGGTGGTCGTCGCGCCGCAGGGCAGGAGGCCGATGGTCAGCCGATAGGTCGGCTCCTCGGGGTCCTCGAAGACCGCGCCGGGCCGGAGCCCCTCGGGCGCGGAACGCGAGGTCGAGAGCTCCCATTGGCGAGGGAGCATGAGGCGCAGGTCGCCGACGCGCTGGGGCGACTTGGAGAGGACGGCCGTCGCCCACGAGCCGGCCCGGGAACGAACGACGGCGTAGGCCCCCGCGAGCGACGCCACGAGGAGCAGGGCCATGGTCGCGGCGATGAGGTTCGCGCGACGGGTGGGCGACATGTAGGGTTGGGGCGTTGGCATCAGCCGCTCATCGTAGGTCTGCGGCGGCCCGGTGTGAAGACGCTCGCCGGCGCGGGGTGTGGAGATTGGACAACCATCGCGGCGGTGCCCATCATCTTCGGGCCGGCGGCCTCGCGTGAGCCCGCCGCGCCGCCGCGATCCGTCGTCAGGAGGATGTCCCCATGAAAGCCCGCTCCATCCGCTACGCCAAGCCAGGCCAGATCGAGTTGATCGACGTGGAGGTGCCCGAGCCCGGGCCGGGCGAGGTGCAGGTGCAGGGGCTGGTCTGCGGGATCTGCTCGTGGGACCTGTACACGTTTAAGGCGGGGCCCGACGCGCCCTCGGCCGCGCCGGCGGGGCACGAGGGGCTGGGGCGCGTGGTCAAGGTCGGGCCGGGGGTGAGCAACGTGAAGGAGGGGGCCCGCGTGCTGGGACGCGGGTTCAGCGAGTTCTACAACATGCCGGCGGACAAGCTGCAGTACGTGCCCGCCGACTCGAAGCTGCCCGACGAGCATTGGATCATCGAGCCCGCCGCCTGCGTGGTCAACGGCATCGACCATTGCCAGCTCCGTGCGGCCGACCGCGTGGTGGTCGTGGGCTGCGGCTTCATGGGGCTGATGATCATCCAGGTGCTCGGGCGGTCGTTCGCCGACCAGGTCATCGCCATCGACGTCGACCCGGCCCGGCTGGCGCTGGCGAGGAAGTTCGGCGCGACGATGACCTTCAACTCCGCCGCGCCCGACTGGTCCGACCGCGTGCCCGAGATCAAGGCGATGCAGATCGACACGACGGTCGACAGCACCGGGGCGCAGATCGGGCTCAACATCGCCTCGCAGATCACGCGGCGGGGCGGGCGGATCAACTTGTTCGGGTGGAACCACGGGGCGACGACCTTCCCGGGCGACGCTTGGCACCTGGGCGGGTTCACGGTGGTGAACTCGGCGCCGGCGTCGGGCCTGCGCGACTCGATCCCCGTGGCGATCCGGCTGATCAACCGCGGGATCATCGACCTCTCGTCGCTGGTGACGCACGTCGCCCCGCTCGACCAATACCAGGAGTTGCTGGTCAAGGGCGTGGGCAAGACCGACGGCTACATCAAGGGCGTCGTGAGGCTCGCCGGCGCGCGGTGAAGCGACGGACTCAGTGGGGCGCGGTGAATCAGGCGGCCCGGGAGAGGGACGTGGGCGGCCCCTCGCGCGGGTCGAGGGCCCGGAGCATGGCGACCCCGGCGTCCCCGGTGGCGTAATGCTCGAGGAACGCGCGTGCGCCCAAGGCCAGCTTCAGGCGGATGCGGGCCGACCGCAGCGACTCGATGCAGAGGCGGGACCAGTCGCGCTCGCGCGCGGCGGTGAGCAGGTGCACGCCGTCGCGGGCGCCCAGGTCCTCCACCGCCGAGGCGTTGGCGATGACCGGCCGCTGCGAGGCCATGGCCTGCATGACGGGCCAGCGGGCGAGGCGGGGATTCCCTTCGGGCAACACCACCAGCGACGCGGCGCGGAGCAGGTCGGCCGAGCCGGCGGCGCCGATCTCGTGGGCCGAGGGCGTGCGGGCGAAAGTCGCCTCCGGGACCGCCTGCTGGACGGCGGGCCAGACGTTCCGGCGGAACCAGGTGAACGGCTCCTGGGCGGCAGGGCCCTGCCAGTTCGCGTGGAAGAGCAGGAGCGGCGCGGGCGGCTCGGCGACGGCCGCGGAAGGCTGCAGCGGGAACGAGGCGAGGTCGACCGCGTCGGGCAGGACGATGGCGGGACGGTGGAGCAGCCGGGCCTCTTCGAGGTAGCTGGCGTGTCCGGTGGTCAAAAGGTCGAAGGTCTCCGCGAGGCGCTCGGGCGAGAGGCCGGGCTGGCGCGCGGCGCCCAAAGCCCAGGCGGAGGCCGGGGCGTCGACGTCGCAGACCTTGAATCGGGCGTCGACGCGCTGCGAGTCGGCCATCAGTGCGGGGTGGGTGCAGAGGACGACGTCGGCGCCGCTCTCGGGCACGATGTCGCCGAGTTCTGAGCCGAGCGTGGGCGCGAGCTGTCGGCGGAACCAGTCAAAGGGATGGAGCCGCGTGGCGGGCATCTGCATGGCGAGCCGGCCTGTGAGTCCGCGGGCGGCGCGCCACTGGTCGAGGCGGATCGGGCCATCCATCCGGCAGGCCAGGTGGACCTTGTACGAGCGGCTGACGAGCCTGAGCAATTGCCAGACCCGGGCCCGTGCGGCGTTGCCCAGCGCGTCTGGCACGCAATGGCTGAGCATCAAGAGCGTCGGCTGTTTCGGCTGAAAGTCCATGAGCGATGAATCCCGTGCCGCCATGTCCCGGATCTCCCGGCGTTTTCCTGGCGGCCGCCGGCGTCTTGGCCGGTCGGTGTGACTGATTCCCCTTCAGAATTCCGGCTGGCGTCCTCCTGCTGCTCCTGACGGGCCGGATCATTCGACTGTCTCCTCAACTCGTCGCCGTTGGATTCCTTCCGGGCTGGGGTTCCAGGGGGGCGGGCCTTTCGACCAGCCCCCCTGAAACCTTCGCCGCGACGCTTTCTCCCAACCGCCCCGCTCTTCTCCCCTCCGCCCCGTCCCGGCGGTGCGCCCCTCCCGGGCGCACGGCCGGCGCAAGATCGGCGCGGTCCGTGGCTCATGCCGCGGACCGGCGTCCCTTGTGTGCGTATCGATATTCGTACTTGTAGTGGTATCGGTGCCGGTAGTGCTTGTCGTCGGTGGCGAGCACGCCCGAGACCGGCGCGTTGTAGCTCGTGAGCGTCCGGATCGCCTGGTCGACCAAGGCCGAAGGCGTCCTCCCGAGGCGGACGACCAGCATGACGTCGTCGCAGAGCGAGCCGAGGATCCCCGCGTCGGCGAGCTGCACGACGGGGGGCGTGTCGATGATGACGTGGTCGTATTCCTGGCGGAGCCGCTTGATCAGCGACGCCATCACGCCGGTGCTCAGGAGCTGCATCGCCTGGGTGGCGGCCCGGCCGCCGGCGGCGATCACGTGCAGCCCGCTGCCGGGCAGGCGGGTGATGACCTTGTCGAGCTCGATCTTCCCCTCGAGCACGTCGATGATGCCCGGGCCCTGGGGCAGGCCCAGCAGCGTCGAGAACTGAGGCAGGCGGAGGTCGGCCTCGACAACGATCGTCCGGCGCGAGTTCAGCTCGGCGAAGCTCAGCCCGAGGTTCAGGCTGGTGATCGTCTTGCCTTCCTGGGGCGTGGCGCTGGTGATCAGGTGGACGATGTGCTTCTTCTGCTGCCAGCGGGCGAGAATGCCGGTGCGGATGGAGCGGTATTCCTCGGCCATGATGCTCAGCGGGTCGGTCGCCGAGACGAGGCGCTCGTCGAGCTTCGCCCCGCCGTTGGGGTCGAAGCGCATGAGCACGTCGGGGCCATATTCCGTGGAGTCTTCGGCGGCGGCTTCGGCGTGGGCGGCCGTGGCCTCGGTGGCGGGCGCGATCGTCTCCTGGGCGGGGATTTCCGCTTCGGCATTCACTGCCGCGACGCTTTCATCGCCGACGAGGGGCGCATCGGCGCCGACGACGACGGATTCCTCGGCCGCATCGGCGATCGGGGCCGTGACGGGGGCGACCGCATTGGATTCGGTTTGGAACGCCTGCTCCGAGGCTTCGGGCTGCGAGGCCGATTGAGCCAGCGCGACGTCGGCCGGGATGTCGACGACTTCAGGCGCCCCGGCATTGAACGCTTCGGGCGCGGATTCGGAGGTCGCCTCAGCAGCGGCGGGCATCGCCTCGGGCGTGCTGCACGGCTCCGCAATCCCGGGCTCCGGCGCGGCGGCGACGGTGATCGGCTCGGCCTCGGGGCGGATCTCGGCTGCGACGACGTCCGATTCAGCGGACGGCATGGCCACGGACTCGATGGGATCGATCGCGAGGATCGGGGCCGGGTCGTCCGTCTCAATTCCAGTGGCTGGCTCAAAGGCGAGCGCCGGTGCGGCGGCTTCCTCGGAACCCGTCTCCTCCGGCATCACATCCATCGACATCGCGTCGTCATCGAACGCCGGCGAAGTCGACGCGGCATCGGCCTGGGCCGCGGCGGCCTGGTCGGCGATGTCGATCGCGGCGCGGCGGACGCGGTCCAGCTCCAACTCAGCCCGGCGGCGCGAGATCAGGTCGAGCGCCGCCAGGGACTTGGCGACACGGTTGGTGTTGGTCGTGACCTGGATCAGCGCGGGGTCGATCGACACCCGCCCGATGATGGGCATGGGCTCGTCGTGCGGCTCGACGGTGTGGGCGTCGTGGCACGCGGCTGTCGAGTAGCCCGCGGCCTCCGAGCGGCCCTCGGCTTCCGGCGAAGAGGAGGCTGCCGCGGCTTCCGCGTTCGCCTCGGCGATGCCGGGCGTCGACGGAGTCTGCGGAGCCTCGGGCGTCTCGACGGCGCCGGCGGACTCGGACGTCCCCGGCTTCGTCGGCCCTGAGGCCTTGCGGCGCCGGCGGCGCGGAGCGCCGCCCTCCGCCTTGGTCATGGCGTCGTAGATGTAGCCCATTAGATGCTCCCTGCAAGGGTGAGCTTCGGCTCGACATCCAGGTCGTCGAGCTCGGGATCGGAAGGATCGAACGTCGGGACCATGTCGGCCATGACATGTCGAACCATCTCGGGCGTGACCTGCCGGGCTTCGCGCACCATGCCCAGAAGCAGGCAGTTGTCGCAGGTGAAGTTGATCAGGCGGGGCGTGCCCCCGGTGAAGGCGTGGATCTGGTCGATCGCCAGCGGGGAGAAGACCACCCCGGCCCGCGACGGGTCGGCGGAGACGGCGCGGATGCGGTGGGCGATGTAGAGCCCCGTGTCGGCGCGGCCGAGCGGGCGCAGCTCCTTGGCCAAGGCGATGCGCTGGCGCAGGGCGGCGAAGCGCGGGCTGCGGATGCGTTGGCGCAGCTCGGGCTGCCCGATCAGGACGACCTGGACGAGCTTTTGCGTGTCGGTGTCGAGGTTGCTCAGGAGGCGCAGCTCCTCGAGCGCGCCGTCGGAGAGCGTCTGGGCCTCGTCGATGTAGATGACCACGGGGCGGTTCTGCAGCGCCCAGATCTGCAGGCGGTTCTGCAGGCGCTTGAGGAGCCGGGTGTGGTCGTCGGCGGGGTCGAAGCGGGAGCCCAGGCCCAGGAGGATCTGGCGCAGGAGGACCATGGGCTCGTCGTGCCCGTGGAGCACGCCGACGATCTTGGCCGACCCGCCGCAGCGCTCGAGCATCGTGCGCCCGACGGTGGTCTTGCCCGAGCCGATGTCGCCCGTCACCAGGACGTAGCCCTTGCGCATGCGCACGCAGTACTCGATGGCGGCGAGGGCCTCGCGGTGCTGCTCGCTGGCGTAGAACGACCGGGGGTCCGGGGTGTTCTCGAAGGGCGAGCGGTCGAAGTTGTAGAACTCGTTGTACATGCAGTGGGACTCCTGTTACTCCGGCGCGGTCTTGGCGCCGGCGTCTGCGACGGTCCGCCCGAGGAGGAAATGGGCGGGTTGCTGCTTGAGGCGCTCGAACGTCTCGGGGCGCTCTAGGCTCATGTAGAGCAAGGTGACGAGCGCAGCGATCACGGCGACGAGGGCCACAGCGTTGATCGGGTAGAGCACGGCGGTGCGCAGCCGGCGGAGGCGGCGCTGCTGGTCGGAGACGATCTCGCTCACCGAGCCCAGCAGGGGCAGGCGGGTCGCCTGGGCCAGCTCGTCGGCGTCGGTGTAGGAGTCGTTGCAGCGGTGGGCGACGAAGACGCCCGCGGCGCCGGCCAGCATGCTCAGGCCGACGGCGGCCATGATGATCTGCATGAGGTTGGGCGAGACCGGACGGGTGACGACATCGCAGCGCTTGAGGAAGTTGAGCTGCACGCCCCGGTTCCCGCTCTCGGCGGCGAGGGCCATGCGGACGCGGCGGAGGTTGTCCTCCCAGAAGGTGAGCTGGCGGCGGTGCTGGTCGGCGTCGCGCGAGAGCTTGCGGTAGTCGCTGCGCACGGCGAAGAGCGCGGTCGACTGCGAGGAGAGCCGCGTGAGCCGGTCCTGGACGGTCTTGAGCTGCGTCTCCAGCGCCTCTCGCTCGGCGCGGGCGGTGGAGAGCAACAGCTCGATCTCGGCCCGCTTGGGGTTCTGGGTCGACTGGGTCTGGGTGACGGTCTCGGCGGGGGTGGCTTCGAGGTCGTGCTTCAAGCGGTCGATCTGGGCCCGCAGAGCGATCAGGTCGGGGTGGCGCTCGGTCATCTTGAGCACGCCCAGGCAGTTGGCCTGCTGCGACTCGAGGTCGCGCAGCTTGTCCTCCATCCGCTTGTAGTCGGGGTTCGCCCCCGTGACGATCGTGGGCGAGGTCTGGGAGGTCGTGGCTAGGGATTCAGCCAGGGCCTTTTCGCGGAGCTTGGCGGCGTTGACCTTTTGCAGGATGTCGTCGACGCCGGTCTGGACGAGGTTGACCGAGGCCTGGATGTTGTTGGGGCTCTCGGGGAGCATCTCCGCGTGGGAGATCTCGAAGGTGAGCATCTGGTTCTCGATCCCCTCGATCGTCTTGCGCTCATTCTCGACCTCGCCCTCGAAGAAGGCGGCCGACTTGCGCAGGCGGTCGTCCATCACGGCGCGGGTGCGCTCGATGTAGTTCTCGACCAGGGTGTTGACCACGAGGCGGGCCAGGCCCGGGTGCGTGCTGGTGTAGCTGAGGCGGACGCGGTCGAGCTCGGCCGAGGAGATGTCGAAGCGCACGAGCAGGAGGCGCTGGAGGTCGGCCCGGAGGTTGCTGGTGTCGGCGGCGACGCGGCGGCCGTAGTCGCCGCTGGCGAGCTCGGTCTTGACCTTGGCGAGCAGCTCGTCGATGGCGGGGGCCCCGACGAGCTCCTCGGAGATCGAGCCGCGGGGGCTCTGGAAGGTCTGGGAGGCGCCGCGGGTGGCGATCTCGGCCAGGACCATGTCGTTGCGGCGCTCGAAGATCGCCTCGCCCTGGTACTTGCGGGGCAGGAGCATGCCCACGACCAGGACGCCGGACATGACCACGAAGGCCGGCAGGATGAAGCGGAGGCGGTGGCGCAGGAGGATCTCCCACACCTCGCCGAGCGCTTGAGATTGTCGATGATGTCTGCTCATGGCGGAATCAGTCCTTCCCCCTGGGGCGCTCAGCGGTTCGAGGTCGTCGACGAGCCGTTGCCGTAGGAGCTGCTGGACGACGAGATGTCGGCCGGGCCGCGGACGGTGGCGGCGGCGGGCTGGATCGGGAGCAACAGTTGCTGGAAGGCGAGGCCGACCGTCGCCAGGCCGTTGGCGGGGACATAGATGATGTCGCCCTCCTCGAGCACGGCGTCGAGCGCGGTGTCGCCCCGTTTGACCATCTCGTCGAGGTCGATGGTCATCCTCTTGACGTCCGAACCCGCGCGGGCGGGGCGGAGGATGTGGATGCGGTTGGGCTCGGCCAGGCGGGTGGGCTGGGCGCGGGCGAGCACGTCGAGGATCGTGTTGGCTCCGTTGTAGGCGTACGGGCCCGGGCTGCCGACCTCGCCGAAGACGTAGATCCGCTTGCTGTTGAAGGTCTCGACGCGGAGGCTCACGCCGGCGTCGTCATAGAACTGGCGGGCGAGGAGCTGCAGGTCGGCGCTGGCCTCTTCGCAGGTCTTGCCCGCGACGAAGTAGCTGCCGAGCAGGGGCAGGGTGATCTTGCCGTCGGGGCGGATCTGCTCCTGGTGGCCGCTGATCTCGCGGACGCGCTTGGAGACGATCGTGATCACGTCGGGCGGGCCCAGGCGGTATTCAGTGGCGGTGACCAGCGGGCGCGGGTGGACGACGAAGTTGCTCACGTCGGTGTAGTGGGCGCAGCCGGCGGGGAGCAGCCAGGCGCAGGCGAGGGCCAGCAGGGGCTTGATGCGGGGGCGACGTGTCGGGATGTGGCTCATGGCCTGTGTCCTTGAACGCTTTGCTTGGAGGGCCGGCTCAGAGGGCCGACCGGTCCCAGATCTTGGGAACGGTCGCCAGGAGCAATCGGATTTCGGAGACGAAGCTGCGGCCGCGCAGGTAACGGATGTCGAGCGCCAGCTTGCGGCGGGCGCCGGCGAGGTCGTTCGCGTAGCCGTTCCTCACCTGGGCCAGCCCGGTGAGCCCGGGCCGGTCGGCCAGCCTCAGGTCGATGCGCGGGATGTTCGTGCGGAGCTCCTCAAGGATCTCCGGGCGCTCGGGGCGGGGACCCACGAGGCTCATCTGCCCGCGGAGGATGTTCCAGAGTTGCGGCAGCTCGTCGACGTGGCTCTTGCGCATCCAGGCGCAGCCGGGGAGGATGCGGGGGTCGCCGCTGCTCGCGAGGCGGGCTTGGCCGTTGGATTCGGCGTCGCTTCGCATCGTGCGGAGCTTGTAGATGACGAAGAGCCAGCCGCCGCGGCCGACGCGCCACTGGCGGTAGATCGCCGGGCCGCCGTCGCACGAGCGGATCCAGGCGATGCAGACCAGCAGCAGAGGGGCGGTGAGCAGGAGGACGACGGAGGCGACCGCGATGTCGAGCGAGCGCTTGAACGCGCGGAACAGCGGGCCGTTGCCCGCCAGGGCCCGCGTGCGGGCGTCGTCGATCATGTTGTATGCGGCCGAGGTCATCGTGGTTCTCTCGCTCGCCAGCGCATTCGCGGGGCGGTCTGTCAAGTCCTATCGTCGGATCGAGGGGGCCACTTAAGCCGGCTGTGAGGGCGATGTCATCAGCGCCTACCCTGAACGCCTGCGCGAACGGGGCGATCTTGGCCGGCCGCTTCCTTCAATGAGGCGTGGGCTGGCGCGAGGCGGACGAGCCGTAGCGCGGGTTCGTGGGCCCGCGAGGCATCGCCAACGCTGCGGTCGGCGCGGTCTGTAGCGATTGGGAGGCCTCCCCTCAGGTCGTGCCCCACTCTGGTCGATGAATGGGAAGCATCCCGGGACGAGCCGTCCCGGCGAGATTCCCCAAAGGCCGAAAATGAACACCTCCGCCGCCCTGACTCCCCGGCAGCAGCGTGAAGCCCGTTTTTATCGCGACTATGCCGCAAGGCAGAAGGTCGCCGACGTCGACTTCGCGCCGGTCGAAAGCCAGGAGCGCCGTCCGTGGAATCCTTACTGGTACGTCTATGGCCTGGTCCGACAGCGCTACGTCGGCCCGACGCAGCGCGTGCTCGACTTCGGCTGCGGGGTGGGCATCGCCGCGGTGCGCTTCGCCCGCTTGGGCTACGACGTCGAGGGCTTCGACCTATCCCCCGAGAACATCGCCGAGGCCCGCGATCTCGCGGCCCGCTACAAGGTGGAGTCCCATTGCCGGTTCGGCATGATGCTGGCCGAGGGCCTTGAGTACCCCGACGCCTCGTTCGACATCGTCGTGGGCATCGACATCCTCCACCACGTGGAGATCGGCCGGGCGATCGACGAGGCCTGGCGCGTGCTCAAGCCCGGCGGCGTCGCCATCTTCAAGGAACACGTCGAGGCCCCGGTGGTCGACCCCATCCGCAACACCCGGCTCGTGCGGGCGCTCGCGCCCAAGGATGCCTCGCTCGACGAGCACATCACCCACGACGAACGGAAGCTCAACGCCGAGGACCTGGTCCGGATCAGCCGCCGGTTCGCCCGCGTCGAGGAGGAGCGGTTCACGCTGCTGAGCCGGATCGACCGGGTCGTCCCGCACTGCGGCGACGTGATGCGCGGGCGCCTGCAGAAGCTCGACCAGGCGCTGATGCGGGCTTGCCCGGCCTTGACGCGGTTCGGAGGGACGGTCGTGCTGACCTGTCACAAGGAATCGCCGTGATCCGCTTCCTGGTCGTGGGCGCCGGTCTTTTCGGGGGGGCCGCCGGATGGTGGATCGGGTCCGCCGCCGAGTTCAAGGCGGCGCTGGCCGGGGCCATCATGGGCGTCATCATCGGCGTGGTGGGCATGCAGGAAACGTATCGACTGTTGAAGCGCTGACGTCCGTCGCCGCCCGCTGGACAAGCCGGTTGATCCGCCCGACAATCGCGCCGTCGGTCTTCAGGCCGAACGGCGCGCCCGTAGCTCAATTGGATAGAGCAGCGGACTTCGGATCCGCAGGTTACAGGTTCGACTCCTGTCGGGCGTATTGCGACACCCCCCGGAAAGCCCCAGAAACCCCAAGAACCCCGGAATTCCCGGGGTTTTTTGATGCGCAGAGAGCGTGGAGGCCCATCACCCCAGCGCCGCGAGGCAATCGCCCACGGTCCGGCGGATGGAGAGCAGCTTGCCGGTGTCGCGGCAGTATTCGCGCAGGTCGCCGGCGATCGGGCCGCGGATCTGGGCCAGCACCCGCCGCGCCCGGGCGAGCGCGGGGCCCGCGCCGGGCTGGTTCTTCCGGGCCTCCACGGCCTCGGCCAGGGACGTGATCAATTCCCAATCCTGCAGGCCGGCCCGCATCGACTCCCAGCGGAGCGAGCCCAGCGGGCCGTGCTCCTCCCACCAACGAGGGTCGGGGTAGACGATCGCGGCGTCGCCGACCGGCCAGCCCGTCGGGTGTTCGCGCATCGGGTTGACCAGGGTCTCGTCGGCGTAGCCGTTGATGCCCGGCCGCCCCGAGACGCTCTGGCCCAGGCGGTGCCAGAAGTTCAAGCCCCAGTGCAGATAGCCGCTGACCCCGAAGGCGAAGGCCTGCCACTGCAGGATGCGCGTGTGGATCAGCGGGGCGCAGACGAAGCGGTTGCCGTATTTTCCCGTGGGGCCCGAGCAGGTGTACCACCAGACGGGCTCCTTCCCCTCGGCGGCCCGATTCTTGTAGTACTGGTCCGGGTCCCAGAGGTGGTAGGTCAGGGGCACGGGGATGTCGATCTTGGCGCCGTGCCCGGTGATGAGCTCGCTGGTGCTGATCGCGTCGACATGGCGGAGGCCCGGCGCGTGCTCGCGGAAGAACCGGTCGAGCTCCAC
Organism: Planctomycetota bacterium; assembly: GCA_026386955.1. Classification (GTDB taxonomy): domain Bacteria; phylum Planctomycetota; class Phycisphaerae; order Phycisphaerales; family Phycisphaeraceae; genus JAPLMQ01. The sequence continues at coordinate 18,982 of JAPLMQ010000160.1, forward strand.
GTAGCGCGGCCAATCGGCCTTGATCGGCTCGTCGAAGACGTGGAGGAGGAATCGCTTGGTCAGGTCGCGCCGGTCGAGCCACGCGGAGATCTCGCGCAGGAAGGCGGCGATGAGCCCGCGGTAGGCGCGGCTGTCGGTCTTCATCGCGTGATGCCAGACCTTCTTGCCCGTCGCCTCATGGGTCACGCAGAACGGCGGGGCAAAGTCGCCACGGCCCTGGCTGGCGAGGTGCCACATCTCGTAGAGCTCGAACCCGTGGCGGTCGAAGAGCTCGACCCACCGGGCCAGCCGGCGCATGTCGAAGCGCCACTTGCCGTCGCGGGTGAGCGTCGCGTCGACGAGCGTCATCGGGTCGGAGTTGTGGAAGTTGCCCATGAGCGTGGGCGTCGAGATGACGCTCTGCCGGTGTTCGGCCATGTCCTGCGCGTAGAGGTCGAGCAGCTTCCAGTGCCGCTCCGACCACGGCTCGCAGCGATGGTGCTTGGTGAGGCAGTCGAGGTGGAACCAATTGGTGACATGGAACCCTGGGGAGCGCGGGATGGCGAAGGGCCAGACGGTGACGGTCACGGGGATGCGGGCCTGCACCTTGCCCGCGAGGAGGATGCCGACGTGTCCGCGATAGGCCCCTGGCGGCGCGTTGCGCGGGACGCGGAAGCTCACGTGCATCCCCGCGCAGAGCCGGCCGGCCGGCGAGTCGGGCGAGAGCCGGATGGGCGGCATCCAAGGCGGCGCGTCGAGCAACGGGTCGGGGTACCAGCCGGGGACTTCGTCGGGGCGCTCGGCCCCGAGGGCGTCGAAGGTGTCGATGGGGACGGGCACGAGGCCGACCCAGCGGACGCGGGCGGACCGGCCGGGGATGGCGCCAGACGCGCCGCGCGAGGCGGGGCGCAGGTCGCTCATCTCCACAGTGACGTCGGCGAGTTTCGGTGCGCCCGAGAGGCCCAGGTGGAGTTCGACGAATTCGCCGCGGGCGGCCCAGAGTTGCCAGCCCGCGCGGGCGCGGCGGGCGGCGTCGCGCGCCGGGGCGTCCTTCGGGAAGACGCGGGTCATCTCGTCGACGGGCCAGGCGAGCAGGGGAGCGGCGGTCATCGGGATCCTCTCATGGCCGGCGCGGGCGACGCCTCAGGGCTGGCCGGCGGGCACGATCTCGCGCCTGTCGGGAGCGGAGTCGCCCATGGGAAACGAAGAGGCGTGGGGCGCGGCCGAAATGGTGCGGAAGACCAGCGTGGGGTCCATCGAGGAGACGGGTTTGCCCATCTCGTTCCAGAGGAAATCGGGGCCTAGGCGCTCGCGCCATTTCCTCAGGCGGTCCGGGCGGTCGGTGGGGACGAGGAAGACGACGGTCCTGCGCTCCGCCAGGAAATCGCGGACCAACGCCCGCAGGTCGTGGTCGAGCGTCTCGTCGTCCGACGCCGCGTAGATCGCCTTGCGCCGCTGCAGGCGGATCGGCTGGCTTCGGGGCGTGTAGCGCCCGCCCAGGTCCTCCTCGACGGAGTTGCGGTTGAAGGCCGCGAGGTCGTAGACGCGGTAGTCCCGCCGCGTGGCGAGCCCGTCGCCGAAGGGGCGGACCGTGAAGATCACGGCGTCGTCGGGCAGGTTCTCGGCCGCGTGGCGGTCGACGCGCAGGTTGGTGTGTGCAGGCGCGTAGAGCTTGCCGTCGAGCGCCGTCGCCTGCGCGGGCACGGTGCTGAGCCCCAGGATGACCACGAACAGCGCCATCAGCCCCAGCCGCATTCCGGGGCCGACCGGGAGGCAGTCGAGGGTCATGAAGGCCGAGCCGATCAGCACGGGGAGCGTGGCGATGATGAACCGGAAATAGGAGGTGTTGGGCGGGGCCCAGTAGTAGGCGGCGTAGATGAGGAAGATGCAGAGGAACCAGGCGATGCGCAGGGCGCGGTCGGCGGTGCGCCCGCGGATGATCAGCCCGATGACCGCGAGCGGGAAGAAGAGCGGGAGGATCTGGTTGGCCCCGGCGAGCAGGATGGGGAAGTGATCGATGAAGTTGGCGACGGAGAAGGTCGCCTGCTCGTCGGAGAGGGCGTACCCGGTGCGGAAGGGCGAGCCGAAGATGAGGCTGTTGTAGACCATCAGCGCGGCAGGGAAGGCTGCGAAGGCGAGCAGGACGGAGGCGAGCGGACGCCACCCGTCGCGCCAGAGGCCCACGCCGATCCACCGCCCGAAGGCGACGAAGCGGTCGAGGATCCACGGGACGACAGGCCGCCACGGGCGGCGCTCGGCGGTCCAGGGCCCGGCGGCGAAGGCGATGCGCGAGACGGCGGCGACGAGGATCGGGGCGGCCAGGAGGATGCCGGTGTAGCGCACGGTGACGGCCATGCCCAGCGCGGCGCCGGCGGCGACGCCCCAGCGCGGGGCCCGGCGGCGCGTCGACTCCAGCCAGCCCCAGAGGAAGTGCATGCCCCAGGTCACGAAGGCGATCTCCGCGACGTGGGTCAGCGGGTAGCCGGCGAAGAAGACGAAGGTGGGGTTGATCGCCAGCGCGGCGGTGCCCAACGCCGAGGCGATGTCGGAGAGCCAGCGGCGCAGGAGCAGGAAGGTGCCGAGCAGGGTGAGCGCGCCCATGATCGGGTTGATGACGAACATCGCGTCCTCGCCGCCCAGCAGGTAGGCGGGGACCATCAGCAGCGGCCAGCCCGGGGCGAACTTGGCGGTGATCTGCCCCGCAGGATTCTCGACCCAGAAGTGCGAGCGGTGGACGAAGGGGTCGGCGTCGTAGATGAGAGGCTTTTGCGCGACGGCGAGCCGCTTGGCCATGAAAATGTAGCCGTCGCAATCGGGCTCGGCGAAGGCGGGGGTGAAGTTGATGTACTGCACGTAGCCGAAGTAGCCGATCGCCAGCACGAGCAGGAGCCCCGCGACGATGCCCGCATCGAACTCCAGATTCATTCATATCGGACGTGATGCAGGCTGCCCGTGAGCGATGCCGCCCCGGCGTCGGTCGTGGCGCAGCGGATCCGCACGGGCCCGCCGGCGCGGAGCCCCGTTAGCTTGATCTCCCCGGCCGCCCACGAGAGCCCGCTCCAGATCGCCTTGTCGTAGTTGATCGCGACGGGGACCGCCTTGCCGTCTTGGGTGACGGTGATCGTCAGCAGCTTGCCGAGGCCGACGCCCTTGGGCGGACTGCCGCCGGAGGTGCGCTTGGCGAAGCCGGCGGCGTCGGTTTGGCGGAAGAGGATGCGAAGCAACCCGTCGGCGGGGGGGACGATCTCCGCGGTGATCGCGCCGGCTCCGTCGTGATTGAACATCGCGGCGAGCGGCTGCGACGCCGCGGGAATGGGCGAGTCGAGTTGCGTCCCCAAGTCGAGCGATTCGGAGGCGTAGGCACCGATGCCGATGACCGCCATCTGCTCGGGGCCGAGCGTGACCTGCGTGCCGTGGGCTGTCGTCTGGATCGTCGGCTTGAAGCCCGCGTCGGCGAAGAGCAGGCGCGACTGCGCCGGCGAGGTTCCTCCGGCTGGCGCGCGGTCGAGTGGGATCGCGAGGCTCGCGACGTTTTGCGAGGGGTTGACCACGGTGAAGACCGCGCCCTGGTTGTCGGCCGCGGCGAAGCCGTAGGGCTCCGCCAGCCCGGGCGTCCCGCCGAAGGTGGAGGTGCGCCCGCGGGCCTGGAGCGGGAAGAAGAGCTGCTGGGCGCGGGCGAACCATGCGGCCTTCTCGTCGTCGATCAGGTCGAGGTTGCCGTAGTAGGTATTGGCCCACCCCGCGCGGGCGAGGGAGAGCAGGAGCATGCCTTGCCATGCCGCCGTGCCGCGGTGGTAGCAAGTGCCGGTGACGCCGACCATGAAGCCGGAGTTGTCGATGCCCGCGAGCGGGTAGCCCGCCTGCTCGTAGAAGCGGACCATGTGGTCGGAGTAGACGTCCTTGGACCGCCAGAAGTTCATCGCGGGCACGTCGGCGGGGCGCGGGTCGCCGCAGTACATGGCGTCGAAGGCCTCGAGCCAGGCGGGGTCGATCAGCTTGCGGAAGGGGAGGCTCGTGCCGCTCTGCAGGCCGGGGGTCGAGGGCTCGTCGAAGCCGTTGTAGCCCAGGAAGACGACCTCGGGATGTTTCAGGCGGAACTGCTTGAGCCCTGCCGAGAGGGCGGCGATGTTCATGGCGCGGATCTGCGAGGGGAGCATCGTGCGGGCAAGCTCGGGCGTGGCGGCCCCCAGGTCGGTGAAGTCGAACTTGAACAAGCGCACGCCGCGTTCGTACCAAAGGTGGAGGCTCTCGAGGAAGTGGGCGAGGTAGCCGCCGCTGAAGAGGCAGCATGCGGAATTGGAGGCGTTGAGGGAATCACGCCACGCGGGATGGGGATCGAGTTTGCAGAGCGTGTTGGTGGTGACCCAGAGCCCCGGCTTGATGCCGTGCTCGATGCAGCGGGCGAGCCAGCGGTCGGGGCCCTCGGGCCAGTGCGGCTTGCGCCAGAGGCGATACGCGCCGTCGGGGGCGTACCAGAAGGCGTCCATGAGGTAGTAGTCGAGGCGGACGCCTCGGGCGCGGAGGCGGATCATCTCGTCGAGCTGCTGCAGGGCGAGGGCCTCGGTGAGCTCGACGTTGTCGGAGAGTTCGTCGTAGGAGGCCCAGTTGATGTAGATGGCGACGGGTTGGCTGAGCATGTCGGGGTTGCCGGAGGAGGTTGGCGCGGGGGCGGGCGGGCTTGCTGGCCGCGTGGAACAAATGGGCGGAGAGCCACACAATACACGAAGGGATCGAGCGCCCCAACCACGGGTGACGGGGCAAGACGATGGGGTGGGACGTTGGGCGAAGGGCGGTTTGCCCGGGCGCGGGGGCGACGCTAACTTCCTGCCTGCGGCGGCCTGTCCAAGGCGGCGCGACGACAGGCCGCGACGGCGGCGGGACACGGGATCGAGCCTTTCTCCATGATGACGGCCGCCAACCAAACCGACCCACCACCCTCCCCAGGCAAGCGCAAGGGCCTGGTGATCGTCCCGGCCTTCAACGAGGCCGACTCGATCGCCCGCGTGGTCGACGCGCTGCGGCATCACCTGCCCGACTTCGACGTCCTGGTCATCGACGACGGCTCGAAGGATGCCACGATCCGGCGCGTGCCCGCCTCGGCCGCGGCCATCAGCCTGCCGTTCAACCTGGGCATCGGCGGGGCGATGCAGACCGGGTACCGCTACGCCGCGTTGAACGGGTATGAAATCGCGGTGCAGGTCGACGCCGACGGGCAGCACCCCGCCCACGCCGTGGGCAAGCTCGTCGAGGCGATGAAAAACACCGGGGCCGACATGGTCATCGGGTCTCGCTTCGTCGAGGGCGGGAGCTACGAGCAG
>JAPLMQ010000054.1 GCA_026386955.1 Planctomycetota bacterium
CCGCCTCGGCGCGTCCAAAAGCCAAGGAGTTGCGGACGATTGCGCTCCAGGTGGCCAAGGAGCTCGCGCCCCTCGACTACCCCGTGGCCAGCGCCTACGCGGCCCTCATCACGGCGAGCGTCGAGTCTCTGGAAGGGCGCGCGGAGTCGGCGGCCCTGAAGCTACGGGTCGCGATCGCCCAGTTTGACGCGCTCGGCATGGGGGCCTTCCTCGCGACGAGCCGGATCCGCCTCGCTCGCCTCGTCGGCGGCGCGGAGGGCGAGGGGGAACAGCGCCTCGCCGGCGCGTGGATGGCCCAGGAGGGCGTGCTATACCCGGAGCCGTTCACGGAGATGATGGCGCCGGGCTTTGTTTCGAAGTAGCGTGATTCTGGCTCTCCGCGGTTTCAGTTGAACAGAGCCCCCGGACCGGTCGGTGGAGAGGAAGTTGACGAGAGCGCGCCCAGCTCCGATGGAGTTCTTGTGAATCAACGAGACCAACGGAGAGGGCATGCGCGACGATGAGCTTACTCGACTTCTCAACCTGGATGGCGTGGTTGTTGAGGGCTTCGGTGAGGAGACGACCACCGAACTTCACTTGGCGGTCCGGCCGGCGCTCGACACGCCGCGCTGCCGGACGTGCGGCCAAGGCTGCCTTCTCGTCCACTCGACGCACTCGCGCAAGGTCCGTCACCTGGACGTCTTTGGACGCCGGAGCTGGTTGGACTTCGATTCGCGGATGGTCGACTGCATGACGTGCGGCCTCGGGGCAGAGGCGCTCAGCTTCGTCGAACCCGGAAAGCGCACGAGCGTCGCCTTCCGACGGTGGGTGGGAGGGCTCTGCGCCATCCTGCCCAACAAGGACGTCGCCGAGCACGTCCACGTGGCCGAGGACACCGTCCGCGCGATCGACAAGGAGTTCCTCAAGCGGGAGTACCCCCCGTCGAACCTGAGCAACCTCCGAACGATCGCCATCGACGAGATCGCCTATCAGAAGGGCCACAAATACCTCACGGTCGTGCTGGACTACGACACCGGCGAGGTCATCTGGACGGGCGAGGGCCGCCGGGAAGCGACAGTCGCCAAGTTCTTCGAGTTCATCGGATCGGCCGCAACCGCTCGGATCGAATACGTCTCGATGGACATGGCCGCGCCCTTCATCAATGCGGTCACGGCCGCGTGTCCGACAGCGGCGATCGTGTTCGATCGGTTTCACGTGGCCAAACACATGAATGAGGCGGTGAACGACACTCGCAAGCTCACGATGGCCAACGCCGACAAGGACGTCCGCAAGGTGGTCAAGGGGAAGCGATTCGTTCTCCTCCGCCGCGGCGAGCGACTCACACCTCGCCAGCAGACTCGCCTCGATGAGCTCCTCGCGCTGAATACCGACCTCGCCAAGGCGTACCTGATGAAGGAGGACTTCCAGCAGTTCTGGACGTCCAGCAGCGAAGCCGTCGCCGCAGTATTCATCGACCGGTGGATCGTCGAAGCCAAGGAATCCGGAATCGCTCCGATGGCGCGTGTCGCCCGAATGCTCGACAGCCACCGTTCTGGGCTCCTTGCCTACCACCGCAACGCCATTTCCAACGGTCCCCTCGAAGGTCTCAACCTCAAGATCAACGTCCTACGACGATCGCGCTACGGCTTTCGCGATCTCGAGTACTTCGGGCTGAAGATCCGCCAGCTATCGATTCGAAGGTCACGACGCCGGGACCAGACCTACCCACTCGTCGAGACTGAACCGGAGGCGGCGCCGCGATGACTGTCCCAACTGAAACCGCGGAGAGCCAGTTTTTTTTGCCTCGTCAGCTCCTCGCGTGCCAAGTTCCGCGCCTCGCGTGTCCAATGGTCGATTCCGCTGCTGGCGGGATCACGGAACAAGCAAACGGTCAAAGACCTGGGGTGGGGAAGTGGCGATGAAGAGCTTC
>JAPLMQ010000170.1 GCA_026386955.1 Planctomycetota bacterium
CCTCCGCCTCCCGCAACTTCGCGATTATCTGCTCGGGCTTGTGCTTCTTGCCTGACATCCTTGAGTCTCCTTGGCCGCCCTGCGGCGGCCGGTTAAGACTCTCATATCACCTGGACCAGTTTTCGGGGAGCAGGCCAGTCGGCGGGTCAGAGGCTTATGTGCGGAGTCGCGGGCATTTCGGGTGCCACATGTCATCGTACTCGTGACATGTGTCTTGAGAAGACGTGAAGCCCACATCCGACAGGAGACGTCGAAACGACCTGAAATGACGCACATTCTGCGACGGCACGACATGGTTTCCGCAAGGCCGTGAGGCGTCCGTTCATCGGCACATGTCACGAGTACGGTGACATGTGGCACCAGACATGGGCCTTCCGCGACTTTTGTCGCCCCTCCTCAATCCTCAAACGTCTTCCGCGCGTTCTCCTTCTGCACGCGGTCGCGCAGGCGGGTCAGCGCGGCCACCATCTCCGGCGGGCGGGCGTCGGGGGCGACGTTGCGGGCGAGGTCCTCCACGATCGCGAGGGCGTCGGCGAACTTGCCGGAGGCCTCCAGCCGATCGGCTTGGCTCAGGCGGGTGCGGATCGTGGCGGCGGTGGGCGGAGCGGCGAAAAGGTTGACGGGCTGTTCCGCGGCACGAGGATCGGCGGCGCGGGCGGCGGGTGTGCGCGCGTCTGCGGGTCGCGCGTCGGGCGTTCGCGAGTCGCCCGTTCGGCTCGAGGAGCTTCGCGCGCCGGTCGCTCCGCCGGCGGGAGCCTCCGCAGGGCCGGCGTCGGACGGGCGGTTCGCGGGCGTGAGCGGGAAGTCGGCCGGGAGCGAGGCCGGGGGCGTGGGGCGCACGAGGGGCTTGGGGATTTCGGCGGGCTTGCTTGGGCCGGCGGGCTTGTTCGCGCCGGCGGGCGTGGACGGTCGGTCCGAAGTCGCGGGCTTGCCCTGCGGGAAATTCGACTGCGTCCTGCCCGCAGGGGATTCCGGCGGCGGCGGTGAATCGCCTTGGTGCGTCAGCTCCCAGGTCAGCCAGAAGCAGTAGAACGCCAGCACCAGCAACACCATCAAGCCCAAGGCCTTGGCCAGCGCGCTCCGTTTGGCCTTGGGCGGAGCGGGCGGAACAGGAAAGGCGTCGCCGTCGGTGGGGGCGAAGTCGAGCGCGCGGCCCGCGGCGTCGAGCATCTGTGCTTCGCCGAGGGCCTCGATGCCGCCGGAGTCGCCCCCGGAATCGCCGGAGCCCCTGCCGGAAGTCCGACCGCGTTTGCCCGCAGCGCCGCCCGACGAACCCGCGCCGGCCCGGCCGCCGATCGGGCGGACGACCACCACCGGCACGTTCGACTCGCGCTTGCCCGCGCCCTCGCCGCCGGACTCGCGGTTCGATCCGCTGCCCGGAGCCCCCGGTGCCATCGGCGAAAGCCGCTGCCGCGCGGGGCCGACGATCTGGTCGAGCAGGTCGTGCGCCGGCAGCACCACGCGGCGCGGCACGCGCCGGGCCCCGCCCGCCCCGGACTTGCTTGAATGCTTCTTGTCGTCGTCGCCGTCCCGGCCACGGTCGCCGCGGCTTGTGTCCTTGCCGGCGTCCGTCCCTCCGACCTTGCCCGTCGCGCCGTCGGCCTTCTCCTGCCCGGCCTCCTCGTCGCCCGCCTGCTGCTCGGCGACGATCCGGTTGATCTCCGCCTGCGCCTCCGCGGCCTGCGCCGCCGTCGGATATTGCAGGCCCAGCTCGTTGCGCGTCTCGGGCAAGGCAAACACCGCGGCGCACTCGGGGCACTTCTCCGCGCTGGAGCTCACCCGGGCCCCGCAGTCGTGGCAGTGGCCCAGCAGGTGGGCGATGCCCGGCGTGTGCCGTGCGTGCGTCCAGAATTGCTGCGTCGTCGGGCCGCGGATGACCGTGTCGGCCTTCACCCGCCCGGCGTCGACCTGCTTGCGGACCACCTCGAAGCTGCACCCGGGGCGGAAGGGCTTCTGGGCGTCGCGGATGAACCACGGCCCCATCGCGATCTGCGTCGCCCGCCGGCTGAGCGGCTCGAACAGCCCGCCGCATTGCTGGCAGCGATCGCCCGTGGGCTGCTGGTGGCCGCAGTAAGGACAGAGGTTCGGTTTGCCGGATTCGCTCATGACCACCATCACCCACGCGAGGCCGATTTGCGACGCTCCGCCGGCCCCGACCGTCCGTCCGAACACCGCCGCCGCGAGTCGTTGACAGCCCCCGGGGCAACCCGTAGCGTTGGGGAATGACTCGCCAAATTGCTCGCCAACCTACGCGCCGACCGATCAATCATGCGTCGCGGATGCCCGGGTTTCGCCGCACGACGCCAGCCCTCACGTCGGCCCTCGGCCTGCTCCTGCTGGCGCTCGCCGGCTGCCAAGGCTCCCCCTCGTCCACCGCCGCTCCGCGCACGCCCGCATCGTCCAAACCCGGCTCGTCCGCTCACTCTACATCGACCGTCCCCGCCCCGCCAACATTCCGGGCCGACCAGCCGCTGGCCGTACTAGATGGGAAATCGATCTCCTTCGCCGAGCTGGGCCAACCGCTGCTCGAAGCCTCGGGTGGCGAGGTCCTCTCCGAACTTGTCCTCGACAGCCAGATTCGCCTCCGCCTCGAGCAGCGGGCCGTCGCCCTGACGCCCGCGCTGATCGACGCCGAGCGCAAACTCATGGCCCTCGCCCTCGATCCCGACGCCGACGCCGGGCAACGGCTCCTCAAGGAGCTGCGCGAACGCCGGGGCCTGGGCGAGCGCCGCTTTGACATGCTGCTGGTCCGCAACGCGGGCATGCGGCTGCTCGTCCAGGGCGACGTGCAGGTGACCGATTCCGCCCTCCGCCAGGCGTTCGACTATCAATACGGCCCGCGCTACGAGGCCCGGCTGATCACCGTCGCCAACCTCCAGGCCGCGGGCGAGATCCTCGACAAGCTCCGCGGCGGGGCGCTCTTCGCCGACTTGGCCGCCACGTCGAGCACCGACTCCAGCCGGGCCCAGGGCGGGCTGCTTTCACCCCTGAGTGCGGCCGACCCGACCTACCCCGAGGCCGTGCGCCTTTCGCTGGCGAAGCTCGAGGTCGGGCAGGTCAGCGACCCGATCGTGCTCGAGGGCGGCTTCGCGATCGTGAAGCTCGAAAGAAAAATCGCAGGGAAAGAGGCCAAGTTCGACGATGTGAAAGGATCGCTGCAGGACGGCGTGCGCCGGCAGGTCGAGCGGCTGCAGATGGAACGGCTCGCCCGGACCATCCTCCGCGAGGCCGACCTGGTGGTGCTCGACCCGGGCCTCCAAAAGAGTTGGGCCCGTCAGAAGAGGCTTCTCGCGACTCAGGACGCCAAATGAAGGATGGACCGTTTCAACTGTCCATCAAACCCCAGAAGTCCCCCGGAAGCCCCGGAACCATCCCCCCGGAACCCATGATTTCCCCCGTCCCAACGCCTACGATTTCCGCCTCGTCGCCTCATTTTCTGTGGTAAACTTGCTCGTCCGATTCACACATTCATCCGCCGCCCGTCCATGGAAGGCTCGTCATGAAGATTGAAGTCGCCAGCCGCATCGAACGGCTCCCCCCCTACGTCCTCAACCGCCTGAAGATGCTCATCTACGAGCGCCGCAAGGCCGGCGCCGACGTGATCGACATGAACATGGGCAACCCGACCGACCCGCCGCCCGACAACGTCGTCGAGAAGCTGCGCGAGGCCGCGGTCGACCCGCGCAACAGCCGGTACAGCGTCTCCGCCGGCGTCTACAACCTGCGCAAGGACATGGCCCTGAAGTACCGCCGGAACTGGGGCGTCGAGCTCGACCCGGCGACCGAGGTCATCGCGACCATCGGCTCCAAGGAGGGCTTCAGCCACCTGATCCTGGCGCTGATGGGCCCGGGCGACACCGCCGTCGTCGCCGACCCCGCCTTCCAGATCCACACCTACGCCGTGGTCCTCGCGGGCGGCAACGTCATCAGCGTCCCGCTGGGCAACGACCAGGCCTTCCTCGACCGCGTCGAGCGCGTCCTCGACACCGCCACGCCCAAGCCCAAGCTGGTCATCCTCAACTACCCGCACAACCCCACCGCCATGACCGTCGACCGCCCGTTCTTCGAGCGCGTCGTCAAGATGGCCGAGAAGCACCAGGTCATGATCATCCATGACTTCGCCTACGGCGAGACCTGCTTCGACGGCTACAAGGCCCCGAGCTTCCTCGAGGTCGACGGCGCGAAGGAGTACGGCTGCGAGTTCTCCACGCTCTCCAAGCCCTACAACATGGCCGGCTGGCGCATCGGCTTCTGCTGCGGCCACCCCGAGATGGTCAAGGCCCTCTCGACCATCAAGGGCTACTACGACTACGGCATCTTCCAGGCGGTGCAGATCGCCGCGATCGTCGCCATGCGCACCGGCGACGAGCACATCGCCAAGCAGGCCCTGATCTACCAGAGCCGGCGCGACGTGCTGGTCGCCGGGCTGCAGAAGCTCGGGTGGGACGTCCAGTCGCCCCGCGCCTCGATGTTCGTCTGGGCCAAGGTCAAGCCCGAGCACCTCGCCCCCTTCGGCGGGAAGACCGTCGAGTTCTGCCTCGCCATGGTCGACCAGGCGGAGGTCGCGCTCACCCCCGGCGCCGCCTTCGGCGAGGGCGGCGAGGGCTACGTCCGCATGGCGCTGGTCGAGAACGAGCAGCGCATCCGCCAGGCCCTGAAGCAGCTCGGCCGCGTCCTCGCCCGCACGAACGCGCCGACGACCTGAGGCGGCGGGGCCTTGTCTTGTTAGCCGGACGCGCAAGCGACGGATGTTAGTGCCTCTGCGGCAAATCCACCGGTCCACCAAAGAGAACCGGCGACCCAGTCGCCGGTTCTTTTTTTTGCCGCCACGTTGCGACGCCCGCGTGATACGCTGGTGTCTCATCTCGCCAACCTTCCGGAACACCCCATGCGATCCCGCCCGGCGATGGTCGCCTTCGCGCTCCTCTGCACCTTCGCCCTCTGCGCGAACCTCGAGACGGCCATCCATGAGTTCGGCCACGCCCTGGGTTGCTGGATCGGCGGCGGGCGCGTCACCGGGTTCGTCCTCCGCCCGTTCGATTTCTCCTACGTCCCGACCGCGATGGGAACCCGCCCGCCTTGGAGCCACATGCTCATGAGCGGCGGGGGCATCCTCTTCGGCATCCTCTTCGCCCTGCCCCTGTTGCCCCTCGCCCGCCGAGCCCGCCCGGGATCCCTCGGCTGGCTGATCCCCTTCGCCACCGGCACCTTCGCGCTTGGGAAGAACGGCGTCCTGCTCCTGCAGAGCGCCGCGACGGGGCACGGCGATCCGGAGGCGGTCCTCGTCTACGCCGACGCTGGATACCACATCCCCCCGGCCGTGATGCGCGTGCTCTTTGTGCTGCTCTCCGTGCCGATCCTCGTGGGCTTCGCCCGTCTCCTGCTCAGGCTCCTCCGCGCCTTCGGCCCGGCCCCCGACCAATCCCGTCTCAGTTGGCTGTTGACCGTCGAGGCGGGCGTCATGCCCTATTTCCTGCTCATGACGGCCCACTCCTATTTCTGGGGCGACCGCGAGATGCTCCTCAAGCAGATGCTCCCGTTCTACGTGCCCTTCATGCTGCTCTTCGCGCTGCTGGTCGGCGGGGTGGCGCTGTGGACCTGGCGCACGCGCGCCGCCAATCAGGCCGATTCGGCGCTGCCGGAGTCATTGGTGCTCAACGCGATGAGCGTCCTCATTCTCTTTGTGCTCGCCGTGGCGGTGATCGGCGGCGAGTTGGCGTTTCTCGGCCCGCCCTGAGGCCGCCTCTTGTTAGCCGGATGCGCAAGCGACGGAAGTTGGCGACTGGCAGAAGACGATTGAACCCCTAAATGAACCGGCGACCCGGTCGCCGGTTCTGTTTATGCAATTCGCGGGGGACGATGACGCGGGTGATCGGGGTTTATATTGGCGCATTGATTCAATGACGATGAGCCAGGAACCGCACTGCCAACCAAATTGCGGAAACCACGAAGCAGACTATCCCGAGTATGGCGATGGCGAACTTGATTTCGGAAGTGGATGAATCGGCCGTGGGGGAGGAAGGCGTAGTGTCGAAAGCTCCATACCGAATCCTGATGGCGGTGGATCCGCCTTTACCGTCCCACGCGGCCCCGATTGTTCCCCACGGAAACGCCTCCGCCGAATCGGCCCCGATCTGGTCGCGGATCAGCGTCTTGTAGTAAGCGAGTTCCTTGGATGATTCCCCGAAGGGGGGGATGTATCCAAACAGGGGTTCGGTCGACTTCGGGCTCATGCCCATGCGCACTGAATGAATCTGCCCATGAAAGAAGTAGACACCCACGAACCATTCATGCCCGCAGATGACGACGGGGCCGACGCGGATGTAGCAATACCCCGGTCCTGTGTCTTGGGCAGGTTCTTGCGGGATTGCCTTGTTGCCGACGAGTTCATCAATCGGCATCTCTGGACGCGCGATGACGTTCTGCGAATCATCCTCGACGATCCCTTGACCCCAACGGTTCGCGTTCATGTTGTTGCCCCACGGTTCGATTCACATCTCCACCGGCCTGACCTCCACAAACCTCCCCGTCTCCGACGACTCCTTCGCCGCCAGGCAGGCGTACACGCTTGCCAACCCCGTCTCGATCGGCGTGCGCGAGCGCTTGATGCGCCCGTGGATCAGGTCGACGAAGTCGCTCGCCAGCTCGTCGTCGCCGCCGAAGTGGTTGGCGCCGCCCTTGGAGGTGAAGGTGTCGGTGAACGGCTTGTGGTGGTGCACCAGCGTGATGTCGTTGCGGTACCAGTCGAACGAGACCGTCCCGTCGTACCCGCTGACGATGCTGCCGCGCCGGCCCGCGTCGCGCCGGCTGAAGAAGACCTGCGTGTAGACGCCCGTCGCCCCCGACTCGAACTCCAGCACGCAGCTCGAGGAGTCCTCGCAGATGCCCGTCTCGGGCGTGCCGATGTCGACGCTGAAGACGCAGGCGTGGTCCTTGTTCTTCCCCGAGGCCGAGCCGTTGCGCTGCCGGTTCTTGGGGCTCTCCTTGCACGTCTCGGCCTCGTCGCACTTCGAGCAGACCAGCCCCGCGGGCTTGCTCCCGCCGAAGACGCGCCCTTTGCTCGCCATCGCCCCGACGCGCCTCACGCGCGAGCCCATCAGCCCCATCATGTAGTCCAGGTCGTGCGTCGCCTTCTGCAGGAAGAGCCCCTGCAGCGACTGGTAGCTCCCGGGCGTGTAGTAGACCGTGCCGTAGGGGACGTAGTTGAGCCCCGCGATGTGCTCGGGCCGGCCGATCTCGCCCGACTCGATCGCCTGCTGGGCCCGCACGCACAGCGGCGAGACGCGCAGCGGGAAGCTCACCACCACCTCCGTCTTGCTCTTGCGGAACGCCTTCTCCAGCGCGACGGCCTGCTCCATGCTCGTCGAGACCGGCTTCTCCAAAAAGAGCGGCAAGCCGTATTCCGCCGCCTGGATCGCGAAGGGCGTGTGCATGGCGCAGTTCGTGCCGATGAGCAGCCCGTCCGGCTTTCCCTCGCGGACGAGCGTCGCGACGTCGGGGTAGAAGGGCACCTCCTTCTGGTCGGTGCAGCCCCAGTCGGCCAATCGCTTGCGGATGAAGGCCTCCGCGGGATCGACCACGCCGACGACCTGGAAATCCGGCTCGACGTTCTTCATCGGGCCGCCCATGAAACAGGCCATGCGGTGGCCGTAGCCGACGATGCCAAGACGAATCATGCGAGGCTCCGTGTGGGGGTGGCGGCATTTTAGTCGGGAGGGCGGGGGGGGTGAGCGATTGGCCATTGGCCGTGCCACACCGCAGCCGTAGGCTGCTGTGTGCCGGTCAACGGGAAGCGCAGGGATTTGAGCGGCGCCCGGTTCCACGCGCGTCGATCGGTGTGTCGAGGATTTCCGTTGACCCGCGCGTCATTGTTCACCGGCACATAGCAGCCTACGGCTGCGATGTGGCACGTTCCACTTCGTAAGGATCGCTTCAGAGGCTGAGGTATCCAGAAGACTCGCGCGGTCATAATCCGGGACCCCCGTCGGCCACCGCCGCGGTAGACTGCCCGCCTCCACCTCGCCTCACCCCGGGAACCTCGTCCCATGGCCGCCCCCACGCGTTTCCCCCTCACGCTCGCGTCGCCTTTGCCCTCGGGCCTGCTCCAATCCGACCCCGCCGGCTCGCCGCTCGCCGGCGGCGCGTGGTTCAAGCTCAACCCGGGCGAGCCCTACGGCTCAAGCCTCGCGCACGCCTGCGCCCCGGGCCAACTCCTCGGCGCGAAGTTCATCGCCGTCGACATCCTGCTCGACAGCGACTACTTCGTCACGATGAACCTCTCGCTCGCCGCGGGTGACGCAACCGTCGCCGCCTTCGGCTTCTCGCCGCTCACGCAATGCCAGACGCGAGTCTGGTTCAACATCGCCGGGGCCGACCTCGCCAAGGTCGACCGCGTGATCGTCAAGGTCCTGCGCGCCCCGGGCTTCCCCGCCCGGCTCTGCCTCGCGCCGCTGGCCTTCAGCATCGATGAGCCGGCACGTCTTGAGAATCCGCTCCTGCCCAAGGGCCCGATCGTCGACGAGATGGGCCAGAGCGCGCTGCACGACCGCCCCGGCAAGACGCGCACGCCCGACGAACTCGTCGCCCGCCTCCGCCGGCTGCATGACGGCGCGCCCGCGACCAAGCCGCCCGCGAACTTCAGCAAGTGGGGCGGGTGGAAGGATCGCCGCGTCGAGGCGACCGGCTTCTTCCGCACGCACCACGACGGCCGCCGGTGGTGGCTGGTCGATCCCGAGGGCCATCTCTTCTGGTCGGCGGGGGTCGACTGCGTCCACCCCAGCATCGACCACGAGACCTACTACCAGACCCGGCAGATGAATCTCCGCGGCGCGGTCGCCTGGCCCAAGGGCGGCGCGCCGACCCCCGAGCCCACGCAGGACAACCCGTACGCCAAGGCCTTCCACACCAACCCCTGGCACAGCCGCGACAACCACGAGTTCAACTTCGTCGAGGCCAACTTCATCCGCGCCTTCGGGCCGGGCAAGTGGCATGACGCGTGGACCGCCGTCGCCGCCTCCGAGCTGCGCACGCTCGGCTTCAACACCGCGGGCGACTGGTCCGACGAGCCGGCGATGGCCCGCGCGGGCGTTCCGTACTGCCTCCCGCTCGACCTCCAGTTCCGCTTCCCCAGCGTCGGCCAAGTCACCGGCTGCTTTCCGGACGTCTTCGACCCGCGCATCGAGCGCGACGCCGCGGCGATGGCGGAGCGCCTGCGCCCGACCATCGACGACCCCGCGATGATCGGCTACTTCCTCACCAACGAGCCCAGCGTGAGCTGGCAGATCGACGAGCGCCGCGGCCTCGCCGCCTCGATGCTCTTCAAGTCGCCCGACTGCGCCTCCCGCCGCGCCCTCGCGGGCGTGCTGCTCGCGAAATACGGCGACTCCGCGGCCCTCTCGAAGGCGTGGGGCATCGCCACCACCATCGACGCCGTCGCCCATGGCCCGTGGACCACGCCGTTGACCGAGGCCGCCCACGCCGACCTCACCGAGTTCAGCACGACGATGCTCGCCCGGCTTTTCGAGATCACCTCCGCCGCCTGCCGGAAGGTCGACCCGAACCACCTCAACCTGGGCGTGCGCATCTGGACCTTCCCGCGGATCTGGATGCTCCGCGCGATGGGCTGCTTCGATGTGGTGAGCTACAACTATTACCTGCCCAAGGCGCGGTTCGTCTCCTACGGCGAGAAGGAGCCCGAGCCGGGCGTCGAGGAGGTCGTCGCGAAGCTCAACCGCCCGATGATGATCGGCGAGTGGCACGTCGGCGCGCTCGACGGCGGCCTGCCCTCGGCCGGCCTGACGCGCGTGCGCGACCAGGCGGAGCGCGGCAAGGCCTTCCGCATCTACCAGGAGCACGCCGCCGCCGCCCCCTGGCTGGTCGGGGCCCACTGGTTCAACCTCTACGACCGCAACGCGCTCTCCGGCGCGGCCTCGAACGAGAACTACAACATCGGCTTCCTCGACCTCTGCCACCTCCCGCACGAGCCGATCTGCAAGGCCGCCCGCGCGACGCACGAGAGGCTGTACGCCGTCGCCTCCGGCGCGGTGCCGCCGTTCGACGAGCCGATCGAGTATCTGCACCCGTCGCGGTGAGGACGCGGGAGGCCGTTGCCGGGGTGTCACAGGATCCTTCCGGACGACCCCGCGCCCCAAGCCCACGGATCGCGACGGTACGCCGTCGTGTTCCGTGGGGTTTGTGCTCCGTTTTGCGGAGTGTGGAACATCCTTGGAAAACCCACGGGGTTGGTGTGCTGCGAGCCCGACCCCACCGAACCCGACGGCGTACCGTCGGGATCGATGGGCTTGCGTTCGAATTGATCCCATCCGTTATTCGGCGGCTTCACATGTCACGAGTACGATGACATGTGGCACCAGACGTCGCGCATCCGACGACGATGAATTGATGTGCGCGTTCATCGCCCAGGAACCACCGAAATGAAGAAGCCCGCCGCCCCGAAAACCCCCGCTCCCTACGTCGAACTCTGCTCCCTCCTCCGCGACGCCGCGACGCTCGGCTCGGTCCTGGGCCTGCTCGCCTGGGACCAGGAGACCTACATGCCCCACGCCGCCGGCGCCGCCCGCGGCGACCAGAAGGCGGCCCTCGCCGGCATCGTCCACCAGCGCTCGACCAGCCCGCGCATCGGCAAGCTGCTCAAGGCCTGCGCCCGCGACGCCGCGCTCAACAAGCCCGGCTCCGCCTCCGCCGCCAACCTGCGCGAGATCAAGCGCGACTTCGACCACGCCACCAAGCTCCCCGGCTCGCTCGTCGCCGAGATGGCGAAGGTCGGCACCCAGGCGCAGCAGGCTTGGAAGGCCGCCCGTGAGAAATCCGACTTCGCCGCCTTCGCCCCTTGGCTGGAGAAGGTGCTCGCCCTCGCGAAGCGCAAGGCCGAGCTGCTGAGCGTGCCCAAGGGCGGGGAGCTGTACGACGCCGCGCTCGACGTGCACGAACCCGGCATGACCACGCGCGAGATCGAGGCGGTCTTCACGCCGCTGCGCTCGCGCCTCGCGGGGCTGATCGCCCGCGTCGCCGCGAGCAGGACGAAGGTCGACACGCGCTGTCTGCAGGTGAAGGTCGATCCCGCGGCGCAGCACGCCTTCGGCCAGGTCGTGCTCGAGCGCATGGGCTTCGACCTGCAGGCCGGCCGGCTCGACGTCACCACCCACCCGTTCTGCTCCGGCTTCGCCCCGGGCGACACGCGCCTCACCACGCGCTACCGCGACGAGAAATTCACCGACGCCCTCTACGGCACGATGCACGAGGCCGGGCACGGCCTCTACGAGCAGGGCCTGCCCAAGCTCGCCCGCGGCCGCACGCCCGACCTCTTCGGCCAGCCGCTCGCCGACGCCGCCTCGCTGGGCATCCACGAAAGCCAGAGCCGGATGTGGGAGAACTGGGTCGGCCGCAGCGAGGCCTTCTGGCGCTGGGCCCTGCCTCACGCTCTCTCTTCCGCGGCGAGATGAAGGTGCGCGACCTCCCCTCGGAATGGAACCGGCGATACAAGGAATACCTCGGCGTCGACGTTCCCGACGACCGCCGCGGCTGCCTGCAGGACGTCCACTGGTCGCTCGGCGCGTTCGGCTATTTCCCGACCTACACGCTGGGCAACCTGTACGCCGCCCAATTCTGGGAGACGATCGACGCGGAGATCCCCGGGATGGAGCGGAGGATCGCCAAGGCCGACCTGCTCGACTTGAAGGCGTGGCTGAACGAGAGGATCCACCGCCACGGCCGACGTTATCGCGCGGCCGAGTTGTGCCGGCGCGTCACCGGCAAGCCGCTCTCCGCCGACCCGCTGCTGAGGCATCTGGAGCGCAAGGCGAAGGCGGTTTACGGGGTGTGACAAATCGTCGTCATCGATGAATCTCATGATGCGGGTGAAATGCATGGCCGGCGACACACCACTGCTCCCACGCGAGGGCGACGCGCATTGCTGTCCCTGCTGCGGCTTTCCGGGGCTCGAATGGCCGGCCTACAAGAACCTCGGGCCGCCGCCGTGGAAGTCGCATGGCGAACCGCCGTATTGCCAGCGATACGGGGATGCCTCGTATGACGTCTGCGAGTGTTGTGGGTATGAGTTCGGATTTGAGGATAATCCGGGCCTTGGCTGCCAACCCATCTCGTTTAGGGACTACAGGACCCAATGGATCGCCGAAGGCTGCGAATGGTTCTGTGGGGATCGAAGGCCGCCGTACTGGTCGTTGCGTGAACAGCTCAAGCGCATTGGCGTCGACATCTGACGCGGATCTGCCTTCGTCTGTCGACAACTCCGATCGCGTTGAAGGCAAAGCCTAATGATGCCGATCCATCGTCTGCCATTCTTGTTGATCATCTTCGCCCTCGGGCTCTCCACCCTCGCCCGCGCGGAGCCGCCCGCCGCAACCCAACCCTCCCCCGTCGACGAACCCCTCGGCGCCCGCTACTCGCTGGGGCTGACGCTCTGGCATCTCGGCCACGACCCGGCGACTGGCTCTGCGCCGGGGCGGGCGACAGCGGCACGCAGGTCTCCTTCCCGCTGGCCGTCGATCGGGCCGGGCTCCACCGCCTCTGGGTGCGTTACCACGGCTCGCCGGCCGGCTCGGCCGTCACGCGCCTGCGCCTCCAGAAGAACGGGCGCGAAGCCTTCCAGCCGCTGGTCAGCGACGAGTTCAACGACCTGCCCACGGAGAAGGAGGGGCCCGCGTGGAAGTCGATCCTCGTCGACCTCGAAGTCGGGCAATACACCGTCTCCTTCAGCCCAGTGACGCGCTGGTGGCACGCCATCGGCATCAAGGCCGCGGCCTACCTGCCCCGCAAGGTCGACTGCCTCTACCTGACCGACGAGATCTGGGCCGAGGCGCCTGACGACGCCGCGCTGCAGAAGATGAAGTCCACGGGTTCTCCCACGATCCTGCAGTCGGCCTTCCGTCCCGCGGTCGACGCCGAGAGTCGTGCCGCGGCCCAGCTCTGGCGCGTCCGGCCGATCTCCTGGGAGCGGGCCGGGGCCCAGCCGCGCCTCTTCGAGCTCAGCAGGGCCTACTGGCGGGCCCGCGTCGACGAGATCGCGAAGAAGGAGTACGCCGACGACCACGTTCCCGACTACCGCTCGCCCGAGCGGCAGGTCGTCTTCGACGACGTGTGGAACATGGTCGCCAACCCCGTGCGCCTCCGCCGGCAGGTCGACGCGCTGCGCAGCGACGTCGCCGCGAACGCGCAGGGCCACAACTGGTACTGGCTCCACCCCGGCGAGTTCGAGAAGATCACCGGCGGATGGAAGCGCTCGGGCGACACGCTGACCGCCGACTGGTCGGCCCACGAGGGCGTCGCCGAGCAGGTGATCAAGATCGACCGCGGGTGGAAATACCACGTCTGGGTCCGCTTCCGCCAGATCAAATACCAGGAGACGTGGAAGATCGAGGCCTCGGACGGCGAGGGCAACAACGCGGTCTCCTTCACCCGCGACAAGCTGGAATACGAGCCCGACATCCTCGCCAACTCCGCGTGGCAGAAGGTCGGCGTGGTGCCCGTGGGCGACGGCGGGTCGATCCGCGTGAGGATCTCGCTCCTGCCCGTCGCGCAGCCCGCGACGTACCAC
>JAPLMQ010000039.1 GCA_026386955.1 Planctomycetota bacterium
AGCCCGTTTCGACCCCCGATTGATTTGATGGTGCACTCGACCACCTTGACCCGCCCGTCGGGATGCCGTAATCTGTCTGGTCCTCGGGGCGGACGCCCCGGAGGGCTCGTAGCTCAGTTGGCTAGAGCGCACCGCTGATAAAGCAGACTGCGGGTTTAGTCTTTGCATAAAGTGTTGCAATAACACTTCTTAGAAATCACGCACTAAACCCGATTTTCAATATTTTTGCCCAAAACATGCCCTTGGGGTTTAGTTCGGGGTTTAGTTCCCCGGAAAGCTGTAAGTCAATCCAGCAGATGCGACTTTTCCGACTCTCGGCATGGCCATATCCCCCGGCTCGCCTCTCACTGGCCACCCCTTGCCTCCTCCCCCACCATACCCCTCCCATCGCCACCGCGCTCGTCAAGCTGGCAGCAGGCGGCTCCTGTACTCCAACGGTGGGGTTGGCCAGTCCTCAAGTGTTGATGCTTTGGTTCGGTTGAGAGGACCGCCCCTAACGATAACCGCCGAGCAAGCGCCCAGCGGTTGGTCCCCCTCATTCATTCTTCAACTCGGATCAGGCCAGCGAATAGAGCAGGCCACGAGATGCCCCTGCGGGCAGCACGCCGTTGATCGTGCCGTCCTTGGCCAGCTTGACCAGCAGCAGCCCGATGCTGCCCTGATTCTTCCCCGCCGCCTCAGCCGCCTTGAGGATCTCGCCTCGACCCTGCTTGGGGTGGCTCTTCAGGTGGGTGAGCAACCACACTTCGTTCTCGCCGCCCGCCCCGCGACCACCACCCGATGCTCGGGCCGCTCGTGGAGCGCTGCTGCTGCCCAGCAGGATCGGTATCCGAAGCTCGTTGCAGACGTGCTTGATGGCCACCGCGATGGTCTCGCGCGTCTTGACGTCGGCTCCATCTTCGGCTGCAGCCAGTGAAGCCTTCGCCTGACGGATCGACTGCCGCACGGCGGCGGGCAGGTTCTCGTCGTTGGCCATCGCCTCAAGCTCTTCGCCCTTGGACGCAAGCTCTGCCTTCACCGGGTTGGCCCTGCCGAGGAGGTCATGGATGATCTTGCTGAGGCTGGGCATGATGGCGTTGGTTGCCACCTCGGTCGTGAGTTCTTCCCCTGCTGTTCGCTTGGACATTCCGATTCCTTTGGTTTGATTCGTCGTCGGCACCGTCGCCAACGGGGCCGTAGGGTAGCCGTTTCAGCTTGTTGTTGGTGCGGGAAAGATCGAGGCCCGCGTTCTCTCGCTGACCAGAGACTGGCCTAGGACTCCAGCAAGCCAGTGAAATCGTTCTTGAACTGGTCGCTCACCCGACTAAACTTGATCCATCACTTTGCCCCCGGAAGGGCGCGACTCGGCTTCGGCTGATCGCGCCTTTTTCATTGCGCCCAAGGTCAGCCCCAAAGGCTGCACTGGATCTGCACTTACCGGCACCCCACGTCAGTCTTGCGACGACGGAGGTGAATCTCTTGTGATGTGAACGAATTCGAAACGGCGAGGAGCTACATCAGGTCTTCGGCCAGCTTGCCCACGGCGACATCCATTTTCTCTGCGGTCTCGTAGGTGCCTGCCGCGATCTCACGCCGCACACGCTCGACCAACTCCTGACGGACGCTGCTCATGCTCTTGAGGCGTGAGCCCAACCGATCAGCGGGCCTCACCGGTGGATGCCAACGAGCAGTGGCAGGCTCGGGCCTGCGGTGGCTCGGGCAAGTGGAGCGACTCACATCGACGGGGCGGAAGTGGAAAGATCGTTGAGGGGTCTGGGTGCCATCCATGGCCTGTTCTCCTTGGGTTGCTTCCCCGGAGTTGCTCAACAGTAGAAGACCAATCAGTTTTGAGTCAAGGGATCAACACCCACATTCTGAATCATGGGACGACGACGGCGTTACGAGAAAAACCCCGTTGCCTCCGAGGAGGCAACAGGGCGGAGGGGAGAAAGCACTTTGAGGTCCGAGCCGATTGTTGGCTCGAAGAACGGTCAGAAAATGACCGACCGTACAGGGTCAGATGGGGTGTGAGCCACCTAGCCCTACAGGGTCGGCCCTTCCTTGCGAAGCACTTGCGTAGGTGAGCCTTGAAGTTTTGTTCGGCTCTGTGCTTCGGTTCGGACCTGCCGGGTTTTTGTCCTTCTCCGGCGTCAGTTCACCATAGGACTGCTCAGTCCCATGTCAAGGATTCTGGCGCAATAGATGGAGCGGAACCGCTCGCCAATTGAAGCACCTCGGGGCTGACGCTTTGTCGGTCATGAGGCTGCTCGCCTCGCTGGAGGCAGCGGCGGAATCAGCAATCACTTCAACCTGTCGTTCCCCGCTCAACTCGTTGCTTCAACGGGCTTCAGTTGGCGGTTCAGAAATGCCAGACGTCTCCAGCACAGGACGCTGACGACGCCAACGACGGTGGCGTATACGGCAACGACGTAGAGGCTCACCCACCACCCCATGTCGTTGTTCGCGAGATCCTCGAACCTTCCAAAGATGTCGCAGCACATCAGGGCGTTCGGGATGTAGGCCAAGCGCAAGGACATCTGTACGAGGAGGGCGTGGGGAACGCGCCGCCGCCAGTTCATGACCGTTAGGACGATGACCCCAACGAACGGCAGGCTGCCAGCAGCGATGATCAACCAATCAGCGCGTTCCAAGGACCGTGGAGTCCTGATCAAATCAACGACACCGTACGCTCCCAACGCCACGATGGCTGCAAGCCCCGAGATGGCGGCGAAATAGCCAGCGACGATCTCAAACTTCCTCCACTTCGAGGGGAGCAGCGACCGCAGCACGCCGATGGAGACGAAAAACCCTAGGCCGTCATCGCCGCCAGCGTTATGATTTGAGGATGTCCGTGGGACCGGAGGCGATTTTCTACGGGGACCCTAATGAATCCTGCCCGAATCGGTATCGACACCAAGGCGAGTGAAAGAGGCAACTCGGACATTGCCAAGTGCATCCTCGCCGCGCAAGCCGCCGATGTGTTAGTGATCGTTTACCACGGCGGCTCGCAGCCGGGAACAAAACGGGAGATCGGCCCGGTCAGATGCACTGATCGTGAGTTGGTTGCTTGGGATGTTGCCCGGAGCCAAACTAAAACATTCGATCTGGCGAAGGTGGAAGTTGTCACTGCCGACCATCCCGCCCCATGGTACGAGGTGCCCCTGTCGGGCCGTCCTAAGGACTCTTGATGGCTCCCGCTCGACTTGAATGTTCGGGTGACCGCCAAATCAGAAGTCGGCAGACGGCGGCACGCCAAAAAGAATGACCCAGCGGCTATTGGATGTGAGACGCCGAAGCCGGTGGCCGGGCGTTTTTCTTTTTGGTGCTGCCTGCCCAGTCGCCTCCCCTCGGTGCGGCTGCCCGGCTCAAGTCTCACCGCCTCCAAATCGTTGAGACCGCCCAACCTGCCGATTCCGGCTGCATTTTGAGGCAAGTCTCAAAGTCTCACGTTTTGGGCTTCTGCCTCACCCGCCCAGCCAAGGCTTCTGCTCTGACCTGAGTGCCCGCCTCGGTCACCCACGGTTCGTGATGGTGATGTGTTCCCTTTCTCTGAGCGACCCGTCTTGGGCGATCCCAGCCGTCCGATGGCCGGGCGTTCTTCGTCCTGCCCGCCCAGTCGCCTCCAGTTCGCCCCACGCCGTCGCCGACCTTGGGTGAGGCACCTTGCGGCTTGCGGTAAACTTCGGGGATGGCCAAGCCACCGGAAACACTCACCTTGGTCCTGACCGAAGCAGAGCGAACACTCGTGCGCAGAATCCCCGGCCTTCGCTCCGAGTACGCCGACCGCATCAAGCAGGCTGACCCCGGTGACGCCCAGATCACTTTCACGCCAGACGAACTCGACGACCTCATGTGGTACATCACCGACGAGGCCGACCGCTCCAAGAGCCAAGAGAAGCAGGATGCCCTTGGCGACATCTGGCGGAAGATCGAAGACCTGCTCTGCGAGCCGTATGAAATCCAGCCCGGCAAACAGGGACAGAAAGAACCCATCGTCATCGACATCCCCAACTACTCGCCCGAGCCAATTGGGATGGAAGACGAGGCCGTTGCGTACCTGCACCGGTTTGCGGATCAACTGGAGCAGTCCGGGGCTGACATCGACGAGATTCTGGAGAGGATGCGGCCCAAGCAGATCGGCCCTGACGACAGGATCGGCGTGAGCCTCCAACCCGCCGAGCGAGAGATGCTGCTGAGTGCGGACCTTGCCGAGCCGATCAAGGAGCAGATCAGGCAGGCTCCATCGAAGAGGCGGAAGCTGGAGTTCACGCTCCGACAGGTCAACGAGATCGAGAACGCCATCTCGAAGGTGATGGCTGGGATCAGTGACAACAAGGTTCGGTCGAAGTGGCGACCCCTCGATGACAAGTTCATTGAAGTGCAAACCACCTACGCCGCTGGTGACGAACAGCAGAACTCGCTGGGCCGTTTGCTGTCCGGGGAGTCTGTGTCACGAGGGGCGGCGGTGCGGGAGTTGCTGATGAAGGTGCTGGAGGAACGGAAGGCTACCAAGGCAAAGCCCCAACGTCAGCGGGACGGGAACGCA
>JAPLMQ010000200.1 GCA_026386955.1 Planctomycetota bacterium
CAGGGCGTGGTCCCGCTCCGCCAATTCGAGCGCCCGCCGCGGCTGGGCAGCATCATGGATTTCGTCGTCGAGCGCATCGACGAGGCCGAGGGCTTGGTGATCCTCTCCCGCGAGGGGGCCGTCACCCGCACGACGTGGGACCACCTGCAGAAGGGGGCGATCGTCGAGGCCCGCGTCACCGCCACCAACAAGGGCGGGCTCGAGTTGGAGATGGTCGGCAACATCCGGGCCTTCATGCCCGCCAGCCAGGTCGACCTCCACCACGTCGACTCCCTCGAGAAGTACATCGGCGAGAAGCTGCACGCGATGGTGCAGGAGATCGACCGCAAGGCCCGCAAGGTGCTCATCAGCCGGCGGATGTTCCTCGAGCAGGAGCGGGCCCAGAAGCGCGTGAAGGTCTGGGCCGAGATCGAGGTCGGGCAGGTCCGCGAGGGCGTCATCTCAAGCGTCGTTGAGTACGGCGCGTTCGTCGACATCGGCGGCGTCGACGGGCTGATCCACATCAGCGACATGAGCTACAAGCACATCGGCAAGCCCGCCGAGGCCGTGAAGGTCGGCGAGAAGGTCAACGTCAAGGTCCTCAAGCTCGACAAGGAAAAGCAGCGCATCAGCCTCGGGCTCAAGCAGGTCGCCCCCGACCCGTGGGAGGGGTTGGAGACGCGCCTGACCGCCGGCGAGGCGATCACCGGGCGCGTCATCCGCGTCGCGGACTTCGGCGCGTTCGTCGAAGTCGAGACGGGCGTCGAGGGGCTGCTCCCCGCGAGCGAGATCACCTGGAAGCGGGCCGTGAAGGTCAGCGACGTGGTGAAGGAGGGCGACATGCTCCGGCTGGTCGTCCTGCAGGTCGACCCGGCGAAGCGCCGCATCTCGCTGAGCCTCAAGCAGTCGCAGGGCGACCCGTGGGTCGGCGCGGAGCACAAGTACGCCAAGCACAGCCTCGCCGACGCGACGATCCTCTCCGCGACCGACTTCGGGGCGTTCGCCGAGCTCGAGCCGGGCGTCGAGGGGTTGGTCCACATCTCCGAGCTGTCGGACAAGCGCGTCAACGCGGTGACCGACGTGGTGAAGGTGGGCGAGAAGCACCAGTTCCGCATCCTGGAGGTCGACGAGGACAACCGCCGCATCCGCCTGTCGATCAAGGCCGTGAAGGAGGCCCCGCCCGCGGAGCCCGCGCCGAAAGCTGCCGCGCTGGGCAAGCCCGCCGCGGCGAAGCCCTCGGCCGCCGCCGCCCGCAAGAAGGCGGGGAACCTCAAGGGCGGCATGGACCTCAACCGCGGGATGGGCGGGATCAGCTTGAGCGATTTCAAGCTGTGATGTTGACGTGGTCCGATCCGGTCCGATTTGAGCGGATCGGATCTGATCAGAGCCGGACACTGTGTGTCCGTTCTTCGGGCGAAAGCGGTACTCCGCTCGCACGAAGTGTCAGCGTCCATCATCCCTTCGGTGAACCTGTGATTGCCGCGAGACCGATGGCGGGTTTCGCGATTACGCTCTACCCGCCCTACGGCGTGATCCTCCTTTGACATCCCACCCCGACGAACCCGTCTCCACACTTGCCGCGGCCGACATCGCCGAACTCGACGTCGCCATCATCGGCGCGGGCGCCGCCGGCCTGATGGCCGCCATCTTCGCCGGCCGGACCGACCAGGCCCGCCGCGCCGCCTCGCCCGACCCATCGTCCACCAAGCCGCTGCGGATCGCCGCGCTCGACGGCGCCGCCCGCGTCGGCGCGAAGATCCTGGTCGCCGGCGGGGGGCGCTGCAACGTCACCCACGACGTCATCACCCCCGACGACTTCAACGGCGGGCAGCCGCGCTCCATCACGCGCGTCCTGCGCAGCTTCGACGTGGCGAAGACCGTCGACTTCTTCGCCGACCTGGGCGTCGAGCTCAAGCGCGAGGAGACCGGCAAGCTCTTCCCCGTCACCGACAGCGCCAAGACCGTGCTCGACGCGCTGCTCCGTGCGGTCGAGGCCGCGGGCGCCGAGGTCTGGGCCGGCTGCCGCGTGACGGGCGTCGAAATCGTCGGCGACCGCATCGCCATCGACCACGCGCGCGGGCGCACACTCGCGAAGACGCTCATCCTCGCCACGGGCGGCCTCGCCCTGCCCAAGACCGGCAGCGACGGCGCGGGCTACGGCATGGCCGAGGCCTTGGGCCACACGCGCACGACGACCACGCCGGCGCTGGTCCCGCTCGTGCTGCCCGAGGGGCACTGGATCACCAAGCTCAGCGGGCTGAGCGCCCCGGCCGAGCTGCGCGTCCTCGCCGCGGGCGGGAAGGTCCTGCGCAAGCAGCGCGGCCCGCTGCTGCTGACCCACTTCGGCATCAGCGGCCCGGCGGCGATGGACATCAGCCGCCACTGGATCGCCGCCCACGCGGCCGACCCGGCCTCGATGCTCACTCTCAGCCTCGCCCCCGACGAGGACTTCGCCGCGATGGAGCGCTGGTGGCTGGAGACGGCCGAGGCCCACCCGCGTGGGAACGTCGCGGCAGCGCTGCGCCAGCGCTTCCCCGAGCGCCTCGCCCGCTCGCTGGTCGCCTACGGCGCCGCCATCGACCCCGAGACCTCGCTGGGCCAGCTCAGCCGCGAGGCCCGCCGGGCGCTGGTCCACGCAATGACCGCCCTGCCGCTGCCCGTCGAGCGCGACCGCGGCTACACCTTCGCCGAGGTCACCGCGGGCGGCGTCCCGCTCGAGGAGATCGACCCCGCGACCATGGCCTCGCGCCGCCGCGAGGGGCTCTTCCTCTGCGGAGAGATCCTCGACGTCGACGGCCGCATCGGCGGATACAACTTCCAGTGGGCCTGGTGCAGCGGCAGGCTGGCGGGCATCCACGCGGCGAAGCGGGCGGCGGGCCCCGTGGGCGCGTGACGCAGAGGTTTGAGATGAGCGTCGAGAACCACATCTGATCAGAGACGGACACTGTGTGTCCGAAGGTCAGGCGAGGCGGTACCCCGCCCGCGCGAAGTGCCGCACGCGCGGGGGCGGTTCGATCCATCTCGACGCCGCGTCGACAGCATTCCGCCGGCGGCCTCTTCGACTTTCCGGATCTGGGATGGCTTCCGACGAGCCGTGCGGGCGGAGTACCGCCTCGCCCGGTATTTGGACACACAGTGTCCGTCTCTGATCAGACCAACGCCCCCCGGTGCCCGCCTCCGATCTGGTACCCTACCTGATCGCCCACACGAAACTGGCCCCCCTATACTCCGAGGCAAGGATGCCCGACGACTCCACCATCTCCGACCCGGCGAACGACGCCGCGCACGACCCCGTCGACTTCGACGAGCAAGCCCCCGCCCCCGGACGCGACCCCGCCGACCCGCTGCTCGACGACCTCACCCCCCCGCAGCGCGAGGCCGCGGTCCACGTCGACGGCCCGCTGCTGGTCCTCGCCGGCGCCGGCTCGGGCAAGACGCGCGTCATCACCCGCCGCATCGCCCACCTGGTCCTGCGCGTCGGCATCGCCCCGTGGAACATCCTCGCCATCACCTTCACCAACAAGGCCGCGGGCGAGATGCGCCAGCGCATCGCCCAGCTCGTCAGCGAGCGCCAGTCGCGGGCCCTGACCGTCTGCACCTTCCACTCCCTGGGCGTGCGCCTCCTGGGCCAGTACGGGCACCACCTCGGGCTGCCCAGCGCCTTCTCGATCTACGATTCCGCCGACCAGCAGCGGGCCGTCAAGACCGCCCTCGAGGCGCTGGAGATCAGCACCAGCAACTTCCCGCCCGCGAAGATCCTCCAGACCATCAGCGCCGCCAAGAACGACATGGTCGACGCCCCCGCCTTCGCCGCCTCGGCCTCGGACTTCTTCACCAAGACCGTCGCGAAGGTCTACACGAAGTACCAGGAGATCCTGCAGAACAACGCCGCCCTCGACTTCGACGACCTGCTCTTCAAGGTCGCATTGCTCTTCAAGCACCACCCCGAGGCGCTCGCCCAGCTCCAGCAGCGTTTCCAGTACATCCTCATCGACGAGTACCAGGACACCAACCACGTCCAGTTCGTCATCGCCCACGCCCTCGCAGCCGCCCACCAGAACATCTGCGCCACGGGCGACCCCGACCAGGCGATCTACGGCTGGCGCGGGGCGAACATCCGCAACATCCTCGATTTCGAGACCCAGTTCCCCAACGCCAAGGTCGTCCGGCTCGAGCAGAACTACCGCTCGACGGGGAACATCCTCGCCGCCGCCGACGCCCTGATCCGCAACAACCGCCACCGCAAGCACAAGTCGCTCTGGACCGAGAACGAGACGGGCGAGCCGGTCCGCCTCGTCACCTCCGACGACGAGCGCCAGGAGGCGCGGTACGTCGTCGAGCGCATGCAGGAGCTGCACGACAAGGAAGGCATGCCTTGGAACTCGATGGCGGTCTTCTACCGCATCAACTCGCTCAGCCGCGTGATCGAGGAGGAGTTCCGCCGGGCTGTGGTGCCCTACCAGATCGCCCGCGGCACGGCCTTCTACGACCGCAAGGAGATCAAGGACGCCATCGCCTACCTGCGCGTGGTCTCCAACCCCGCCGACGAGGTCAACCTTCTGCGGATCATCAACACCCCGACGCGCGGGATCAGCGACGGCACGAGCAAGGTCCTGCAGGCCCACGCCGTCGCCCGGCACACCCCGCTCTTCGAGGCCCTGCACACGGCCGCGCTCTCGACGGGGCTCAATGCCCGCGCCCTCGCGTCGGTGACGCGCTTCGCCAAGGCGCTCGACGGCTGGCGGGCCGAGGCGGGCCTGGGCAGCGACGTCCCCGGCACGCTCGTGGGCTCGTCGCTGCGCGGCTTCGTCGAGCGCGTCCTGCGCGAGTCGGGCCTCGAGGAGCACTCCCGCACCGACAAGACCGACACCGACGGCGAGCGCCTCGCCAACCTGGGCGAGCTCATCAGCTCCGTGCAGCAGTATGAGGACGAGCTCGCCGCCGCCGACGAGCCGGAGCTCACGCTCGCGGCCAAGCTGCAGGGCTACCTCACGCAGGTCAGCCTCGTCGCCGACGTCGACTCGGTCAGCGCCGACCAGGGGGCCGTGACGCTCATGACGCTCCACGCGGCCAAGGGGCTGGAGTTCCCCGTGGTGGCGATCATCGCCCTCGAGGACGGCCTGCTCCCGCACCAGCGGGCCCGAGGCAACGAGCAGGAGATGGAGGAGGAGCGCCGGCTCTGCTTCGTGGGCATCACCCGCGCCCGGCGGCGGCTCTTCATGACCCGGGCCCGCCAGCGCACCGTCTTCGGCCAGCGCATGCCCACGATCGAAAGCCAGTTCATGCGCGAGCTGCCCGCCGGGGCGATCGAGGTGGTCGACGACCAGGCGTCCGACCCCTGGCAGGCCGACGAGAGCCGCTTCGCCGGGTTGAGCGACCAGCGCCGGCAGGCCCACGACATGGCGGGGCAGTTCCCGCCCGGGCAGATGGTGCGCCACCCGCAGTTCGGGCTCGGGCGCGTGCTGACGATCACCACCGCGGGGGCCCAGACGCGTGCCCAGGTGGCCTTCAACACCTCGGGCGTCAAGACGCTGGTGCTGCAATACGCGAACCTGGAGCGGGTGAGCAGGACGTAGAGTCGTCTTCGTTCGCATCAGACGAAGTCTGATCAGAGCCGGACACTGTGTGTCCGGAGTTCGGGCGATAGCGGTACTCCGCTCGCACGAAACCGAATGGCCGTGGGGGCTTCCATCGCCAGATCGATCAGACGTGCGAGGCGGAGTACCGCCTTTCGCCCGAACTCCGGGGACACTGTCCCCGGCTCTGATCAGATTCTGTTCAGACTTCGCCTGGTGAAACCGAAGAAACCCTCCGTCGCCTGCGCGTCCCGCCAACTATGCCACCCCGCCCTCCGCGCGATAAGATTACACCTCTGGTTTGACCCCCATTCGTACCTCCCCGGACCCACGACCGTGATCGAAGCCCCGACCCGCCAGAAGCTGCAGTTGCTCACCGACGAACAGGTCCGCCAGTTCGTCACGCTCGGGTTCGTCCAGCTCAAGACGAACCTCCCGCGCGAGCACCACCAGACGGTCTTCAACAAGCTCGACGCCGCGGCCCAGGCCAACGGCCACACGGGCAACAACGCCCTCCCGACGATCCCCGAGTTGGCCGACGTGCTCGACGATCCCGCCGTCCGCGGCGCCTTCGCCAGCGTGCTCGGGCCCAGCGCGGTCCTGCACCAGCACCGCTTTATGCACGGCAACCACCCCGGGCAGAACAAGGCCCCGGGCTGGCACAAGGACAGCTACTGGGGCTACCACGGCCGCCTCCGCAGCCACCGCCCGTGGTGGGCGATGATCATGTACTACCCGCAGGACACCGGGCCCGAGAACGGCCCCACCGCCGTCCTCCCCGGCCGGCAGCACCACTCCGCCCGCATGCCCAACGACGACCGAGGCTGGCAGAGCGTCACGGGCGAGGCCGGCACCTTCTTCCTCATCCACTACGACCTCTGGCACGCCGCCTGGCCCAACACCTCCGACCGTCGGCGGTTCATGTGCAAGTTCGAGTTCCTCCGCCTGGACCCGCCCGACGCCCCCTCGTGGCAGTGCGAGGACCGCACCTGGCGCGAGCCCGCCGAGGCGCAGTGGCCGCTCTTCTCGCACCGGCTGCTCTGGCGCCGCGTGTGGGACTGGGTCGCGGGCAACGCGCCTTCGACGCCCGCCATCATCGAGCCCGACGCCTCGATCGAAACCCTCCGCGCCCGCCTCGCGAGCGAAGACCGCGTCATCCGTGGCCGCGCCGCCGACGCCCTGGGCAGCCTCGGCCCCGCGGCCCTCCCCGCCGCGGCCGACCTCCTCCCGCTTCTCTCCGAACATCTGGAGTTCGCCTCGCACAACGCGACCTACGCCCTCGCCGCCATCGGCGCCCCGGCCGCGAAGCTCCTCCCCGAATTCGCCGGCACCGGCGACGACCTCCAGCAGCGCCACGCCGCCCTCGCCCTGGGCGAGATCGGCAGCGCCGCCCTCGACGTCATCACCACCATGGCGGCGAACGAGAACCCGCGCCAGCGCGCCGCGGCCGCCTACGCCCTGGGCGCGATCGCCGCCGGCGGTCCACGCTCCAAGGATGATCCGGCCATCACCGCCGCCCTCACCCGCCTCACCGCCGACGCCGACGACCGCACCCGCCTCTGGGCCGTCGAGGCCTTGGGCCACCGCGGCGTCGCCTCCGTCTCCTCGGTCCCGGCCTTGATCGACCGGCTCGCCGACGTGCAGACCGAGATCCGCTTCTTCGCCCCGCTCTCGCTGGCCCGCATCGGCCCCAAGGCGGCCGAGGCCGTCCCGGCGCTGACCAAATGCCTCCGCGACGAGAACCGCTACGTCCGCGGCCACGCCCTCGAGGCCCTCCGCCGGATCGACACCCCCGAGGCCCGCTCGGCCCTGATCGATTTCCTCATGGCCTCGCGCTGGTGCCCAAGCACGACGCCCGACAGCCCGTTCTTCCCCTGAGCGAGACCTCGGGCCGAAAGCCTTCTGCCAACGTCTGCTGGACATCTCCGTCACCGTGACGTGAGCATGAATCCGTCGACCGCAGGATCCTCGCTTCTCAGGTCCGACATTCATGGCTGATCTCACGTCCTTCCTCCTGCGCGCCCTCCCCTCCCTGCCTCTTCAGCGTCTCGGCGCAGGCAAGGATGCAGGGCTGTGCGTGGCCTCGCTTCCATGGCCCCGGGCGGAAGCAAGGGACGTTTCGCTCGACCTCCGCCCGACGTTTGTGCAACCTCTGGGGCAGTGGCCCGGTCTGTCGATTCCGGCGCCGCGCCGCCTGCTCCTGACGGCCGATGGAGGCAACTTCGCGCCCGACTCGCTCACCCTTGGGGCTTCCGCACCGGCTCCCGCCGCTCCCCCGCCCACGGCCCACGCCGAGTTGCTCGATCGCTGCACGGAGCAGGGCTTCATGTGGGAGCAGCATCTCCTGCGCATCGCATGGGGCGGCCGGTCGGTCGGCGTGGCGATGGGCCTGCGCCACGCAGGCGAGGTCCACTGGTGGGAGGGCTGCCGCCTGGTGGTGCTTGAGCGGAAGCCCACGTGCCTCGTGGTCGAGATGGGTGGCGCGATCCCACGCGTCTTCACCTCCGCAGCCGAGTTGCGGAGGATCCCAAGCTACAACAACCCCTATCTCCACACCCACAACTGGATCAATGGCCGCATCCACGCCCGGCTCCACGCCAACGGCGTCTGCGAGATATTCGCCCACCACATCAATTCCCGCTTCTTCGACGACGGCCTCCACCTCGAGGACGTCGTACCCGTCATCGGGCTCGTCACCGACGCTCCCGAGGCGCAGGCCGAGGCGATCTGCGGCCCGTGGCGCGGAGATCGCGCCGAATGGACGCTGGGCTCGACCCGGTTCGACATGGCCGAGGCCGCCCGCCTCGCCACGCCGGAGCAGCCCGGACGGATCGACCGCGTGGGGAAGATCCTGGCCTGGCAGCCTTACGAAGGCGCCGAGCTCTACGGCGGGATCTGCCCGCGGCAACGCACCGGCGACCCCTTCCTTTTCCGGTCCAGCCAGCGGTGCTTCCCGCGCGGGATGGCCCGGACCGTCCGTTTCACGCTCAGCCTGTCCGACCGCTCGCCCCGCGTGGCACGCTACGTCGCGCCCGCCTGGTGGTACGGCCTGTGCGAGGAGTTCGACGCCGCTCCGCTTCTCCCCGTCTCCAATGAGTACGACCGCCGGCTCGACTCGGCCCGCGACTGGTCCCGCCGGGCGATCCACAACGGCGGGTTCGAGGACGGCGCGCTGGCACGCAGCATCAACGCCAATCCAGACTCGCTCGATCGCGGTCGCAGCGAGCCCGGCTGGGAGGGCGAGGCTCCGCACGCCCTGTTCATGCTCGCATGGCGCAGCGCCGACCCCCAGCTCCACGCCGACGCGATGCGGGCGGCCTACTACTTCACCGACGTCGCCATCGACCACGCCGCGAAGATGGTCCGGATGCACGGCTACCCGCCCTTCGCGTTCTCCAATCCGATGAATCGCGTGCAGGCGCCGATCGCGGCTTACCTCGAATGCGGCGATCCGTACTTGGTCGAGGCGGCCCAGGCCGTGATCGACAACGCACACTGGACCCAGAAGAATTCCTGGCCGCGCATGGCCGTCGGCCGCGACGCCAAGTACGTCCGCGGCGCGGTGATGCTCCACCGGTACCTCGGCGACGAGCACTACCGCCGGATCGCCCACGAGGGCGCCATGGCCGCCGCCGAATCGCAGCGGGAGAACGGCAGTTTCGGCGACCAGGCCGGCGGCACCGGCATCCACCAGTGGGGCGCCTACATCACCAAGCCCTGGATGGGCCTGATGGCGACCGAAGGCATGCTCGACTACCTGGACCTGCTCCCAGGCGACGCGATGATGCTGGCCTGCGTCCGCCGGTTCGGCGACTGGCTCATGCGGGCGCGGTACGACCACAATGGCGTCATGGGCTGGGGCTACCAGCACGACTTCAACGGCGAGCCGCGGCATTGGGATTTCTACACCGACAAGTGGATCG
This sequence comes from Planctomycetota bacterium, assembly GCA_026386955.1. Lineage (GTDB taxonomy): Bacteria > Planctomycetota > Phycisphaerae > Phycisphaerales > Phycisphaeraceae > JAPLMQ01. Next base: position 9,479 of record JAPLMQ010000200.1, read on the forward strand.
ACCTGCCCGGCGTCCATCTTTGGCACCAGGACTCCCTCGGACGGCTCCTTGGAGCCTGCACGCTCGAGTCAGGCGACCCTTCCTACCTCGATGCGTGGGCCGAGAGCTTCGCCAAGCAGGGCGCCGTCGGCGGCGACCACGACTTGACCACCGTCGCGCAGTCGATCCCCTGGATCCAGTCCCGGCTGTGGCGCGCCACCCCCTCGCCAAGCGGCGTTCGGGTCAAACCGTTGCATTTCGGACCGCGCACGCCTGCTCACGCGAGCATCATGGCCCCCAGCGGGCCTGTCGCGGTGCATTGGAACTCCGATGGCCGCGTGCATCCCCGGCCCGGGGTGGAAGTGACTTGACCTCCCTTCGCATCGCCACTGACCTTCGGCGTGGAACAGCCGTGCCCCGCCCCTGGAATCGCCGACGAGGACTCCGCGCACCGCCGCCCTCCCGCCCTTCTTCACGCACGTCATCGGCTCGCTCCCGCGCCCCGCCGCCGTGCGCGCCTTGCTCGCCCGCCGCGACGAGATGCCCGCTCGCCAATTCCAGGCCGCGATGGACGATTGCGTCCGCTTCGCCATCCGCCTGCAGGAGACGGCCGGGCTCGACGTGGTCAGCGACGGCGAGTTGCGGCGGAGGCACTACATCGGCGAATGGCTCGACCGCGTCGGCGGCTTCGAGCGCGTGCGGACCTATCAGCATGCCGGGCAGACCAAGAAGACCGACGTGGTCGTCCGTCGCATGGCGGCCGCCCGCCCGGTCTGGGCCCGCGATGCCCGCTTCCTCGTCGAGAGCACCCGCCGGCTGACCAAGTTCGCGATCCCCAGCCCGTTCCTGATCGCCATCCGCTTCTGGCACGAGGACTACAGCCGCAAGGCTTACCCGACGATCCAGGATTTCCTCCAGCACCTCACCAAGCTCCTCGCCCGCGAGGCCCGCGCCTTGGTCGAGGAGGGCATCGACGTCGTCCAGATCGACGATCCCGCGTTGACCTATTTCTGCGACCGTCGCCTGATGGAGACCGGCGACTCGCACGACGAGCGACTCCGCCGCGCGTGGGACATCGACCGCCAGTTCCCGGAGGCGGTCGACGCCATCAACCAGATCGCCGACGGCCTGCGGGCCCAGGTCCACCTGCATTGCTGCCACAGCGTCTACAAGCGCCAGAGCGACGTGCACGGCGACTACAAGCCGATGCTCCCCCGGCTGAAGGATGCGAAGATCGACCGGGTCAACCTCGAGTTCGCCTACCACGGCACGGGCTGCGTGGACGACCTCAAGCTGCTCCCGCCTCACCTGGGCGTGGGGATGGGCGTGGTCGACGTGCGCAGCGAGAAGCTGCAGAGCGTCGAGGAGATCGAGGCCCTGGGCGCGGCGGGAGCGAAGGCGATCGCGGCCAATCGCATCGCCCTGAACCCCGATTGCGGCTTCGCCCCCGACGCCGGCGAGCCGCCGACGATCGACGAGGCATTCGAGAAGCTGCGAAGGATGTGCGAGGCATCGCAGCGGCTGAGGGCGAAGGCCGGGGGCGGCGAACTGGCCTCATCGCCACCGAGGCGCAAGGCGAAGGACAGGAAGTGACGATGCGAAGGTCTCGCGCCTCGGGCGCGCGGCTCTGGGGTTCGGAGTTCCGCCTTTAGGCGGGTCTTGTAGGGTGGCGCTGAGCGTACTCGCGAAGCCCACCGGCGCGACGTGTGCGGCCGTGAATCGCCCAATCAACCATCAACCGTCGCGCAGCCAGAAGTCGCGCAGCGACGACGCATTGTTTGCCGGAAGCGCCCCCAGAAGCGACGGGACGGGGGTCGCACAATCAACCGCCGCGCCGAGGTATGCGGCACGCCTTCGGTGTACATCGGGTCGGAAGACCGCCGCGAGTTGTGGCCGGGCTGTAAACGGATCGACCCCCGTCCCGTCGCTTGCGCTTCCGGCCAACAATTCCTCCGCGTCCTCGCGGCTCTGGGGTTCGGAGTTGCGCCTTTAGGCGGCTCTTCGAATGGCGAAGGTGACTCGCACGACCAGGCTAAGGCAAATGCCCGCCTAAAGGCGGAACTCCGAACCCCATACCCTCTCGCGCGGCGCGTTTCCGCGGCGCAAAAATTTTCCGCCCGAAATCAAAAAATATTTACTACCCATTTCCAAAACGGGTTGGACCACCCACCCCTCAGGAAACGCTCAAAACGAGGCCCGCTCGCATAGGCGGCACTGGAGCCGGCGCGCCGCAGCTCGGGAGCGGGACAATTTAACGCTCCCCTTTACTCAACGGGCACCATCGACCCCGCCCGGCCGGAATGGTCCTGAACAGCCAAAACGGCACCACGAAACGCAACAAATGTAGTCGCCACCGCTTACAGGAATTCGCATCAAAGCCGCTCACGAGCCCGCACGCCGAGGGCGCGCATAGCGGCGCACCAGCCCTCAAATCGATCCCGAAGACGCACCGGACCGGTGTCGACGCGTCACCCCACCAGCCACGCAGCGGAGCAGGAGCGGCATCTTTTAGAGCATTTTAGACGCTCGATTTCCCGCGCCAGACATAGGTACCAGTGTCCGGAAAAACCCGGACGACCGCCAAAAACCCGGAACTCGAAATAAGGACTTGCGAGCCGTTGTCCGGATTCCGCCGGACACGTGTGCAGGTCTTACGGGGGGAGAGGTTTTTTTCCGCCGCGCCGTCGTGTTCGACGGCGCGACGATCTCGAACGACCATCTGATCAGAGCCGGACACTGTGTGTCCGTCGATCGGGCGCGCAGCGGTGCTCCGCTCGCGCGAAACCGGATGACGGGGAGGCCCCATTGCGACCTCGCGACATCGCGGCATTGCCCCATCGCATGACCGCCCCGACGTGCGAGGCGGCCTGCCGCCTTTCACCCGAACTCCAGGGACTCTGCCCCCGGTATTGGATCAGGCTTCGCCCAATGGGGGAGAGACCCACATCGCCCGCGCGTCTGGCCATTTGGAACCGTGGCCGCCCGTCCAAGTTCAGCCGCGAATCTCATGGAATTAAGGTACTTCCCGACGCCCCCGCTACGCTATTCCCATTGGCAGCGCGGTGGGCGTCGCCACATATCGAATCTCCAGGCCTTCGAGCCATTCAAACCACCACGCCAAGGAACCCTTCGATGCCACGATGGCCTCTTCCCGGCTTGTTCTCCCTCCTGATCGCGGCCACGACCGCCATCGGGTTTCCCATGCCGGCCCACGCGGCCGAAAAGCCTGTTGCCTACGCCTCCGCCAATGACCCGCAACGCGAGAATTTGCGCGACATCCTCGGCGACTTCGGCAGTGAGCTCCGCGGCGAGAACGGCCGCGTGATGGTCGACGACATGCTCGTCATCCTCGGCCAGCTCGGCGTCAACACCTACCTCTTCCACATCTGGAACGCCCCCACCGATTGGGACGACCTCCAGCTCTTCCTCCCCAAGGCGGCCGAGGCGGGAATCAACGTCTGGGTCGTCGTCGGCCCGGCGACCACGGGTTCGCCCGACGGCATCGCCGCCGCGCTGCCCTTCAAGGGCGACTACCCGCGCTGGGCCGAGGAGATCGCCAAGCTCTCGCTCAATCACCCCAACCTCAAGGCCTGGGCGATCGACAAATTCAGCACGCGGTACAACACCGTCCTCTCGGCCGACGGCGTGCGCGACGTGCAAGCCCGGGGCAGGAAGATCAACCCCAAGTTGCGGTTCCTGGTGGTGATGGGCTTCGGCGACATGGCGACCTGGAACGGCGCGGTCACGCCCCAGTTCATCGAGGCCTTCCACGACGTCGTCGACGGCGTGATCGCCGTCAACCCGCGCCACCGCGACGACATCGACCAAGCCTGGTCGGCCCTCAACGACGGGCCCGACGCGCTGGCCAACGAGATCCGCTTCCCGTGGGAGCGGCAATCCAAGTCGGGCGATTTCGCCATGGGCAGCAGGACGCTCAAGGTCCTCCCCGGCGCGAAGCACGTCCTGCACTTCCGCGAACGCGACACCTTCGACGGCCCGACCGAGGGCTACCACTTCAAGCAGATTCTGGTCGACGACGTGGTCGTCTGGGAGCAGGACGTCGCGGGCGGCGACAAGGAGTGGGCCAACGTCGACGTGGACCTCTCGAAGGCGGTGGAGGGAAAGACGAGCGTGACGCTCGCGGTCCGGATGTACGACAAGCGGGGCGTGGGCAAGTTCACCGTGCGCTGGCGCCTCGCCGACCTGCGCGCGGAGGGTTTCGAGCCGGGCAAGCTCGACGACACCAAGGAGTGGAAGGCGACCAAGCAGGGCGAGTTTGAGATCGGGTTCGGCGGGATTCCGGAGTCAAGCAAGCGGCGGTTCCAACTGCCGCTGATCGTCGTGACCAACGCGGAGGCCGTCGCCGTTCCGCTGCAGGCCCGGCTCGAAGGGCGCTGCGAGGGCGTGGTGACCAACACCTCGCTCCAGGACTTCAAGAGCACGTTCAGCGAGGAAGTGCGAAAATCGTTCCGCAGGAAAGCCAGTGACAAGGCCGACGGGAATGCGGCCGGTGGAAAGCAGTGAACGGGTTGGGTGGGACGTTGCACAACGTTTTGGAACGCGGGCCATTCGCCCGCGGCAAGGAGCTGATCATGCTTGGATTCGTGCGGTTTTGTCGGTCGACCGTGGTGTTGCTGGCTTTGGCTTCGGGCTTGGCATCGGGCCTTGATGGCCAGACGGCGCAGGCCCAGCCGCGCCCCGCGGGGGCCAAAGGGCTGCCTCAGGAGCACGAGTACCAGAAGCAGCTCCGCGCCTACCTCGCGACGCTGACCGCCAAGGACTTCGACGCCTCGAGCAACCAGCGCCTCTCCCCCGCCACCGGCGTGGACCTCGACGACCAGTTCCGCAACTGGGTGCTTGCGATCGACGCCGTGCGCGTCGGCAACAAGCGCTGCCCCCCTTCCGTCAACCTGCCCGCCAACCAGTACACGCTGAGCTTCATCGAGAGCCCGACCGACCAGACCATCATCCAGCCCAACGCCTGGCCCGAGCCCCAGGCCTGGCTCGCCAACTGGAAGATGCCCGGCAACCCGTTCTACGGCTCCAAGGCGCTCAAGCTCCGCGCGTTCGTGCTCGCCGTCGAGGACATGCTGATGGTCGACGAGCAGCAGGAGCACACCAACGCCCCGATGTGGCGGCGGTCCGACTGGTTCGCCCCGCATTTCCTGATGTACGCCTACACCTACGCGGGGGTGAAGGACGTCCTGCCCGAGGCGCCGCGCAAGGCCTATGAGGAGGGGCTCAAGAAGATGGTGCAGCGCGTCGTCAAATGGGGCCCGCGCGGCGACGAGACCTACCTCGACATCCAGGCCGCCGTGGCGATGACCATCCTCTTCCAGTCGATGGACGACGCAGAACTCAAGCCCGCGATGGAGGCCTACGTCAAGCTCTTCATGGCCCCCGGCGAGTTCTACAACCCCGCCGGCTACTTCGCCGACCAAGGCTGCTTCGACACCGGCTTCAACGGCCTCAACCTCTACTACGCGACCTGGCTCGCCGCCCGCGCCCCCGCGGAATGGAAGTGGGCCCGCGAGTCCGTCGCCCAGGCCTGGAAGCTCCGCGGCTACCTCATGCTGCCCGAGCCCGACGACGACGTCACCCTCAGCGCGCGGCGCCACATCCTCAGCCCCACGCACATGACCTTGCGCACCGGCAGCTCGGTCTATTTCGACCAGTGGGATTGGGCGTTCAAGTTCGTCACCGCCGCCTACCTCACGGATGACGCCGTCTGCCAGATGACGGTCCCGACGGCGCAGAACATCAAGGACGGCCCGAGCGCCGGCGCGGGCGGCATCAACGGGCAGCTCGACCAGAACCCGCAGGACCCGCGCCCGGGGGTGGCCCACAACGTCTTCCTCAAGACCGAGGAGCTGGGCATCCTCCCCACCGCGCCGTGGGTCTGGCGGTTCTACCCCGGCAGCCCGGTCTTCCCGATGGTGAACTACGGCGCGGAGCACTACCCCAAGGGCTTCGCGGCTCACCTCGCGGAACTGACCGCGAAGAACTCGCCGCTGCTCAAGCTCCCCTTCGAGCGTTCCGGCGCGTTCATCGAGCAGTTCGACAAGGGGTTCCTCGTCGCCAAGTCGGGCGGCTACGGCGCGATCATCCACACCGCGCCCGTCTCGGAGATCTCCGGCAAGGAGGTCTTCGAGTGGCCCAACGCGCCCTACGGCCTCTCGGGCGGGACGCTCTCCGCCTTCTGGACCCCCGCGACCGGGTCGGCGGTCCTCGGCCGGCGCGGCGGCATGAGCAACACCGGCGGGCAGGCCGTCAACTTCGACAAGCCCGAGGAGTGGCGCACCTGGCCGGTGCACGCCGTCATCGGCGCGAACGGCGGTGCGGCCGGGGCCGAGAAGTTCTTCACCTCCGCCCGCATCCTCAAGCCCGAGTCGATCTATGAGGTCAAGGGCGACCACGCCACCGTCAAGGTCAGCGGCCTCATCCCCGCGGCGCCGCTGGGCAAGGAGAAGTCGCTCGAGGGCAAGCTCGAATACGCCCGCACTTTCAGCGTCGCGCCCGACGGCGTCCGCGTCGAGACCAGCGTGAAGGGCGACGGCGTCGACAAGGTCACCGAGCTCTACGAGGCCATCCCCGCCTTCCACCGCGAGGGCGGCATCCAGCCCGAGACGGTCGTCGCGAAGATCGAGTTCCAGAGCGGCGGCGCGTGGGCCGTCGCAACTCCGGCCTATGTCGAGAAAGTCACGGCCGTGCGCATCACGCGCTTCAACGGCGCGGCGGTGATCACCTTCGACCGCCCGCGGCGCGTCAAGCTCTCGCCCGCGGAGACCGGGCCCGGCTTCCTCACCGGCGGGGTCAGCCGCAACATCCTGGTCGACCTGCTCGAGAGCGGCGGCCAGCCCGCGGCGATCAAGGAGGCCCGGACGGTCACGTGGACCATCGCCCCGGCGGCGAAGTGATCAGCCCCCCAACCATTCGGAGAGAAGCCATGCGAGGATTTGCCAAGGCGCACCTGTGGGCGGGCCTGATCGTGGCGTCGCTGTTCGCGGCCCACGCCGTCGCGGCGCCGCTGCCGCAGCGCCATCCGTACCAGAAGGTTTTGCGCGACTACTTCGCGACGCTCACCGAGGCCGACTTCACCGTCGAGCTCAAGCCCGTCGCCTACATCGAGGATTACTTCAAGGACGTCGACACGGTCGGTCGCCACTGGATGTTCTTCCTCACCGGCCAATACGAGATCCCGCCGAACCAGGGCATCCGCCTGCCGCCCAAGTATTTCACGCTCGCCTCGATCGAGGCGGGCAACGCGGTGAATGTCGGGGGCGGGTTCATGAGCGCCAAGGACGTCGCGTGGTGGACGCAGTGGGACTACCCCGGCAACCCGTACTACAAGTCGAAGCCCGCAAAGCTCCGCGCCTTCGTCATGGCCGCGGCCGACATGATGATGCAGGACGAGGAGCACGAGGCCGGCAAGAACCTGCGCTCCGACTTCCTGGGCGGGAGCATGCTCCGCTACGCCTACACCTACCGCGCCGCCCGCGACGCCGCGCCCGAGCCGGTGCAGAAGGCCTACGCCGATGGTCTCGTCCGCATGTTCGAGAAGCTCGAGAAGGCGACGCCGCAGGGCTCGGGCGGGTCGGACATGGAGTTCTTCCAGCTCTCCTCGATGTGGTACGCCGCCGACGCCCTCGGGGGCGACTTCAAGAAACGGGCCCTCGACCGCGCCCACGTCGTCATCGACACCATCACCAGCAAGACCGGCTACGAGAAGCACGGCAGCGCCTTCGACGTCTCCTACCAGGGCATCGCCCTGCGCTTCCTCACCTGGGGCGCGATGCTGTACAAGGACCCGAAGATCAACGAGGCCCTGCACAAGATGCTCGTCCTCAAGTCGCACCTCTCGCTCCCCGAGCCGGGCGGCAAGCTCATGGGCCCGACGCACTTCAACACCGGCACGGCCGGCGACGCGCCCAACGACCAATGGGCCTGGCCCTCGCGCGACCTCGCGATGGCGATGCTCGACGACGCGGCCTTCTACACCGTCTGGTCGCGCGTCGAGATGCTCAACGAGGCCGACCTCCGCGCCGCGGTCAAGGCGGGCTTCGGCAGCCTCGCCAACGCCGCCCCGTTCGACGAGAAGCCCGCCCCCTGGGCCGAGGCCCACTGGAACGACACGCTCAATTTCGCCTTCGAGAACTACCAGCCCGGCTTCTACAAGAAGCTGACGGAGATGGCGAAAGCCAATTCGCCGCTGACCAAGCCGCTCTACTCCCGCGCCGAGAACTTCATCCGCGACCTCAACGGCGGCGGCGAATTCCTCGCGGCCAAGTTCAACGACTTCGCGGTCGTCGTCCACACCGGCGCGATCGCCAAGCAGTGGGCCAACGGCGTCTCGGGCAAGTCGGGTGGCGAGGTCTCCGCCTTCTGGACGCCCGAGGGCGGCACGGCCATCCTCGGGCGCTGCCGCGCGACGCAGAGCGACACCTTCGACGAATGGACCGACGCCCACAAGCGCGGCCCCTACACTTGGGCCGTCCACGCCATCACCGGCAAGGCGGCCAGCGGCAATTACTTCTCCACCGCCCGCATCCGCGACATCGCCTCGAAATACGCGATCAGCGGCAACGACAGCGCCGTCGTCACGATCACCGGCGACCTCGCCGGCAGCCCCGACGCCGACCCGCAGGACGACCTCAAGGGCGCGATCACCTACGCCCGCGAATTCAAGATCGACAAGTCCGGCGTGGCCGTGACCAGCGGACTGACGCTCGACGGCAAGGACAAGATCCAGGAGCTCTGGGAGACGCTGCCGATCCACATCGGCCCCGACGCCGCCAAGGCCGAGATCGCCTTCCACACGGGCGGGGCCTGGCAGCCCGCGACGGAGGCCGTGGTCGAGGCCGACCAGATCCGCGTCACCCGCTACGGCAAGGCCGTGCTGATCACGCTCGCCAAGCCCCGCAAGGTGAAGGCCCCCGTGGCGGCCGAGGCCGGGGCGTATGGCGGCGCGACGATCCGCAACGTCATGATCGACCTGCTGCCGATCAAGGGCGACCGCGCGTCGGTCGAGTACAAGATCACGAAGGTCCCGTGAGCCGCCGCGCCGGGCGCATCGCCCGCCATCCCTCTTCGGAAATCGCCTCATGCCATTCCAGACGACCACCCCCGCGCCGGCCCCGGCGCTGCAGGCCCCCCTGGGCTCCGCGACCGTCACCATCCTCGGCCCGCGCGGCCTGCGTCTCTCCGGTTATTCCAGCTTCCACCTCGACGAAGGCCCCGACTACGCTTGGCTAAACGTCTACCGCATCCTCGCCGACGGCAAGGAGATCGACATCACCCGCGACCGCCAGCCTTCACAAGCAGGCATCGACGCCGGCGCGGCCGCGGTGCGCTGGCCTCCGACGGACCACATGAAGGCAGAGGTCTTCGCCCGCTACTCCGTCGTCGAGAAGGAGAACGCGGTCGACATCACCTATGGCGCGAAGCTCCTCGCCGACTACGGCCATTTCGAGATATTCATCGCCAGCTACTTCACGCCCTACCACCGCCCGTTCTTCGCCCTGCAGGACCACCGCACGCATCCCGAGGGCGTCGTCTGGTACGAGAAGATATGGAACGCAGAGCAGGAGAACGAGTCCTGGGCCCGCGACGCCCAGGCCGAGGAGGTCTTCCGCGACGGCCGCTGGCTGACCGGCTTCGCCCTGAACTGGAAACGCGGCCCGCACCACGCCTGCCCGCTGATGATCCAGCACCACCGCTGCGCCGGCCACGCCGTCATCCTCATGGCCCGCCCGCAGGACTGCTTCGGCATCTCCGGCTTCAACTCCTTCCACAACGCGCAGTACTTCCACCTGGGCGGGCGCGACGTCAAGGCCGGGGAGGAAGTGTCGTTCCCCGTACGGATGCTCTTGACCAAGGACGTCGAGAACGTGAAGCAGGTGGCCTTGGACAGCTACAAGAACTGGCTGGCGAAGTGAAGGGAGACGCGATGAGTACGACGAAGCAGAAGTCGCCGCTGAGGCTGGGCGTGGTGGGCTGCGGGTGGGCGGGGCGGCAGGCCGTGCTCGCCGCCGTGGCGGGCCCGCGGACGGAGGTGACGGCCGTCAGCGACGTCTCGGAGCCGCTGCTCCGCGCCGTCGCCGACGAGTTTGCCGTGCCGGGGCGACACGCCCGCTATGAGGACTTGCTCGCCGACGACGCGGTCGACGCCGTCTACCTCGCGGTCAACCCGGTGATGCGCCATCCGATGGTGCTCGACGCGCTCAAGGCCGGGAAGCACGTGCTGGTGCAGAAGCCGCACGCGACCCGCGCCGAGCACATCCTCGAGTTCGAGGCCGCCGCGGAAAAGGCCGGGAAGACGCTGCAGTTCTGCTATTTCATGCGCCACTTCCCGAACCACCGGCGCATCCGCGCCGCCATCCAGCAGGGGCGCATCGGCCAGCCCTACCACGCCCGCGTCTTCGTGAAGTTCAACGACCGCCCCTCGCCTGAGGGCATCACGCGCTGGCAGCAGGTCTACGGCCTCAAGGGCGGCTCGCTCGGCCAGCACGCCTCGCACGACCTCAACCTCGCCTGGTGGTGGATGGGCTGCCCCGAGCCGGAGTGGGCCTTCGGCGTGAAGCACTCGGTCTACCCCCGCTACGACGGGCCCGAAGGACCGGCCGAGGACTACTACTCGGGGCTCATCGGCTTCGAGCGCGGGATGACGATCCAGGTCGACTGCTCCCGCTGGGTCCACGCCGACACGCCCAACGCCCTGGAGGTCTACGGCAGCGAGGGCGCGGTGGCCCACGGCCAGATCACCCGTTTCGACAAGACCTTCGCCCCCGTCGACGCCGACGTGAAGGTCGACATCCCCTTCAGTCCGGCCCCCGACCAGGCCCCCTGCTTCTTCCACGAGATCGACTACTTCGCCATGGCCGTCGCGGGCATCGTCGAGCCGGACGTCGGCTCGAAGGACGCCCACCAGTTCATGCGCATCCTCGACGCCCTCTACGAAAGCGCGAAGACCGGCGAGAAGGTCTCCCTGCGGCGATGATGGAGTTGCCTCCGCCTGCCGATCCGCCCTTGGAGCAAGCCGTGGACTACCAACGCCCTGTCGCCACCTGGTCCGAGTTCCTGCAGCGCTGGGGCGGCCTGCACAACTTCCTCATGGCCGGCGAGCTCTGCGGCGGGTTCGACTTCCCCCTCCCGCCGCTCGACGAGCTGGTCGACCGCGCCCGCGGCGACGCCAACACCATCTTCCGCAGCGGCGTGAAGCAGGCCGAGTTCGACCTGACCAACATCCCCGACGCGAAGACGATGCCGATCGACAAGCTCCTCGCCCGCCCGTTCATCCTCGCGAACTTCTCGATCGTCGGGCAGTTCGGCGGCCCGGGGCAGCTCTTCGAGGGGCTCGACGAGCGCTGGGTCGAGCCTTGGCGGCAGCGGCTGCGCGACCACGGCTTCACCTTCGAGAGCGTCTTCGCCATCCTCTTCGCCAGCGGGCCCCACAGCGCGACCAACTACCACATGGACTACACCCACCAGCTCGCCTGGCAGCGCTGGGGCACCAAGCATTTCCACGGCCTGAAGGATCCCGACCGCTGGACCACGCGCGAGCTGCGCGGCAAATGCGAACTCAAGGGCATGACCCGGCCCGCCGCCGTCGGCGCCGACGACGTCTTCACCCTCGTCCAGCCGCCGGGCACGGTGCTCTGGAACGCGATCACCACGCCGCACTGGGTCGAAACCTTCGACGAGCCCGCGGCCACGCTGACGCTGGTCCACTCGGGCCTGCGCGTCGACGGCAAGCTCTGCCCGCACGCGCAGGAGATCGCCGACTATCGCGCGGAAGTCGCAGCCGCCGCGAAGCCGGAAGCGAAAACCGAGGCGAAGCCGGAGGCGGCGCGCTATTGACCACACCGCCACGCGCGAATCGTGGCCCCGCGCGTTCACCTTCTCGGAAACTGATCAAGCGAACTCAACCGCGCAAGCATCTCCGCGACGGGGGCGAGCGGGTCGCCGAGCACCGCGCGGGCCCATTCCATCCCGCGCACCCCCGCCACGCCGCGCCGCAGGTCGACCAGGCTGAGCTTGGAGATCCGGGAGCCACAGCGAAGCAGCGCCAGCCCAATGCTGGCGTGATACAGGATCGAGGCGATCTCGTCGGGCAGATGCCCACCCGTTTCCCGGCGGGTGTGCTTGGCGAAGCGCCTCACCAAGTCGAGCAGCTCGACCGGCGGCGACGGATGGTTGAAGAGGTCGGCGAAGCTCTGCGGCGGAGTTCCGGACGCCGCGGTGGCCATGGAGGACGCCAGCCGCCTGCAGAGCCCGGGGCTCAGCCGGTCGAGGTCGCCCTCCAGCGGGGCCGCCAACTGCAGGCGCAGCAGCCCGGCCAGGTCGCTTGCGCCGGAGAGCCGCTCCGGGCTGGGGTCCAGGTCGATCAGTCCTGCGAGGCGGCGAGGAGCCGCCTTGTCGATGTCCCGCGTCATGGGCCTTCAATCTCGCCCCGGACCCGCGTGGCTCTCGCCACCGAATCGCTCGCCCTCCTGTGCTTCCCGCAACGCCCCCCGGAATACATACGGAATCGCTGGAGCGGTCAGGGGAATGACCCCGCCAGAATTCTTTTCAGCTCGTTGATCTCCTCGTCGATCTCCTCGGGCGTGACGACATATTGCCCCACCACCTCGCGTAGGCAGCGGAGGAATATCCGCTTGGCGCTCACGAGGGCCTCCGAAGTCTGAACCGGCGATTTGAGCCCCAGCCCCTGGGCCAACTGGTCGTGCGGCACCGGCTCAGTGCCTCGGAGCAACGGCCCCAGCAGCCGCTCCNAGCAGCCGCGCCTCGAAGACCTCCCACACGACCCGCCGATCCTCCTGCCGGCACTCCCGGCGCATGGCCTCGATGGCGTGGTCGAGCGTCTCGCGGGCCCAGGCCACGTCGAAGCTGTCGACGCCTCCGCCGTCGGGGGCCACGAGTGGCGCCGCGGGATCGAGTGGAACGTGCTTGGCGTTCTTGGCGGGGGCCCGCTTCTGGGCGTTGTCGTATCGGTGCCGGTCGATCCGGTAGTGGTCCAGCGCGGTGACCAGCAGCGTCCGCAGCCGTCCGCGCCCGCGGCATGCCCCCTCGAAGAGCCCTTGGGCGACGAGCTTGTCGACCACGAAATTCTGCAGCAAATCCTCGGCCTGGTGCGGGTCGATCCGCCGGCCACGCACGAGGTGGGTCAGCAGCGGGTTCCAGTAGGTGCGCAGGAGCGTCTCCAGCGCGCGGTTGCGCACCTCGGGGTCGGGGTTCGCGATGCGGACCACCGCCGACCATTGGGTCGAGGGAAAGTTGGACCCGGAAGAGGCGGGTGCGGCGCACATAGATGAAGCGATCGTACCGGAGGGTCGGCGAGGCTCAAACCCTCGGTGCGCCATCACGACGGGCTCTCTGGCCTCCTCACGGCTCCGCGGCGAGCTTCACGACGGCGACCTTCAGGATGCCGTCATGCCCGCGCAGGCGCTCGATGAGCGACTGCGGCGGGACGTCGTCGAGCTTCAGCACCATCAGGGCGGTCTTGTCGCGCCGGCTGATCGCCATGTCGGCGATGTTCACTTGGGCCGAGCCGAACTCGGTGCCCACCATGCCGATCACGCCCGGGCGGTCCTCGTTCTGGATCAGGGCCATGCAGCCCGCGGGGATCATGTCCATGTGGTAGCGGTTGATCTCCACCACGCGCGGGCGCATGTCCTGGTAGACGCGCCCGACGATCCGGCGCGTCTCGTCGCCCGCCGCGGTCGTGCCGTCCACCGCGCCCGACGGGCCCTTGACCACGATCGCCAATTGCGGGCCGGCGGGGCCACCCGCGATCGGCCCACCGGTGGAGTCGAGCGTGATCGTCTGCAGCCGGATCCCGCGGTGCTCCGCGACATGCTTGACGTTGACGATGTTGAGCGGGACATCCATGTGCCCCTGCAGCAGGCCGACCAGCGCCATGCGCTCGATCGTGCCCGCGGCGGCGGCGAGGCTCTGCCCGGTGATCTCGAAGCTCACCGAGGCGACGCCGCGCGTGATCATCGGGCTGATGAGCTTGGACATGCGCTGGGCGAGGTCGACGAAGCGAAGCTGCAGCGCGTCGAGGTCGAGCCGGAGCCCGCCGGCGTTGACCGCGCCGTGGATGCCCTCGCCGCGGAGATAGGTCAGGCATGACACCGCGGCGTCGAGGCTGACCGCCGACTGGGCCTCGACGGTGCTCGCGCCCAGATGGGGCGTGAGGAGGACCTTGGGGTGCTTGCGGAGCGGGTTGTCGGCCGCGGGGGGCTCGTGCTCGAAGACGTCGAGGGCGACGCCGCCGCAGTGCCCCGCGTCGATCGCGCCGATCACCGCCGATTCGTCGACGACCCCGCCCCGCGAGGCGTTGACCACCAGCACGCCCTTGCGGCACTTGGCGAAGCTCTGGGCGTTGAGCAGCCCGCGCGTCTGCTCGTTGAGCGGGACGTGGAAGGTGAGGATGTCGGCCAGCGGGAGCAGGTCGACGAACTGGCGGTACATCGCGACCTTGCCGTCCATCGCCGAGGCGGCGTTGATGAACGGGTCGTAGGCGACGACCTGCATGCCGAAGGCCAGGGCCCGCTCAGCCACGGTGCGCCCGATGCGCCCGAAGCCCACCACGCCGAGCGTCTTGCCCGAGAGCTGTCGGCCGTTGAATTTCGTGCGGTCCCACGCCCCTTCGGTCATCGACTTGTAGGCCGGGCCGATGTTGCGGGCCAGAGCCATCATCAGGGCGAAGGCGTGCTCGGCGGTGGTGATCGTGCTCGCCTCGGCGGAGTTGACGACGAGGATGCCGCGGGCCGTGGCGGCCTCGAGGTCGATGTTGTCGACGCCCACGCCCGCGCGGGCGACGATCTTGAGCCGGCCCGGGTTGGCGAGGACCGCCGCGGTGACGGTCACGCCGCTGCGGACGATCATCGCGTCGTGCTCGCCGACGATCGCCGCCAGCTCCGCCTCCTTCAGGCCCGGGCGGTTGACCAATTCAACGTCCGGCTGGGAGCGCAGGTAGTCGAGCCCCTCGTCCGCCAACTTGTCCGCCGCGAGCACCTTGAACTTCTCGGTCATCGTCGCAACCTTCGAAAAAGGGCCTGTGAACCCTCGGAAGAACCTGTCTTGTCAGCCGGACGCGCAAGCGACGGGTTGAACCATCCCGCGTTCTGAAAGTGCCCGGTCCACTGGACGCCCAACGCCGTCGCTTGCGCGTCCGGCTAACCCAGAGCAGAACCTCACTTCTTCTTCGCAACCTTCGCCGCCGCGACAAACGCCCGCTCGGCCGCGGTGATGGTCTGTTCGATGCAGTTCGCGTCGTGCTCGGTGCTCAGGAACCACGTCTCATACTGGCTCGGCGGAAGGACGACGCCCTGGTCGAGCATTGAGCCGAAGAAGGCTGTGAACGCCTTGGTGTCGCTCTTGAGCGCCTGCTCGTAGTTCTCGACCGGCCCGGGGTGGAAGAACGGGCAGTACATCGAGCCCACGCGCGTCGCGAAGAGCGGGACGCCCGCGCGGTCGGCCGCACGCTTGAGCCCCGACTCAAGGTCGGCCGACGCCTTCTCCAGCTTGGCGTAGGCGGTGCCGTCGCGCAGGGCCTCGAGCATCGCCATGCCCGCCGCCATCGCCAGCGGGTTTCCGCTGAGCGTCCCCGCTTGGTAGACCGGGCCATCGGGAGCCATCTGACGCATGAGGTCCTCGCGCCCGCCGTATGCGGCGCAGGGCACGCCTCCGCCGATCACCTTGCCCAGGCAGGTGAGGTCGGGCTCCACGCCGTAGATCGATTGGGCCCCGCCCCAGGCGACGCGGAACCCGGTCATCACCTCGTCGAAGATCAGCAGCACGCCGTGCTTGTCGCAGAGCGTGCGGAGGCCTTGCAGATAGCCCGGCTTGGGCGGGACGCAGCCCATGTTCCCCGCGATCGGCTCGATGAGGATCGCGGCGATCTCCGCCCCCTGCGTCTTCATCAGTTGCTCGACGGCGGCCAGGTCGTTGTACGGTGCGAGCAGCGTGTTCGATGTGATCGACGCGGGGACGCCCGGCGAACTGGGCACGCCCAGCGTCGTCGCCCCGCTGCCCGCCTCGACCAGCAGCGAGTCGCTGTGCCCGTGGTAGCAGCCGGTGAACTTGATGATCTTCGCCCGCTTGGTCGCGGCCCGGGCCAGCCGGATCGCGCTCATCGTCGCCTCGGTCCCGCTGTTGACGAAGCGGACGAGTTGGATGGAGGGCACGGCCTCTCGCACCATCTCGGCCAGGACCGACTCGGCCTCGGTGGGCATGCCGAAGCTGGTGCCGTGGGCGACGGCTTTCGTCAGCGCCGCCTGCACCGGCTCGGGCACGTGGCCGAGGATCAACGGACCGTAGCTCAGGACGTAGTCGATGTAGTCGTTGCCGTCGATGTCGGTGACGCGGGCGCCCTTGCCGCGGCGGATCACGATCGGGTCGCGCCCGACCGACTTGTAGGCCCGCACGGGCGAGCTGACGCCCCCGGGCATGAGCCCGCGGGCCCGGGCGAAGGCCTTGGAGGAGTGGCGGTAACGGGCGTCGGGCGGGTTGTGGGCGGTGGAATCCATAGACCCGGAAGTTTAGCAGGATCGCATCAAGCCCACTGATCCCGACGGTACGCCGTCGGGTTCGGTGGGGTCGGCATCACGGGTGACCCCCGGATGGGCGTCGCTCAACTGACCTTCTCAAACCCCAAATCCCCCACTGCCCGGCGGTATTCCTCCAGCACATCCGCGTCCGACACGAACGGTTTGTAGACCAGCCTCATGCGAAACGTGTACTCCTGCCCGACCCGGTAGTCCTTCGCGGGGATCAGCCACTCGAAATCCCACGCGGGGCAGGACAAGCCCGGGAGCATCGACCCGCCCCCGCCCGAGGGCGAGAGGAAGAACCGCAGCCAGCGCGGCGTGTCGAAGATCAGGATCATCACCATGTCGCCCACGCGCCCGTAGTAGAACGGCTCGTCGAACCGCTGCGCGATCCGGTCGTAGTGGAACGGCTCCATGTAGCCGTTGCGCTCCGTGCGGGTGGGGAAGACCTCCAACTCGGCGTCGGGCACGTAGCTGGGCGCGACGTTCGAGCCGATGCCGTGCTTGGGCGGGATGTAGGCGTGCCACTTTCCCTTCGAGAGGAACCGCACCCGTCTGTCCTCGGGCGAGTTCATGTAGCAGCACCAGGAAACCTCACGGAACGGCGTGGTCGTCTGCGTCACGCGCAGGTCGGCATGGTCGCGCAAGGTCAGCGCATGGTCGACGTAATGACGCCCGTTGAGCTGATACGTGGTGCGGCAGTCCGAGGCGTGGAGGGCGTTCGTCTTGCGCACCAGGGCGACCGTCCGCTCGTCGACGACTTCAAGAACGGGGGATTTTCCACGGATCTCCCCGGGCAACAGCCCCGCGTAGGTGTTGCCGAACGCGTTGAAGACGCGGTGCTTCGAGGTGAGCGACCAGAGCCCGCAGTATTGGGGCCCGCCCACGCTGTCGCGCGAGGCGTCGCCGACGATGGCTTGCAGGTCGCCGGCCTGGATCATCTGACAATGTTGGGTGGCCATAGGTTTTCCTCGTCTCAATCTTTCCAACGCCGATTGATCTCGCCGCGCTTCTGCTTCGTGTCGATGAAGAGCCCGAACAGCTTCGTCTCCGCGGTCGGCGTCTCGTTCATCGGCCCCAGCGCCCGCGTCGAGCCGGCTTCGCGGCCCGCACTGTAGACGCTGGCCCCGCCGCCCGCATGCAGGAGCATGCCCCAACTCAGGCAGCCCGACTCCTTGAAGTGGTAGGCGTTTCCGCCCGTCATGCCCTGCACCGACGAGCCGCGGGCGACAAAACGGTCGGTTCCGCCCAGGTCGATCAGCCAACCGATCGCCTGCATGGCCGCGGAGCCCTGGCTAAGGTCGTCCGCCTGGTAGGAGTCGTTGCCGTCGCGGTCGACGAGCAGGCCCATGCCGATGTCCCAGCCGAAGCCCTGCGAGGCCGCGGTCATGCCGAAGTAGGTGTCGTCGCCTTGGTCGTCGAGCAAGGCGCCGAGCGCCTGGTGCACGCCGAAGCCTTGGCTGTAGCGGTTGCCGTAATAGAAGTCGTTGCCCGCGTGGTCGTGGAGGATGCCCAGGCCCCAGTAGTAGGCGCCGCCCTGTGCGAACTCGCCGGCCTCGTAGCGGTCATCGCCCGCGAGGTCGTCGCCGATGCCCAGGCCGATGCCTTGGCTGAAGCTGGCGAAGACGGCCGGGGTTTCGTAGACCGACGGCGCGGGGCCGTTGGCGCGGTAGAGGTCGCGCCCTCCGCGGTCGAACAGCAGGCCGCAGCCGCGCGGCCCGCCGATGCCTTGGCTCTGCACCTGCGCGATGTAGGCGTCGCCCTCGGACCCGAGGTCGAGGATCGCCCCCGCGCCGTAGAAGCCCGCGCCCTCGCACCAGGCCCCACCCGTATAGCGGTCGGCCCCGGCGAAATCGACGATCATCCCCACGCCCAGCACACCCGCGCCGAGCGCGCCCAGGCCGCCTTCGTAGACGTCGTTGCCGGCGTGGTCGACGATCAGACTCACGCCCAGCCGGGCCCCCGCGGGGCCGCCGTGGGCGCCGCCGAGGTATTGGTCGTCGCCCGCCAGGTCGACGATGAGCTGGATGCCGGTGCGTGGTGGGCCGTCCTTGGGCCAGCGGTAGACGTCGTTTCCGCCCGGGTCGATCACGACGTCGATCACGCCCATGTCGTAGGTGTTGGCCCCCGGCCCACCGTAGACGAACCAGCGGCCGTCGATGCGCTCGGTGGCGCAGATCTTCCCCGTCACGGCGTGGCGCAGGGCCCATGGCGGGTCGATCAGCTTGAGATTCGGCGCCGGCCGCGTCGCCGTCGGCAAAGGCCGGACCATCAGGCCCGCGAGATCGCCCGCGGCCTGCAGCAAGGCGTCGAAGTCGACGCGCATGGTGGCCCGCATCGTGCGGATCAGCCGCGGGGCGTCGGGCGAGTCGGAGACGTACTGCATCGTCGCCTGATGGGCGAGCAGGGCCTCGATGTCGACGGCGAGTTGCTTCCGCTCTTCAGGCGAGAAGGCGGCGAAGGCCCGGTCGACCTGCTTCTGGGCTTGCCTGACGTCGCGAGCGACCGCGACCAAGGCCGCCTTGGGATCGACGAGGTCCGTCAAATCATGGGTCGCGGGCGCGAGGATGGGCGAGCCGGCATCCATGTTCGCCGCCATTGCAGTGACCGCGAACTTCGGGTCGTCGACGAGGCAGTCGAGCTGCTTGGTCATCGCCCGGGCCAGGTCGGGCAGCTTGCGCGGGTGATGGAAGCCGTAGGCGACCCGGCCCAGCATGTGGAATCCGCCGGTCTGGTCCTGGGTCTTGGCGAAGTAGGCCTCGAGTTTTTCGACGCCGGGGGCGAGGCCATTCTTTTGGATTTGGTCGGCAAGGAATTTCTCGAAGTCGCTCGGCTCGGCGGAAAGGCCCCAACCGGACAATCCGGAGCCAACATCCGGCCCCCCCCCGGGGCGGTTGAACGCCACCGGCCCGGCCCACTCGGCCCGCGAACTGAGGGCGACCGTCAGCAATCGCGTCTTGGCCGCTTCTGTCGCCGGCCTCGTTTGCGGAGTCGGCTCCTTGGGTTGAATGGTCAGCGTCACCTTGTCGCCCGGGCGATGGGCTCTGATCGTCGTCCGCAGTTCGTCGGGGCCGACGTGACTTCCGTCGATCGCCAGCACCACGTCACCCGGCTTGAGTAGCGAGCTCTCGACGCCATTGGGCGTCAGCGGGCCGGGGAGGACCGAAGTGATCCTCGTCCCGCCGGTGGGTTCGTCGGGGGCGAGGCCGATGCCGAGGAAGCCCTCGGTCGCCGCGGGCGAGGGGGCGGCCGTAATGATGGACGAGACGGGGGTTGGCGTGCCCGTGGAATGCGCCGTCGTGCAGCCCGCGAACCCTGCCACCATGAGCAGAGCGACGATTGCCCAATTCCATCGGTGCGTCATGCGTCGTTCCGCTGGGCGTCGAGATGTTGCCCTGACAGTGTACGCTGGAGTGACTGGCTGGCATCCTGACGCCAGCACGACGCCGGCACATCGCGCGAGCGGAGTACCGCTTTCGCCCGATGAACGGACACACAGTGTCCGGCTCTGTCAGATGCGATTCCTTCTACCATCCCCGACGCCCCTTCAAGATATTTCGCCTTCTCGTGAAACCCTGAGGTCGATCGTGCGTCTACCCCCCTAGCCGCCCTTCCGAGGCACGCTGGAGCCCGACCATGCGCCACGCCCTTTGCCGCTCGCCCTTCCTCGCCGCTTTCTTGGCCCTGTTCGCCCTGCTGCTCGTCCCCGCCGCCGCCTTGGCCGACGGGTTGATCATCATCAACGTGCCCGACGACGTGGTGGTTCTCCCGCGACCCCGGCCGACATTTCCCGGCAGCCGGCCCGTCTACCGCTTCGCCCCGTTGGAGGTGCGGAAACACCAGGTCGACGTCGCGATCCAGGACCAGGTGGCCGTGACCAAGGTCGACCAGATCTTCTACAACCCCTCGTCGCAGCGGCTGGAGGGGACCTACCTCTTCCCGATCCCCGAGGGGGCGAACATCGACAAGTTCACGATGGAGATCAACGGCAAGGAGACCGACGCCGAATTGCTCTCCGCCGACAAGGCCCGCTCGATCTACGAGGAGATCGACCGCAAGACGCGCGACCCGGCCCTGCTCGAATACGTCGGCCGCGGGCTCTTCAAGGTCCGCATCTTCCCCATCGAGCCCAACAGCGAGAAACGCATCCGGCTGCGCTACACGCAAGTCCTCAAGAGCGACTCGGGGCTGGTCAGCTACGTCTATCCGCTCAACACCGAGAAGTTCTCCGCCAAGCCGATCGAGAACGTCAGCCTGCGCATCGAGGTCAACGCGTCTCGCCCGATCAAGTCGGTCTACTGCCCCAGCCATGAAGTCGAGATCCGCCGGCCGGACCCGAAGCAGGCGGTCATCGGCTTCGAGGCCAAAAACGTCAAGCCCGACACCGATTTCCAGATCTTCTTCGCCCCGCAAAAGCCCGACGGCAACGACATCGACCTGAACCTGCTGACCTTCGCCGACCCCGGCGAGCAAGGCGCGGACAAGGCGGGCGGTTCCGGCGGCTACTTCATGCTCGTCGCCTCGCCGGGCCTGCTGGCCGACCCCAAGAAGATCGTCAAGCGCGACCTGGTCTTCGTGCTCGACACCTCGGGCTCGATGGCGGGGCCGAAGATGGAGCAGGCCAAGCGGGCGATGCTCTTCTGCCTGGCGAACCTCAACGCGGGCGACCGCTTCCAGGTCCTGCGATTCTCGACCGACGTCGAGCCGCTCTTCCCCTCGCCGCTCGAGGCGAGCAAGGAGAACATCGGCAAGGCCCGCGAGTTCGTCGAGGGGCTCAAGCCCATCGGCGGGACCGCCATCGCCGACGCGCTCAAGCAGGCCCTCGCCCCGGTGCGCGACGTCCCGCCCGACGCCGGCCGGCCGTACGTCGTGATCTTCCTCACCGACGGGCAGCCGACCATCGGCGAGACCTCCGAGGAGGCGATCCTCAAGCTCGTCGAGAGCCGCGTCGCCCGCTCGGACGATCCCGTCGGCGCCGCCCGCATCTTCTGCTTCGGCATCGGCACCGACGTCAACACCCGCCTGCTCGACTCCATCGCCTCCAAGACCGGCGGGACCTGCCAGTATGTCCTCCCCAACGAGGACCTCGAGATCAAGCTCTCGAATTTCTACGGGAAATTCAGCCAACCCGTGCTCGCGAAGGTCAAGCTCTCGGTCTCGAACGTGCGCGTCAGCCGGATGTATCCCAACCCGCTGCCCGACCTGTTCCAGGGCGACCAGCTCATACTGCTGGGGCGCTACGACGGCACGGGCCACGCGGCGATCAAGCTCGAGGGCGACGTCAACGGCAAGGCCAAGACGTTCACCACCGAGATCGCCTTCCCCGAGCGGGCGAACCAGCACGAGTTCATCCCGAGGCTGTGGGCGGTGCGGCGCGTCGGCCACCTGCTCGAGGAAATCCGCCACCACGGCGAGAACGCCGAACTGCGCGGGGAGGCGACCGAGCTCGCCCGCCGCTATGGGATCGTCACGCCGTACACGTCCTACCTGATCGTCGAGGACGAGGCCCGCCGCGGCGTGCCGCTCACGATGCAGACCAACAGCAGCCTCGGTCGCGACGGCGCGCTGCGCGAGGACGCGAAGGACCTTTACTATCGCGCTCAGCGCGACCTGAGCGGCGCCGAGGCCGTTGCGGGGGCCCGGATGACCGGGCGGATGAAGGGCGCCAACAACGCCCCGATGTCGTCCGCCGCGGCCGACACACTGTCGGACTACGCGATGGCAGACAGCGAACACGCGGCGAAAAAGAGCGAAACCAGCGGCGGTTCCAGCGTCGGCCGCCTGGGCAGGGGCGGCGGCAAGGTCGTTCACGGCGGCACCGACACCGACGCGCCGGCCACACCCACGGCGGCTCCCGCGACCCAGCCCGCGCAGGGCTGGGCCCAGCAGCAGGTCCGCGTCGTCAACAATCGCGCGTTCTACCAGAACGGCCCGCAGTGGGTCGATTCGCAGGTCCAGGCCAACGCCAAGGCCACGCGGATCGCCATGAAATTCGGCTCGGCCGAATACTTCGAGCTGGTCAAAAAGCACCCCGAGGCCGCGGCCTGGTTCAGCGTCGACTCCAACCTCCAACTCGTGCTCGACGACAAGATCTACGACATCACGGAGTGACATGCGGCCTCCTTGGCGGAAGGGTTGCGGGACGGTTCAAAATGGGACGATCGACGCGCGGGTTTTGGGGTCGTTCGGCGGGTCGAAGATGACCCCAAATGACGACTTTCGGGCGAGTCGGAGAAAATAAGTGCGCCTCCCTGTATACCCGCACAGGTGTCCGGCAGAATCCGGACAAAAATCGCCCCATCCGCCGCAAAGCGGTTTCAATCAAACGCTTATGACGCACGCAAAAATCCGCGGCGCCGGCCGAGGCGTTGCGGCGAAAAATGCTCCGCCTCGGTGCTCCTCCTGCTCTCCTCACCATCCAAATTGGTGCCCCTCGCGCCCCGCTCCGTCGCCGCCGCGCACACGCCGCGCGAGCCGTCCCTCGGCGCGAGCCCGGTTTTGGCGGACGCGCGGCGCCCCATCGCCCCCGCGCGGGCTTGCGCGCCGGCGAGTCCGCGCCGCCCCTCCTCCGCCGCGCCCCTGCATGCTCCCCGCCGCGGCCCCGCCCAAGCACCTGCCGCGTCCCGCCTCCGCCCCGCTCTCTCCTTGACAATGCCACCCCCGACCCCGATAAATGAGTTGCAAGTTCGGTAGGAAGGTGACACGGACGGTCCACCTCGCCGGGGTCAAGCCAGACGCGGCGCAGGCCGAAAATGTCTAGTGACACCGGTTCCCAGGGCCGTCCGTCCGATCCCCCCCCGGAATCCCGGAATCCCCGGCCGGCCCCACACCAGGACTCACAGGACACCGCCATGACGGGCAGCCCCCAAGGCATGATGATCCAGAAGTTCGGCGACGTTCACATCATCGAATTCCTCGAGGCCAACATCCTCGACCAGGTCCGCATCGAGAACATCCGCAACGAGCTCGACGCCATCGTCGACAAGTCGCCCCAGCCCAAGCTGCTGCTGAGCTTCCAAGCCGTCACGCACATCTCCTCCGCCGTGCTGGGCGTGCTCATGAGCCTCGACAAGAAGGCCAAGGCCAAGCGGGGCGAGATCCGCCTGGCCCACATCAGCCCGAGCATCCGCCAGGTCTTCAGCATCACCAAGCTCGACAAGGTCCTGAAGATCTTCCCGACCACCGAAGAGGCGATGCTCAAGTTCGTCGCGAAGTGAGCGCGATGGCAGCTCGACGACGAGTCGATGCCGACTTGAATTTGAAACGTTGATCCACAAGGACCGGGCACCGCGTGCCCGGATTCCCCCGGCGCAAACATGGCAGAGGCGAGCCCCGGTTACGTCGAGATCCAGGAGCCCGCGGGCTCCAAGCGGCGCGTCCCCCTCGCCGGGCCCAAGATGGTCATCGGCCGCGGCGCCGAGGCCGAGCTGCGGCTCGACTCCGCCGCCGTCTCGCGCCAGCACGCCGAGATCTACGTCGACCCCTTCGGGCGCTGGTGGGTGCGCGACCTGAAGAGCCGCAACGGCACGTTGGTCAACGGGCAGGCGGTGGCCGAGCACGTCATCGCGCCGACCGACGTCATCCAGGTCGACGAGTTCATCATCACGGTGAGCGTCACGGGCGAGCCCGCGAGCCGGCCCAAGACCAAGATCGGCACGAGCCTGACCATCGGCGACTCCAAGGCGGGCTCGATCCAGAGCCTCAAGGACATGGAGCCCCCGCGCATCTCGCGCGGCCACCTCGTGGGGCTCACCGCCTTCGCCACCAAGCTGCTCGCCACCGAGGACGACGCCGAGCGCCTCAAGCTCCTCTGCCGGCTGATGCTCGCCAAGGAATTCCACGGCACCTCCGCCGTCGCCATCCGCGTGGTCAACGACCTTCCCCCCGGCGCCCAGCCCGAGATGCTCTGCGAGCCCGAGTCGGCCCGGAACTGGCGCGCGGGCGAGACGCCCTACGTCTCGCGCACGCTGCTCCGCGCCGTCCGAGAGTCGCGCAGCCCCGCGGTCGCCACCAACATGGGCTCGGGCGGCGCGGGCGTGGTCGAGATGTCGCTCGCGGGCGACGTCGCCCAGGTCTCCGCCATCGCCTGCCCCTTCCGCCTGGGCGACGACTCGATGGACGTGCTCTACGTCTCCTTCCCCGCGGAGTATGGCACGGGCGAATGGCTCTCCCTTGGGGCGCTCGCGGCCGAGCAGTTCCAGCAGGCCCAGACCGCCTGGGACGCCCGCCGGGCGGCGCAGGCCCAGGCGCTGGTGGAGCAGGAGCTCGAGCAGGCCCACGCGATCCAGATGCGGTTCATCCCCACCAAGGTCGAGGTGCCGGGGCTCGACGTGGCGATGGGTTTCCAGCCGTGCAGGTGGGTCGGGGGCGACTACATCGACGTGATGCCCACCGCCGACGGTCGCGTCTTCATCGTCATCGCCGACGTCTGCGGCAAGGGGCTGCAGGCGGCCCTCATCACCGCGACGCTGCACTCCATGCTGCACACCAACGTCGCCACCGGCGCGAAGCTCGTCGACGTCATCAGCCGGCTGA
Organism: Planctomycetota bacterium; assembly: GCA_026386955.1. Taxonomy (GTDB): domain Bacteria; phylum Planctomycetota; class Phycisphaerae; order Phycisphaerales; family Phycisphaeraceae; genus JAPLMQ01. Next base: position 34,546 of record JAPLMQ010000200.1, read on the forward strand.
ACGAATACCTCTGCGCGACCCTGCCCCACGAGTCGTTCGTCACCATGATCGGCATGTCGCTCGACTTGAAGACCGGGGCGCTGGAGTGCATCAACGGCGGCCACCCGCCGGCGATGATCGTCGACCCCAAGGGCAACCTCCGCCTCCTGCAGGCGGGCGAGAACCTGCCGATGGGCTACATGCCCTCAGAGCTGGTGGTGCAGGCCGACAAGCTCGAGGCCGGGCACGTGCTGGCGCTCTACACCGACGGGCTGACGGAGATGAACAACGAGGCGGGCGACATGATGGGCGAGGGGGCGCTGGGCGAATACGTCCGCTCGGCCTGCGCGGAGGTGCCCAACGCCCCGATCGCGGACATGAGCGTGAGGCTCAAGACGTCGTTGGACCAGTATCTGGGGAATGCGCTGCCGAATGATGACCGGACGTATTTGTTGCTGCGACGCGCTCCGGGGGCGTGAAGAGGACGCACATTTACCAAGCGCAGCCTGATCAGAGCCGGACACTGTGTGTTCGTCGATCGGGCGCGCAGCGGTACTCCGCTCGCGCGACTCGCCGGAAGCCATCCAACACACGGGAAACCGATGACGCCACCGTCAAGGCATTGTCGATCAATGGGGCGACAAAGCGAATCTTGGCCCGCCCGCACGTGCGGCACGTCGCGCGAGGCGGAGTACCGCCTTTCGCCCGATCTTCGGGGACACAGTCCCCGTCTCTGATCAGGCTTTGCCTGATGAGGCCGAGCGCCGCGAACCGCCCCTTCCCCGTCACAACGACGCCGCGAGGAACTTCTCGAGCTTCCGGCCCGACCACTGGTGGTCGCCCTCGAAGATGTCGACCTCGACGCGGTCCTCCGCGCCGAAGACCTTGTAGCTGGCGCGGACGGTCTTGACCGCGGCGCGGGTGGCCTTGATGGGGAAGATCGGGTCGAGCGTGCCGGACTCGATGAGCAGCGGGCGCGGGGCGATCATGGCCGCGAGGTCGGGCATGTCGAAGTGGTTGGCCATGCCGGGGATGAAGTTGCAGATGCAGTGGTGCATGCCCATGATCGAGTCGCGCACGCGGTTGAGGTAGCCGCTGACGATCGCCGCCTTGAAGCGGGGCTCGACGGCGGAGGTCCAGAGCGTGAGCTGCCCCCCGCCGCTGATGCCCATGAGGCCGATGCGCTCGGGGTCGACGCCCTTCACCTCCTGCAGGTGGTCGAGGGCGCGGCAGAGGTCGTTGATGCGGATCGCCGCGAGGCTCGTGCCCAGCATGGTCGCGAGGGCGAAGCCGGCGTGGCAGCCCGCCTCGCCCGACTTGCCGGTCATGGTCAAGTGGTCGCGCCGTTCGCCGAAGCCCATCGGCTCGACGACCAAGGTGATGTAGCCCAAACGCACGGCCTGCAGCGCGTAGTCTTTTTGATAGCCCTGCCCCTCGGGGCGGGCGGCGCCCTTGGCGTCCATCGCGAGCAGGTCGCGGGCGCCGATGCCGTGGCCGGGCGTGGCGATCATGGCGGGGCCGGGCTTGCTCCCCTCGAGCGGCTTGTCGGGCACGCAGAGCCAGCAGAGGGCCTCGACGCCCGGGGCGGTGTTGATCGTCAGCATCGTGCGCGTGTAGCCGTCGAGCTTCTTGCGCTCGAGCACCTTGGGGCGCAGGGCGACGCGCTGCGGGAACGGCCCGAGGCAGGCGAAGAACTGCTTGCGGGCCTTGCGCTGCCAGTCGGCGCAGCGGGAACGATCGGTCACGTCGAAAGCGTGGGACGGGGTCTTGGGCAGCCAGCGGAGGAGATTCGGGCGGATCGCCAGGCCGGGGCGCATCGGGGGAGGGGGTGATTTCATGGTGGGGGCATTGGAGGAGAAGAGGAGTGAAACGTCAAGGGGTCGGGGAAGGCCTCGCCGCGTGGCCCCCGCTGAAATTGCCTATTTCCCGCGGCGGTCCTAATATCGTCTGCTCCCGCCCGGCCTCCAGGGAATGAGGCCACCAGGATCCCCCC
>JAPLMQ010000279.1 GCA_026386955.1 Planctomycetota bacterium
GGATACTGTTACTGAATCCGCCTTCTCTCCCATCAAGCCCTTGGCTTTGGCAACCGCCAGGCGTTCGGAAGCTTCGGTGAAGCGGAAGCCGGTAGCGATGATCCGCCATCGTTCATCCTTGCCGCGGGCTAGTCCGTCGATCAACTCCCCCCATGTCGTCCGATACGGCTTTTGCGGTCTTCCTGCTTTGCCTTGAACGGTCATGCGTCGAGCCTTTACGTTAGAATTGCCGACAATTCCCGGTATCTGTCGAACCCTGTCGGATGACGGACCAATTTCCGATGGAACAACGTTAACAGCATGTTGAAAAAATGGCGAATATTGTGGCAAAAATGCAAAAATGCTGATTGTAAGTGTCTTTAAAATAACAACTTAATTTTATGCGAGAGTATAGCCGATACCGGGAGATGCTGACGCGGCTGGCGCTGCCCGCCCTGCGCGAGGCGATCGCCGCCGAGAGTTCCGGGGGAACCGGCGGTTCCGGGGGGCTGTCGGTCGTGCAGGGAGCCGTCCCTGCGGCCCTGCTGCTCCGCGACGATCCTTCGCTCCACCCGGCCCTGGCCCGCGGGCTGGAGAACCTCGCCTCGCTGGCGGGCCCCGCCTTCTCGCCCGCGATCGCCGCCCCCGCCCCGGCCGACCCTGCCCTGCGCGACCCCGCGGGGCACAGCCGAAAGGTCTATTTCCCGCTCGTGCTGCACCTGCATCTCGCCGCGACGCTCGCGCGGCAGGCGACGCTCCCGCGCGCGGTGCTCGAGGCCTGCGCCGCCGCGGTCCCCGCCGCCACCGCCTCGGCCCGCCGGATCGAGGCGCACGTCCACGCCCCGCCGCCGCCGGCGCTCACGACGCTCGCGCTCTGGCAGGCGCTCTGCCTGCACGAGGCCGCGGCCGTGCTCGGCGCCCAAGAGAGCCTCGCCCCTGATGAGGAACTCGGGCCGATCGACGCCGCGGTGAGCCAGATCGTCGCCCGCCCGGGGCCCGACGGCTCGCTCCACCCGCGCGACGCCGAGGAATCGCTCGACGCCTGGACCTACCGGGAACTCTCGGGCCTCCACGCCTTGGCCGCCTTGGCCCTCGCCCGGCGGAACGCCGAGTGGTCCGCCCGCGTGGAGCAGATCGCGCTGCACCACCTCGACAACACCCAGCCCGACCACACCACCAGCCAGCCCTGGGCGCTCTTCGCCTTCCTCTGGTCGCCCAAGACGCGCGTCTTTGCCGAACAGCAGATCCACGACGCCACCGCCCAGGGCGCGATCGACGGCCACGGGCTCGACGCCCTCCCGGCAATGCTGCTCGCCGACGCTGTGGCGAGTTTGTCGGACTTCCTGGGCTGAGTGCGGCGGGGTCCGCGATGTCGAAGACCGCAGCGAAAAAGTGGACGCCCTGTTGAAACGCTCTTGTCTGATCAGAGACGGGGACTGTGTCCCCGAAGTCAAGGCGAGGCGGTACTCCGCCGCGCGAATCCTTTCATGTAGGGTGGCGCTGAGCGTACTCGCGAAGCCCACCGGCGCGGCGCACGACATGCTTGGCCGCGCCCGAACGACGGAAACCCAACCGGTGGGCTTCGCGGAGTACCGCTCAGCGCCACCCTACGCGGATGGGGCATGCGGATCGTCGCCGCGAGACCGGCACGTCGCGCGGGCGGGTCTGGGGCACGTAGTTCCGCCTTTAGGCGGGCATTTCTCTTGTTCCCCGCGGGTGCCAATGCCCCACGAGGGAGAGGCGGCCAGAAAGACCTCGCCGCAGCATGGCATTCGCACGGAGATCAAATGGAATCCGTAAGTGTATTTCCGACTTGTTTATCCTTTGATTGAACTTAGAATCGCGTCAGGAGTATCCCCCATGCCCTACACCAAGATCATCGGCGGCGAAGTCTTCCGGCACGACGGCGCCAGCCTCGCCGAGCAGCAGCGGTCCGTCGCCCAGAAGTTCACCCGCAACGCGCGCCTCCTCCAGTGGGTCGAGGAGATGGTCGACCTCTGCCGGCCCGACATCGTCCACTGGTGCGACGGCTCGACGCTCGAGTACGACTTCCTCAGCGCCCTGATGGTCGAGACCGGCACCTACATCAAGCTCGACGAGGTCAAGCGCCCCAACAGCTACTTCTGCCGGTCCGACCCGGCCGACGTCGCCCGCGTCGAGGACCGCACCTTCATCTGCTCGCAGCGCCCCGAGGACGCGGGCCCGACCAACAACTGGCGCAACCCCGCCGAGATGCGCCACCTGCTGCACAACCTCTTCGAGGGCTCGATGCAGGGCAGGACGATGTACATCATCCCCTACTCCATGGGCCCCATCGGCTCGCCCATCGCCAAGATCGGCATCGAGATCACCGACTCGCCCTACGTCGTCTGCAACATGCACATCATGACCCGCGTGGGGCGCAATGTGCTGGAAGTCCTGGGCGACGACGGCGACTTCTGCCGCGGGCTCCACAGCGTCGGCGTCCCGCTCGGGAAGGAGCAGCCCGACTCCGCCTGGCCCTGCAACCCCGCCTCCCGGCACATCGTCCACTTCCCCGAGACGCGCGAGATCATGTCCTTCGGCTCGGGCTACGGGGGCAACGCTCTCCTGGGAAAGAAGTGCTTCGCCCTGCGCATCGCCTCGGCCATGGCCCGCGACGAGGGCTGGCTGGCCGAGCACATGCTCATCCTCAAGCTCACCCCGCCTGCGGGCGATCCGGTCCGAAAAGACCCGATCTACGTCGCCGGGGCCTTCCCCAGCGCCTGCGGCAAGACCAACCTCGCGATGATGACCCCCGCGCTCCCGGGCTGGAAGGTCGAGACCGTCGGCGACGACATCGCCTGGATGAAGTTCGACCCTTCCGACGGCCGGCTGCACGCCATCAACCCCGAGGCCGGGTTCTTCGGCGTCGCCCCCGGCACGTCGATGACGTCCAACCCCAACGCGATGGCGACCATCACGGCCGACAGCATCTTCACCAACGTCGCCCTCACCGGCGACGGGGACGTCTGGTGGGAGGAGATGACGCCCACGCCGCCCCCCTACTTGGTCGACTGGCTCCGCAGGCATTGGCACCCCGAGTCGGGGCGCAAGGCCGCCCACGCCAACGCGCGGTTCACCACCCGCGCCAGCCGCTGCCCGGTGATCGCGCCCGAGTGGGAGGACCCGCGCGGCGTGCCGATCTCGGCGATCCTCTTCGGCGGGCGACGCGCCTCGGTCGTCCCGCTCGTCATCGAATCCCTCTCCTGGCAGCACGGTGTCTTCCTCGGCTCGATCATGGCGAGCGAGAAGACCGCCGCCGCCGCGGGGAAGGTCGGCGTCCTTCGCCGCGACCCCATGGCCATGCTCCCCTTCTGCGGCTACCACATGGGCGACTACTTCGCCCATTGGCTCAAGATGGGACAGGCGACCACCCCCGACAAGCTCCCCCGCATCTTCCACGTCAACTGGTTCCGCAAGGACGCGCAGGGCAAGTTCCTCTGGCCCGGCTACGGCGACAACGCCCGCGTCTTGAAGTGGATCTACGACCGCGTGCAGGCCGGCAAGGCCGACAAGGCCGAGTCGATGACCCCCACCGCCATCGGCGGACTGCCCGCGCCCGGCGCGCTCGATCTCTCGGACCTGAACATCGCTCCCGATGCGATGGGCGAGTTGATGGCGATCAACGCTCAGGGCTGGCTGAACGAGCTTCCGCTCATCCGCGAGCACTTCGCCCAGTTCGGATCGCAGTTGCCCCAAGGCCTCCGCGATGAGTTGGTGGCTTTGGAACAGCGGCTGCGCAAGGCCCTTTGATCGCTGGGGTTGTCGATGACGGTGATTTTCGGCGGGCCGCTCTGCCGCACACGTGGCCGTGGGCCACGCCTCGCACGTCCATTCGCCATGGCCGATGTGTGACCCCCGTTCAATTCATATCCGAGCCTTCGAGCGATTTGGCATAGGTAAATCTCCTATGTCTGTTATACCCAAGCTCCCGATGAGCACTGTTCCGAACACGGGGTAACGTGGTTCCCATGGCCTTGGTCTCGAGGAGGAGGGGCCTCGCCCGCGACCACTGCGAGCGGGAGAATCAGGGGGGAGATGCAGGGGAGATCGAGGGGAGAAGCGGGAGGGAAACTCAAGTGTCCTTCCCAGAGGAAGAGAGGGCGAGACAGAAGGCCGGAGGCGAGATTGGAACCCTTGACTCGAATGAGTTGAGGGTTTTTTCTTGCGCCTATTTTCCATTGGGCGGGGATGCGGCGGCCCCCCGGAGACCCCCCGGAGACCTCTGGAGCCCCCCGGACTAGCCCCGGCAGACCCTCGGCGAACCCCTAGGTGGAACGACTCACAACGCGCATCGGGCGCGAGGCGTGGGTTGAACGGCGATCCGCAGCCATGCTTCGATCGAGGCGGAGCCGAGGCGGTCAATCAGACCACGGGGAGAGCCAGCGCGGGCCGGGAGGTCGACGCCGGCGTCATGTCGGCGGGCGCATTAGAGGGCAATTTCGGACACACCACCCTCGTTTTCAGGCGAAAAACGCACCTGGAATCTCGAAGAAAATTTTTCGCCGCGCCGAAAGACAAGGAGTTGCGCGCGGCTCCAAGGGGGTTTGTCCGGATTTGGCCGGACACTTGTGCGGGTCTTACGGGGGGAGAACTTTTTTTGTGCCCGCGTATGCCGGAGGCTCTCCGACCCGTCTGCCTCGGCGGTCCGCCACCGAGGGAAGGTCGCGCCGAGGGACTCGTTCGAGACGGGTCAGGGCGCGGGTCGGAAGCCCCCAGCCACTCGCGCCCGTGCCCGGCCGATGGCCCGGAAGTCGTTCCCGCAAATTGCAGGCGAAGCCGTTTTTCCACCGATCCTCCCCATGCATGCCTAGCCGCGGCCCACGACGACCGGGCACGGAACAAGGCTCGTTTCACTGTGTTTCGCCGTGATCGGAGGCCCGTTTCGCAGCCCCCCAGCCCTGCCAGGACGATGGCCGCATGCAATTCCCCGCGGGCGAAAGGCCGATCGAAAAAATTGCCACGTCGTTAAAACATCCCCACTTGCAGCCGACCCGACCCTGCTGTAGACTGCCAGAGTGACCGGGGGGGTCCCAACATGCGGCTCTGCGGTGGCGTCCATTTTTCCTGATGACTGTCTCGTGATCTCAGTCCCGTGATCTCCATCCATGGATCTGCGGCGGGTCACCACCCCTCGCGGGATCCACTGGCCACGCGACCAGGAGGCGTCCTTTGCGACACCGGCACTCTTTGCTCGTCCTCTCCCTGTCGGCTTCGTTCCTTGTCGGCGCGGGGGCGATCCCCCTGCAGGCCGATGAGGGGCAGCCCAACGACGCCACCGCCGACCAGCTCTTTGAACAGGGCATCCAGCTCTATTCGAAGGGCGACGTCGCGGGAGCCCAGAAGATCTTCCGCCGGATCGACCCGGTGCAGTTGAGCAAGGACAAGCGGGTCAAGCTCACGGAGCTTGTGCAGTCCGATGTCACCCGCCTCCTCGCCGATGCCGCCGAGGCCCAGAAGAGCGGCGACAGCGCCAAGGCGCTCAAGCTGTATCAGGCCGCCTCGACCAGCCCGACCGCGACGGACGGCCAGCGCGAGACCGCCAACGCGCGCCTCGCCGACCTGAAGCGCGACGCCAACGCCAGCCTCGCCCGTTCGCGGGCGATCGTCGACGACGCCGGCACGGACATCAAGGCCGGACGCCTCGACGCCGCCGAGGCGAAGCTCAAGGCCGTGAAGGCCAACGGGCAGGACCTGGGCTTCTACGACAATCAGCGCATCGACCAACAGCTCGCCCAGATCGCCGAGCGTCGCCGCGCCGCCGCGGCCGCCCCCGCCCCCTCGACCCAGCCCGCCGCGGCCCCTGCCGCCAAGCCCGCCCCGGCCGCCGCTGCGGCTCCGGCCCCCGCGCCCAAGGCTGCGCCGGTGACCATCGCCCCGCCGGTCGCCGAGGCCGACGCACTGACGGAATCCCGCCGGATCGTCGCCCAGGCCAAGCTCGCCGAGGCCAAGGCCGCCGAGCAGTCCAACGACTACCGCAAGGCCACGCAGCTCTACGAAGAGTCGCTCCGTCTCGATCCCGCCAACGCCCAGACGAAGACCGCGATGGCCGCGGCCCAGGCGAAGGCCAACGCCGACGTCGCCCCCCGTGGCCTGCTCGACAGCGGCATCGCCACCGAGGAGATCCGCCGCTCGTCCACCACGGCCGAGTTCCGCAACTTCATGGGCCGGGCCGACGAGCTGGTCAAGGCCCGCAACTACCCCGCCGCCGCCGAGGCCGTCAGCCAGGCCAAGATGATCCTGGACTCCAACAAGCAACTGCTCAACCCCACGCAGTACATCGCCCTCCGCGAGGAGGCGACGAACCTGGGCGCCAAGATCAAGAACGACCAGACCATCGCCCAGGCCGCCCAGACCAAGAAGATCGAATCGGACCGCTTCACGGAAGGCCAGATCCGGAAGATCATGGCCCTGAACGAGCAGAACGACGAGGTCCAGCGCCTCCTCAAGCGGGCGGGCGAGCTCCGCAAGGAGCAGAACTACGACAAGGCGCTTGAGCTGGTCAACCAAGCCCTCTTCCTCCAGCCCAACAACGCCGCCGCCTCGGCGATGAAGGAGATGATCGAGGACTCGAGCCTCTACGTCCGCACCCGCGAGCTGATGCGGGCCCGCGACCTGAAGTTCGCCCAGCACCGCGTCGAGAGCCTCGAGGCGGCCCTGCCCTACACCGAGCTGATGACCTACCCGCCCGATTGGCCGGAGCTCACCGCCCTGCGCCTCAGCGAGCTCGAGGACGTCGCGGGCGACTCGGAGGCCAACCGCCGCGTGCTCTCGAAGCTCCAGGAGCCGATCCCGGTGAATTTCGAGGGCAACAAGTTCATGACGGTGATCGACTACTTCAAGAACACCACCGGCCTTGACTTCGACGTCAAGACCGCCCGCCTGAGCGACGCGGGCATCGACACCGACACCCCCGTCACCGCCCAGTTCGCCTCGGTCCCCGCGGAGAAGGCCCTCCGCACCATCCTCGACAACCTCTCGCCCCCCAACGACCGCGCCCGCCACCTCGACTATTCGATCTCCGAAGGCACCGTCAAGGTCTCCACCCACGAAGACCTCACCTCGGAGGACAACCTCGAACTGCGCGTCTACGACGTCCGCGACCTGCTCATCGAGACCTCGCCCGTGCAGGGCGGCGCTCCCGCGGCCACCCCGGCCGGCGGCGCCGCTCCCGCCCGCGGCGGCGGCCTCTTCCCCGCTGCAGGCGGCGGTGGCGGCGGCGGTGGCGCCGCGACGGGCGACCGCTCCGGCTCACTCGGCCGGCTCAAGGAACGCATCTACGCCAACGTCGGCTACACCGAGGACTGGAAGGAGACCTCCGGCAGCGGCAAGTCCACCATCGAGGACTACAACTTCAACCTCCTCGTCCGCTCCACCGCCAGCAACCACAAGAAGATCCGCGACCTCCTGGCCCTCCTCCGCTCCACCCGCTCCATCCAGATCACCGTCGAATCCCGCCTCCTCTTCGTCAACCAGGGCTTCCTCGACGAGTTCGGCATGGACGTCGACGTCCAGATCAACAACCTGGGCAAGAAGTGGGGCCCCATCAAGATCGGGCAGGACTCGGTGGGCTTCACCCCCGTGACCTCCGACCAGATCACCCGCCCCGGCAGCTCCAGCGGCTCCGGCAGCTCCACCTCCGGCAGCACCACGGGCAGCACGACCGGCGGCAGCACCTCCGGCACCTCCGGCTCCGGCGGGGCCACCCCCATCGGCGGCCAGACCTTCGCCCCCGGCACCGGTTTCAGCTCCACCGGCAACGCCTTCGACTTCGGCGTCTCCTACCTCGACGACCTCCAGGTCAACCTCCTCCTCAAGGCGACCCAGGTCTCCACCCGCTCCGTCTCGCTCACCGCCCCCCGCGTGACCTTCACCAACGGCGCGGGCGGCAACGTCAGCGTCACCCAGGAGTCCCAGGGCGTCACCGGCCAGTCCGCCACCCCCGGCACCAACAACGTCAACAACCAGATCGGCACCATCGGCGGCAAGCCCGCGGGCGTCGGCTTCGGCGTCAACGGCACCGTCACCAGCGACCGCCGCTACGTCATCCTCGAGCTGGGCAACCTCAGCCTCACCGAGCAGGTCAAGCGAAAGGTCCAGGTCGTCCAGCCCGGCGGCAACCTCCAGAACAACGGCACGGGCAACAACCAGAACCAGACCGGCATCACCCAGCAGCCCCTCTCGCAGGACATCGACGTCGCCGACACCAACACCACCAGCATCAGCACCACCGTCACCGTCCCCGACAAGGGCACCCTCCTCCTGGGCGGGCAGCGCCTCGTCAAGGACGTCGAGGTCGAGGCCGGCGTCCCCGTCCTCTCCAAGATCCCCATCCTCCAGCGCCTCTTCACCAACCGCAGCTCCGTCCGCGACGAGAAGGTCCTCATCGTCCTCATCAAGCCCACCATCCTGATCACCAGCGAGCAGGAGGAGAAGCTCTTCCCCGGCCTGCTGCAGGACCCCCAGAAGTACAACGTCGGCCGCGTGGGCATGGGCAACTAAGCCCGCCGACCGCCGTGATCGCGACCCTCAAGGGCCGGCCCAGCGCCGGCTCTTTTTCATTCCCGAGCAACACATGCCTCGGGTGCTGTGGCATGCGACCATCACAAACGGGCGTCCACGACCCCTCGGCGATTTCACGTTGCCTGGTGCCACATGTCACCGTACTCGTGACATGTGTCTTGGAACGACGTGCAATTCACAGCCGACAAGGGAGGCCGACAACCCTTGTATCACCGGCTTTCGATGGCGGGACAACGAGGTTGCCACAAGGCCATGGCGCCTCCGCTCACCGGCACATGCCACGAGTACGATGACATGTGGCGCCAGAGACGGGCTTTCCGGCGGCTGCCGGCTTTGAGTTTGCGGGGCGCGCGGGGGACAGCAACAAGGCATCCTCACCGCGCACCCGGCCCGCCCGCTCAGCCCGCCTTCTTCGGGTCGCTGCGCTCCAGCACCGCGAGCAGGACCAGCACCGAGGCGCTCTGCCCCGCCGCCACCGCCGCCTGCCAGCCCTCGAGCGAGCCGAGGGTGACGCCCGCCAGCCCCGTCGCGACCGTGCAGAGCCAGATGACGATCACCGCCGCCCTCTTGCTCAGCCCCTTGCGGACGAGCCGGTGCGAGAAGTGATTCTGGTCACCCACGAAGGGGCTCTTGCCCTGGGCGAGGCGGATGAGGGTGACGCTGGTGAAGTCGTAGAGAGGGACCGCGAGCACCATCAGCGGCATGAGCACGCCGTACCACCGCCCGGGCGTGTGGGCGGCGTGCGAGTCGAAGTAGGTCGTGCGGATGCTCAGGATCGCCAGCAGCAGCCCCAGGACCAGCGAGCCGCCGTCGCCCATGAAGACCTTGGCGGGCGGGAAGTTGAATACCAAAAAGCCCAGCAGCGCCCCCAGCAGGAGGGCGGCCAAGGCGGCGACGAACCATTGCCCGCCGATGAGCGTCGCGGCAAGGTAGAGGGCGGCGCAGATCGCCCCGATCCCACCCGAGAGGCCGTCCATGTTGTCGAGGAAGTTCATCGCGTTGGTGACCACGACGATCCAGACGACGCTCAGGGCGACGCTCAGGACGTCGCCGGGCAGGCCATAGCTGCGCCCGAGGAACTCGAAGATCCGCATCTCGCAGAAGGCTGCGAGGGCCGTGGCGACGAGGAGTTGGACGCCCAGCTTGCTGAACGGGCCGAGGCGCTTGCGGTCGTCGATGAGGCCCAAGACGTGCAGGACGATGACCGCCGCGAGGATGCCCAGCGCCATCGGCGTGTGGCGGCGGAGACCGGCGATGTGGGGCCCGACCGGGGAAAGCCACCCGCGCCACGTCGCCTCGGGGGCGAGCCAGATCACCGCCAAGCCCAGCGAGAGCGGCACGACGATCGAGAGCACGATGGCGATCCCGCCGGTGTTGGGGATCGGGCGGGCATGGTCCTTCCGCCCGGCGATCGGCCCGGGCGCGTCGGGGATGTCGAGCTGCCCGAGCCGCCGTCCAAGCCCGATCAGCCAGCCCGTCAGGGGAAGGCTCAGGGCGAGGGAGACGAAGGTGAGCAGGACGCAGATCAGCCGCATGGGGTCGTATTCTTCGGCGAGCGGCGCGGGGCGTCAAACAGACGATGAACGCGAGACGCAAAGCCCAGGCTTCGCCATGCCTGGGCTTCGCCTCATTTCGACCCGATGTCCGTCGAGCCAGCCGCCGGCTTCGTCGCGGGCGACATCCACGTCTTGCCCGCCGCCATCAGGTTCTCGTACCAGACGACGTTCCAACTGTTCTGCCCGGCGACGAGCAAATCCAGCCGGCCGTCGCCGTTGAGGTCGGCCGCGCGCAGGTCGTAGCCGCACTGCGCGTCGTCGATCACGACCTTGCGGAACTTCCCGCCGCCTTGGTTGAAGTAGATCGCCACGGTCGCCATCGCGTTGCTGCAGGCCGCGATGTCGGGCCGGCCATCCCCGTCGAAGTCCGCGATCGCCAGGCAGTGGGCCTCGTACATCTCGTCGTCGATCAGCTCCGGCGCGAAGCCCGGGGCCCGCAGCAGCCAGAGGCATTTCCCATGCCCCTCGGCCGCGACGACGCTCATATGCCCGTCGCCGTCCAGGTCGATCGGCTCCAGGTGCGTCACCTGCTTCATCGGCCCCTCGAACTTGTGCGCGGTCCACGCCCCGCGCGGATCCTTGCCCGCGGGCGGCAACCAGTAACCCGCCCAACCCGGGTCTCCCGCCCACGCGACCAAGGCCGCGAGGCTGCCGTGGCTGTCGGGGGCTCCAGAGGCGCTGGGGAGGTGCAGCTTCGCGAGGCGGGCGCCGTGCTGCCACCCGGGGATGTCGAACTTCTCCGCAAGTGGGAACCGCTGCCAGAACTCGTTCTTTCCGGCATCCGCGTTCGCGGAATTTCCGGGTGCGGGGGTGGGGTTGCGGGCCCAGGCCAAGCCGTGCTTGGGCGCGCCGAGCTGCGTGGGCAGGAAGAGGTCATCCCACCCGTCGCCGTCGATGTCGCCGACCGCGACGCCGCGGACGCTCTCGAGGTCGTTGAGGATGATCGAGGCGTTCCAGGCCTTGGCGTCGTGCGAAGCGCGGTACCACCAGATTTTCCCCAGCCCACCGTCGACGATGAGGATCTGCCCGCCGGGCGCTGCGGGCGACGTCCCGGGCGACCAAGGCCCCGCCGGCCGCGACCCCGCGGTCTTCGCAATCGCCTCGCGCTGCTTCGCGGAGTGGCTCAGATCGACGCCCTCGACCTGCATCACCACCGACCGGCGGTTGAGCGTCGCGACCGGCAGCCGTCGCCAGAGCGGAGCCCGGTACCAGTAGACCTTGTTGGAGTCGTCGGCCCGCTGGCCCGATGGGCCGCCCGCCGCCACGATGTCGGGCCGACCGTCGCCGTCGACGTCGACCGCCGCCACGGAGATCGCGGGGAAGTAGTCATCGACGACGTGCTTCTCGAAGATGCCCGCGCCGGGGAGGACCGTCGCGGGATCGGGCTGGGTCGTGGGGGCTGTGACGGGCTGCGTGGCCGGCGCGGGAGGACGGGCAACGTGCGACGCGGGGGCTTCGCCGGAGTCCGCCCAGAGGGCCGACTCGCCGCCGACGACCAAGGCGAGGGCGAGAGCGAAGCCGACGCTCAAGGCTCGTGCGGCTGATGGAAACATGCGTCGGCCTCCCGCCCGAATCGGATCATCTCGGCGACTTGCGCGGCGGCTCGCGCCGTGGCGTGGCCGTTTGTACCACGCCGGAAAACCGCGAGGAGCCGCGGACGATTCGTACCCCGCCATCGCCCTCGACCGAACGCCCCGCGGGCGGAAGTTATGCACATCTTGATTCTTGATTCTGAATCAGAATCAAAACGGCTCGTCACAGGGGCTTGGACTTCAGACAATCAGCGTCGTTGCAACCAGTGATTGAAAATGTGTTTATGAACATGCTGTTTCCACAGCCTCGCCCTGTCATCCCCCGAGACGGGTTTTGATTCACGCGTGAATCAACGTGAATCAAACATCCACAATCGGACTGAATAATCCCCTGATGATCCCCGACCAAACTGGCCTCACTTCCGCTCCAGCGCCGGCGCGAAGACCCCCAGCGCGTTCGCGTTGGGCCGCTCCGTCCCCGGCACGTTCTTGTGGATCGGGCGGTTCAACACCCGCGGCCGGCCGTCGTCGCCCGCGACCACCATCGCCGTCGACCCGCCTCCGTCGAGGTTCACCGCGTCCCACGCGCCCATCCGCGCCAGCCACGCGCCGAGCTCGGCCGTGGTCGCCCCCTCGCTGACCAACGGCTGCCTTCCATCGATCACGATCAGATACAACCAGCGCCCGTCGCGCGAGACGCCCGCGCCCGTGCGCGGGTGCAGGTCGTTCAAGCTGCCGACGTTCCGCCCGCCTTCGAGCACCATCCCGAATCCGCCCGCGGCGTTGAAGACGTCCTTCAGGTCGTACGGCGGTCGCGTGATCCGCACACGGTTGCCGCGCGTGATCATCAGCGCCCCGCGGTTCGCGATGTTCGCCGGCGTCGCCTCGCCATACGACTTGCCCTCCGAGATCGCCAGTCCCGTGACCTTCTGCGGCTTGCCCTCCTCGTCGAAAACCGGGTCGAACGGCGAGGTGTTGATCGCCAACTGGCACCGATGCTCCACGAGGAACGCGCTGACCTTCTGCGACCGCACGGGCAACGCCCCTTCGTCCACCGGCGGGGTCGCGAGGAACCGCAGCCCCGGCTCATGCAGGTCGATCTTGGCCGCGAAGATCCGCATCGGGCGTGTCGACGCCGTCGTCGCGTGGGCCAGCTCGATCCCGCGGAAGGCGCGGCGCCAGTCGAGCGAGGCCCGGACGGCGGGCACGGCGATCGGCGACGAAGCGGGGGCGGTCGTTGCGGGTTGGGTTGTCGCGGGCGCGACGGCGTGGCAACCCGTCGCGAGGAGGATCGTGAGACAAAGCCACAGGCACGACACGAGAGAGCGCGTCGCGCCGTGGCACCGCCAATGCTTCAGGATCGCGATCATCGAGTCATCGCCGGGCGAGGAGTCTGGTGCCACATGTCATCGTACTCGTGACATGTGTCTTGAGAGGAAGTGAATCCCCCCTCCGACGAGAGCGCAGGAGAATCCCATGAGCGCGACCATCGGGGCTGGATCTCACGCGAGCCCGACCCACCGAACCCGACGGCGTACCGTCGGGATCAGTGGGCTTATGCGATCACTCCAACTCCCCCGAAAACGACTGCTGCTGCGTCTCCGTCCGCCTCGACTCGCGCGACGTTGAATCCCGCGACGCCGAATCCCGCCATGTCGACTCCCTCCGGCTCGTTTCCACCTCCGTCGGCCGCTCGCGCAGCGGAACCGCGAGCGCCTCCGCCGGGATCGTGGCCAGCGCGCGTTGCCGCCGCCACGTCCACCCGCGCCAGTCGAGCATCTCCCGGCGGACCTCGTCGCGCAGCTCGTCGCGATACATCTTCGCCTTCGCGGCCTTGAACTCCCCGCGCGTCTCCAACTCCCCCGCGACCCATTCCAGGGCCGGGAGCGCCGCGACGCCCTGGGCCCGGAGATACTCCACGTCGAGCGGGATGTCGGAATCCTTGCTCACCTCCCGACAATGGTGGACGTTGAACATCGAGATGAGCCCGTCGATGTCGATCGGGGCGCAGGTGTAGATCATCAGCAGCGCGGAGAGCGAGTTGGCCCGCAGCAGCCAGGCGTTCGACCGGCAGCGGACGATGCGGTGGACGATCAACGCCAGCCCGACCGCGACGAGGACCATCCAGAGCAGGGCCGCGAAGCGCCAGCGGGTGAGCCCGTAGGCGTCGACATAGAGCCACAACCGCCACGCGGCCGAGAGCACGAGCAGCGTGTTCTGCGCGAGCCAGAGGTAGACCAGTTTGCGGGCGACGGGCGAGCGCTGGGCGGGGCCGTTGTGGCGAAAGGTGACGACGACGAAGCAAGCCGCGAGGAGCGACGCCGCGACCAGCGGGTAGGCGCCGCGGTGGACGTAGGACTGGATGCTCATGCCCTCGGGCAGCCCGCCGCCGAGCAGCATGTAGCGCGCGTCGAGGATCGTCTCGAGCGCGAAGACGGCGTTGAAGACCAGCAGGCAGCGCACCACCAGCGCGGGGCTGATCCATTCGTCGAGGGCCATGTCGGCCTCGGGGAGCGCCTCCGTCGCGGCGCGGGCCCGGCGGGTCCTCATCCGCAGCAGGGCCCAGACCCAGACGCCCACGAAGGCCCAGAAGAGGATGCGCGTCGGAGCGAGGAGGTCGGGGATCCTCGCGAGCGTGTCGCCGATGAACGTCTTGGCCGACTCGGCGAGCATCGCGATGACGGGGTTGGCGACGATGAAGATGATGGCGAAGACCATGCCCAGGGCCGCGGGGATCGCCCATTGGCGGACGAGGCGCAGGGCCAGGGAAGGCCGGCCGCGGACGCGCCGGGCCCGCTTGCGCTGGGCCCGCTGGTCGGTGAACCACCGCGTCCACCCGGCGGCCGCGAAGCCTGCCCAGCGCGCGAACCATGCGGAGATGCTCGACGTCCACCCGCCGCGGCCGACCATCGCCAGCGAGACGACGCCCAGGAGAAGGAGCAAGACCACGAGGGTGCCGGGATGCTCGGCCGCCGCCAGCGCGAGGCCGACGACGCCCGCGAGGAGGAGCGCCCCGCCGCCGGTGCGCATGGCCCGGCTGCCGCGGAGGAGCAGGGCGAAGAGCAGCGCCCCGGCGTAGGCCCCGAGCGTCCAGCCGACGGTGTGGCCGTAGAAGAAGAAGTCGGCCAGGGCGACGAGGAGCAGGAACATGAGGAAGAGGGAAGTCGAACTCCGCAGCCGATGGGGAAGCGTGCCGGTCATGAAAGGGTTCCTGTCGCGCGCGCCGCCGCCCGGCCCCCCGCGCAGAGGTGATTGGAAGAAAGCTGATCCACCCGATCTACGCGTGAAGCGGGGAGAATGTTCGCCGTTTCCGAAGGAAAGATTCGCGGAGCAGGGCCGGGAGAGGCCGCCCCCGCACTTGCCGAAACGCCTGGACCATTCGACGATGGCGCCTCGCCCGGCGGAATTGCACGTCGGCCGCCGGGCGCTCTCCCCTCAGGGGCACATCGTTTTCGCGTCGCGTCCGCGGAGTCCGCCCGGGGTCGCCCCACATCCGGCGCCGGCGCCGGCGCCGGCGAAGCAGAGCGTCGAACGAGGATTGGCCGCCATGAGAATGCCGCGACGCGTGTTGATGCTCTGGCTGGTGCCCGTGGCCCTGGTCGTCGTAGGCACGATCGGCTACAGGGTCATCGAGGCCGGGCGCTACGACCTCTTCGACTCGCTCTACATGACCATCGTCACGCTGTCGACGATCGGCTACGGCGAGACGCACGAGCTCAGCCGGGCAGGGCGGGTCTTCACCATCTTCCTGATCCTCAGCGGGGTCTCGGCCTTCTTCTATTCGGTCACGGAGATCGCCCGCAGCGTCGTCGGCGGCGAAATGGCGAACATGCTTGGAAAGCGAAAAATGGAACGCACCCTCGCGACGCTCAAGGACCACATCATCGTCTGCGGCTACGGCCGGATGGGCCGGCTGGTCTGCAGGGAGTTCGCCCGCAACCACCGCCCCTTCGTGGTCATCGACATCAACGAGGCCGACCTGCGCGACTTCGAATGCGAGAACGGCATCAAGCTGGTGGGCGACGCGACCTCCGACGATGTGCTCAGGCACGCCGGCATCGAGCGGGCCCACAGCCTGGTGACCGTCATGTCCTCCGACGCGGACAACCTCTTCACGACGCTCAGCGCGCGGCTGCTGAACCCCAAGGTCGTCATCGTGGCGCGGGTCGAGGAGATGCAGTCCGGGCAGAAGCTGATCCGCGCCGGGGCCAACCGCGTGGTCTCCCCCTACGAGATCGGCGGGCAGCGCGTCGCCCAGGCCGTGATCAAGCCGACCGTGGTGGACTTCATCGACCTCACGTCGCAGTCGGAGCACATCGCGCTGCAGATGGAGGAGCGGAGGGTCGAGGCCAACAGCGCGCTCGCGGGCAGCACCCTGGACGACAGCCGGCTGCATGCGGAGCACCACCTGATGATCGTCGCGATCAAGAAGCCCACGGGGCAGATGGTGTTCAACCCGCCGGTGGAGACGGTGTTCGAGGTCGGCGACATCCTCATCGCGATCGGGCACCGCGACCACCTGGGCGCGCTCGACAAGCTGGCGAAGCCCAAGGCGTGACGGCCCGCGCCGGCGCCGCGGCGGCCGCGGGCGGACATGGAGCCCGACCCCACCGAACGCGATGGGGCGCCGTCGCGATCAGTGGGCTTGAATTGGAGGTCGTGAGTCGTGGGCTTGGATCATGGAATCCTCGCAACGCGGCTCATCCGTCACGGATTCGACTGCGTCGCCCAGCGGCCAAGGAGGTTGACCTTGTCGAAGTTGACGCAGTCCTGCTGGCCCCAGGCGACGCCGGGGCTGGGCGTGCCGTTGCCGCGGCTGGCGATGCCCGCGGCGCTGGGCGTGGTCGTCCCGTTGCCGATGTACTTGAACGGGTTGGCCGGGTTGCTCCAGTACCAGTAGATGTACTGCGGGCTTGCGCGGGCGAAGACCGTGCCGTCGCCCCATGCG
Source organism: Planctomycetota bacterium (assembly GCA_026386955.1). Classification (GTDB taxonomy): domain Bacteria; phylum Planctomycetota; class Phycisphaerae; order Phycisphaerales; family Phycisphaeraceae; genus JAPLMQ01. The sequence continues at coordinate 16,560 of JAPLMQ010000279.1, forward strand.
ACGTTGACCAGCCCGGTGATCTCGCGGTTGAGCGGACGGTAGTCGGCGTGCTGCCAGTAGCGGGCGTCCATGACGATCGGGCGGGTGGAGAAGCCGTCGGTGTCGGGGCGGAGATAGGCCGGACTGGAGCGCGCGACGCCCACCGTGGCGCCCACGGATGCGGAGTAGGACCAGTCGCCCCCGGTGTAGGTGTAGGTCGAGCGGATGTACCACTGTCCGCTGGGAAGGGGCGTGAAGTCGTTGGCGGAGTCGGGCTCGGCGATCCCGTCGTAGCCGGGCATCGCGGCGAAGTTCGCGTGGGTCGACACGGTCGTGTAGGGCTGGCCGAAGAGCCATGGCCGCTTCCAGAAGGCCCGCCGGTTCGCGCTGTCGACCCCGCTGGCGGACTGGTCCTCGGCGTTGGGGTAGAGCCGGCTCTCGCCAGGGCAGAAGAAGTTCGAGTATTGGGCGTAGCCGGGCTCGATGAGCTGGCCATGCCCCTTGGGCCCGTAGGCGAGTGCGGACCCGGTCTTCTTGTCGCCGCAGGCGCCGTAGATGAACGGCCCGGCGAGGAAGTCACGGGCGAACGCGACGGAGTTGCCGGCGGAATCGTACTGCCCGTCGAACCCGGTGACGGTCGAGGGGCTGCGGTGCGGGCCGGAGTTGTTGTAGTCCTGCGTGTAGTTCATCACCGCCTGGTACATGGTGCGCAGCTGGCTGGTGCAGGTGGCACTGCGTTGCGCCGCCCTGCCTTTCTCCACCACCGGGATCAACACGACGACGAGCGCGCCCGTCACCACGAGAGCGACGGCCAATTCGACGGCGGTCATGCCGCGGGCGCGGCGGCTGTGGGCGCGAAGACCTTGGGCGCGACGGCCGAGGCCGGCGACGCCGGTGCGGGAAAGGGCTGTTCCCATGGGGGACCTCGCAAAGGAGAGACTCGGGGAAGCGGGATGTGCCACCAGCAGACATGCGATGCAGGTCGGAGTCCCCGGCCAACCGGCCAACCGGCGGACTCCCGCACCTCCCACGGCCCCGACGGAAGGTCTCTCGGTCCCAAGGTGACGATAAACGCCGGATGGGAAAAGAGCAATGGGAAACTTGGTGGCGGGTCGTCTTTTGAGATGTCATGATGACTTGGCCGGCATCGCCGCCCCGCACTCGGGGCATTAGTTGCAATCCAGCAGCGCCCCGTTCGGGCAGCGCGTCGCGTCGAGGGCGGTGACCTCCTCCGCTTCGGCCGAGGCGGCGTCCACCCATTTGCCCCCGTCGGGCTTCTTCACGAACCGCTGCCTGGCGACGGTCGACTCGTCCTCCGTGGCCCGCTTCATCACCCTCTCGACGTCGGTGCTCCGGGCCAGCAGGGAGTCCATCGCCCGCTGCGCCTCGGGCGCGTAGCGCTCGAGGAAGGCGGCGCGGCGGTCGTCGGCGTCGCCGCAGTCCCTGCAGGCGAAGACATAGGCGCGCACGCCCGCGGGAGCGCCTTCGTGCGGGCCCGAAGAAGTCCTGATCGGCGCCGCGACCAGTGGGGCGCGGAAGAGGGTGTTGGTGTTGAGGTCGTAGAACCAGACCTCCCTGCGGTACGGCCCGGCGCGGAGCACGCTCCACGAGCCGGTCCCGAAGGCGAGCAGGAGCAGGATCGCCCCGGCCGCGACGAGCCCCTTGTGCTGGAGAAGCCAGTGGCGCCAAGTGACCGGAGGGTCGCCGGGCGGGCTCCCGGCCGTCAAGGCACGCAGGGCCGCGAAGGCCGCGCGGACGTCGGCGGCGCGCGGGAGGCGGAGCCGCTCGAACCGCCGACGGTTCGCGACAACCCAGTCGCCCACCTTGCCCAGCAACGAATCCCACATGCGGCGACGCCCTTCGCGGTTGAGATCGCCCGCACGCGCGGCGATCGGGATGACATGAATAGCCCCGGTGGGAGTCGAACCCACAAAGCCCTTGCGGGCCACTCGATTTTAAGTCGAGAGCGTTTGCCGTTTCGCCACGGGGCCGAGGGTGGAGGACGCGTGCAAGTCTATCGGGCGGGTGGGAGGTGGGCCAGAAAAGAGGAGGGTTGAAGCGGAGAATCGTCTGGGGCGATGCTTGAGTCGGCCATGGCCGTGCCACATCGCAGCCGAAGGCTGCGATGTGCGGGCGAACAAGGGGGCCAAGGCTCGCAGGGAGTTTCGCCCCATCGCTTGCCGACGCACGGGGACCGATTGCAAGCCAAAGCCCTGCGCTTTCCGTTGACCGGCACACAGCAGCCTTCGGCTGCGGTGTGGCACGTCCCTTGTCGACAGGATCCTCAACAGGACATGCCGCCGCGATCACCGGCGTATGAAGACCAACCCCATCGTCGCGAGGACGACGGCTCCCGCGAGGGCGATGAGCTCGGGCTCGATGTGCAGCACCGGCGGGATCACCCCGCGCAAGGCGTGGGCGCCGAAGGCGAGCACGGCCGCGGGCAGCGCGAGGACCGCCATGCGTAATCGCCCGAAGAGCGCGGAGAGGACGAGGATGATCCCCGCAAGGCCCAGGCCCAGGCCATTGAAGTACTCGTAGCGGATCGTCTCGGGGACGAGCGGGATGCCCAGGGGCTTGGTGTCCATGTGGATGAGGCCCGAGATGCCCTGGCCTGCGGTGCTGCGCACGCGGCTGGTGTCGGTCAGCTCGTTGGCGCGGATCCAAAGCCCGAAGAGGACCAGCAGCAAGGCGCCGACGACGAAGCGGGCTCGGGGGCCGATGAAGAAATTGATCCAGTTGACGGTGGCGGAGTTGCTGAAGGCGCGGGCGCGGGCCCGGGCGCGGGCGGCCTCGGGGTCGCCGATCGCGCCGCCCCCGCCGGCGAGGTTCACCTTCTTGGGCGGGAGCGTCGCCTCCTCGAGCATGCGGGCGGCCTTCTCCTTGATCTCCGCGCCGCGGGTCACCATCGTCTGGGCCTCGTCCTGGGCCTTCTTCTTGGCCTCGGCCTCGCCCATGCCCTTGGCCTTGAGCTGCTTCTCCTCGATCCTCTGCAGGTGCCGGCGCTCGCGCTCCTCCTTGCGCTGGCGGATGCGGGCGTCGAGGGTGTTGATGATCGTGTCGCGCCAGGCGGCGTGCTTTTTCCGCATCCGGCCGCGGTCGCCCTTGCCCCACTGCTCGCGGGCGGAGATCTTCGCCTCGTAGCCGAAGAGGGCCTCGTAGAACTCCTCCCAGCGCTCGCCGGCGTATTTGCAGACGAACTGGCGGAGCGCCTGCTCCTCGAGGCCGCGGAGGCGCATGACCTTGAGCATCTCCTCGACCTCGGCGACCTGCGGCTTGCGGTCCTTGGAGACCATGCGGTCGACGACGAGCGCGAAGCCCACGGCGATGCCCACCGCCACGACCAGGAAGCCCAGCAGGAGCAGCAGCAGGTTGAAGGAGAAGACCCAGAGCACCACGACGGTGAGCACGACCGCGCCGACGACCTTGGCCCAGTCGGCGATGCTCGCGCCGAAGAGCCACTGGCGGAGCTTGGTGAAGAGGTGCGTCTTGAGGAAGAAGCCGACGATGACGTGGTAGGAGACGGTGGTGAGGACGGCGAGGCCGAGGAAGCCCGCGGCGTAGAGCGCGCCGTCGAAGGTCTTCTTCATGGCGAAGAAGAGGACCAGCGCGGCGCAGAGCGTGTAGAAGCCGGCGATGAGGTAGCCGCGGAGCTTGGCGGGCTTCGAGCCGTTGAACTTCTTGACGCCCTCCTCGAGCGTGCGGGCGTGCTCCTCCTTGGGCGTGAAGGGGCCGGAGCTGGAGACGCCCAGGAATTCCTCGAGGGCCTTGCAGACCTGCGTCATGTCCTGGTAGCGGTCGGTCGGCACCTTCGCGGTCATCTTCTGGACGATGTACGACAGCTCCTTGGGCACGCGCGAGACGACCACGTCGGGCGGGACGATCGGCTCGGTCTGGTGCTTGGTCATCACCTCGACGGCGGAATCGCCCTCGTGGACGGGCCGGCCGGTGACCAGGACGTAGAGCGTGCAACCCAGGGAGTAGATGTCGGCGCGGTGGTCGACGCCGGCGGCGTTGCGGGCCTGCTCGGGGGCCATGTAGGCGGGCGTGCCCATGGCGACATCGACGCGGGTGGCGCTGCTGGCGCTCGACTTGGCGAGCAGCCCGCCGACGCCGGTCTTGCCTCCCGCTGCGCCCCCGGAACCCCCTGAAACGCCCGCGGCGGAGCCCTCCGGGATGCGCAGCACTTCTTCTTCAAGCGCGACGGAGGCGGGCGTCTTCACCAGGCCCAGGTCGGCGACCTTGACGATCCCGTGCTTGTTGAGCATCAGGTTGTCGGGCTTGATGTCGCGATGGACCATGCCCTGCTCGTGGGCGAATTTGAGGCCACGGGCGGCTTGGAGGACGTAGCCGGCCGCCTCCTCGGCGTCGAGCCGGCCCTTGGCCTTGAGCAGGTCGCCGAGAGATTGCCCCTCGACGAACTCCATGCTGAAGAAGTTGAGGTCCTCCTGGGCGCCGATGTCATAGATCTGGACGACGTTGTGGTGGGTGAGCTGGGCGGCGGCGTAGGCCTCGCGGGTGAAGCGGGCGACGAAGGTGGCGTCGTTGGCCCACTCGGGGTTCATGGTCTTCACGGCCACGTTGCGGTCGAGCGAGACCTGGCGTGCGAGGTAGACGGCGCCCATGCCGCCTTGGCCGAGGCGCTTGATGAGCTCGTAGCCGCCGAGGGTGCCGGAGATCTGGTCGTCGTCGCCGCGGACAACACTGCCTTGTGAAGAGTTCGCGGCGGATGCGGCGGCGCGGCCCGCGCCGCTGGGGGCGGTGATGTCGGCGTTGGACGGCTTGGCCTTGCCCACGCCGCTGGGAGCGGTGACGTCGGCCGAGGGCGCGGGCTTGGGCTTGCTGATGCCGCTGGGGGCTGTGACGTCCGCGGCGGGCGGCTTGGGCGCGGGGCGCGTGGTGGGGCGCGGCGGAGGCGGCGCGGTCTTCTCGCCCACGGCGGCGATGGTCGCGGGCGGGGCCGTGGAGTCGGACGAGCGGGGCTTGCGCAAAGCCGCGGGGCCGGCCTGGGTCTGGTCGGGAGGAGGAGCGGAAGCGCGCACGGCGGAGGCGGGCGGAGGGAGGGTCGTGCCCGTCGCGGGGGAGGCCTCGATCGGCTCGACGGTCATCGTCCCCTCGGCGTCATCGGCGACGATCAGCCGGAAAGGCTTCTGGCATTTCCCGCACTTGGGCGCGAACCGCCCGGCGCGGAGCCCCTTGACGTTCATCACGAACATGCAATACGGACATTCGATGGCCATGGCCCACCCTTCCCCAGGCGGATGTGGAAGTCGCGACGTGGTCCACGCCCCTGGCAGGGACGGGATTCGCCTAGCTTACCCTCGTGGAACGGGGGGTCAACGATTTGGGGGCGTGTCGACGCACGGACGCCGGGGTGGGCATCTGAAGATGCCCACCCTTGAGGGTGATGCACGGATCACGACGTCGGACGCCGAATCACGTCGTGTAGTCGGCGTTGATCGCGATGTATTCGCGCGAGAGGTCGCACCCGAGCCATTCGACGCAGGCCTTGCCCATGCCCAGGTCGAGCGTGAAGACGACTTCCTTGGCCTTCATCAGCTTGCCCAGGGCGCGGAGGGTGGTCTTGTCGACGGCGACGGCCTGGCCGAGGCGGTAGACGGGGATGTCGCGCTTGGGGCCGATGTAAAGCGACATCTTCTCGGGGACGATCGGCGTGCCGCTGTAGCCCGCCGCGGTGGTGATGCGGCCCCAGTTCGGGTCGCCGCCATGCACCGCGGTCTTCACCAGCGGGCTGTTGACGATGGCGGCGCCGACGAGGTCGGCCTCTCGCTCGTTGCGGGCGTTGAGGACGCGGACGCGGAAGACGCGCGTCGCCCCCTCGCCGTCCTTCACGACCTGGTAGGCCATGTCGCTGCAAAGGTCCGTCAGGGCGGCGGCGAAGGCGTCGTAGGCCTTGCCCGAGGCGGCGATCGTCGCGTTGCCCGCGGCGCCGCTGGCGAGGATCGCGAGCGTATCGCTGGGGCTGCAGTGCTGGTCGACGCTGATGCGGTTGAAGCTCGCACCGGTGGCGGCGGTGAGGGCCTTGCGCAGCGCGGCGGGGGCGATCGCGGCGTCGGTGGTGACGAAGGCGAGCATGGTCGCCATGTTGGGGGCGATCATGCCGCTGCCCTTGCAGATGCCCGCGAGGGTGACGGTCTTGCCGCCCAGGCGCAGGGTGCGGTGGGCGCCCTTGGGGACCAGGTCGGTGGTCATGATGCCGCGGGCGGCGGCGGCGTCGGCCTTGGGGCCGCGGTCGAGGCGCTGGGCGAGGTCGCCGATGCCCTGGGCGATCTTGGCCATGGGGAGCGGCCGGCCGATGATGCCGGTGGAGCTGGGGAGGACCTGTCCGGGCTCGCAGCCGGTCTCGGCGGCGACGAGGCGGCACATGGTGATGGCGTCGTCGAGGCCCTGCTTGCCGGTGGAGGCGTTGGCGTTGCCGCTGTTGCAGATGATCGCGCGGATGTTCGCGGAGTTTTGCCCGGAGCGGAGGTGGCGGCGGCCGACCTGCACGGGCGGGCCGGGCATGCGGCTGACGGTGAAGACCGCGGCGGCGACGCAGGGGGCGTCGGCGAGGATGAGCGTGAGGTCGGGCTTGCCCGAGGCCTTGATGCCGCAGGTCCCGCCCGCGGCGCGGAAGCCTTTGGGGGAGGTGATGCCGGGGGGTGTTTTCGTTTTCATAGGGTCGTATTTGTATAGCGTCGGCGGCGCGAATTCCAGATGGCGCGGAGAAGTGTTTTCGCGTGGGGTGGATGGAGTATTCAGTCGCGCGCTCGAGGAAACAGGACCGCACCACCAAAGCCCAGGCGCCGCCTGCCTGGGTTTTCGGCGCGCGGTGCGCTCTACAATGCCCCCATGCAATGCAACATCGACGCGAAGGGCAAGGCGGCGCGGCTGATCACGGGGTTGCTGACGTTCGCCGTCGGACTCGTGCTGCTGGGGCTCGCGGCCACGGGGCTGTGGACGGGCCTGGCCGCGTGGGGCTGTGCCTTGGCGCTGCTCGCGAGCGGAGCCTTCATGATCTTCGAAGGCTGGTCCGGTTGGTGCGTCGTGCGGGCGATGGGCATCAAGACGCGGATCTGATCCGGAACACGTTAGACTGCCTCCGCGTCCGCATGTGTTCGCGGCCGCGCGATTCTTCCTTTCTTCCCGACGGAGCCCCCTGATGAACTGGCGAGCGATGCTGCTGGCGGCGTGGATGGTCTGCGTGGCGATCTCGGCCCCGGCCCTGGCCCAAGTGGCGGGCGAGACCGGCGGGGACGACCTGGTCATCGCCGAGGCGGGGGCGGCCAAGGCGACGATCCTCGTCGCGCCCAAGGCCGGGCCCAACGAGAAGCTCGCGGCGGCGGACCTCGCGAAGTTCATCGAGCTGATGACCGGCGCCAAGACGCCGATCGTCGACACCGACGACGCCATCGCCGCGGCCCTCAAGGGCGACGCCCCGCTGCTCATCGTCGGCTCCGCCGCCCTCGCGGCCGAGCCGAAGCTGCAGCAGAAGCTCGACAAGGTCGCCAAGAAGGACCCGATCCTCCGCGCCGACGCCGTGGTCGTCCAGCGCAAGGGCAAGCGCGTCTACCTCGCGGGCAACAACGACGAGGCCCACTACTACGCCGTCGCCAAGCTCCTCCAGCTCTGGGGCTGTCGGTGGTACCTCCCCACCGACTTCGGCCAGTGCATCCCCGAGTGGCCCGCCATCAAGGTCGGCAAGATCGACTGGGCCTACGGGCCCAAGCTCGAGGTGCGCGAGTACTGGATCTCCTGGAACGGCAGCGGCGAGGGGCAGCGCGAGTTCCAGCTCCGCAACTACATGAACCACGTCAGCGTCGGCGGCGGGCACATCCTGGGCTCCTACGTCAAGGATCTTGTCCCCGCGGGCAAGAGCGTCTTCAACGTCCCGATCACCGACCCCAAGACGGCCGAGGTCGTCGCGGAGAAGGTCGACGCCCCGTTCGCGAAGGACCAGAACTTCTCGCTGGGGATGGAGGACGGCACGTACGAGTCCGACTTCGCGCCCGACAAGGAGATGGCCGCGAACCTGTGGGACAAGTACATGATGAACCGGGTGCTCACCGACAACTTCATGGTCTTCTACAACGCCGTCTGCAAGAACCTGCTCGCCAAGCACCCGCAGAGCAAGTCGAAGATCGGCTTCCTGGCCTACACCAACATCACCATCCCGCCCCAGCGGAAGATCGTCGCCGAGAAACCGCTGATCGCCAGCCTCGCCCCGATCGACATCGACCCCAACCACGGCGTGAACGACTGGCGCAGCCCCGCAGCGATGGAATACGGCGCGATGGTGAAGCGCTGGTCGGAGGTCATGCAGGGACGCGTCTTCATCTACGACTACGACCAAGGCATGCTCATCTGGCGCGACATCCCCAACCCCTGCCTCACCCCGATCGTGCAGAACATGAAGTTCTACGAGGAGGCGGGCATCCTGGGCGTCGACACCGAGAGCCGCAACGCCATCGCCATGGTCTTCCTCAACCTGCACGTCCGCGGACAGGCGATGTGGGACACCAGCGTCGACCTCAAGGCCCTGCTCGCGGAGTTCTATCCCAAGTTCTACGGCCCCGCCGCGAAGGAGATGGAGGCCTACTGGAACACGCTCTTCAAGGCGTGGGACGACACCATCGTCACCGAGCACGAATACTTCGCCGCCCCGGCGATCTACACCCCCGAGCTGATCGCCAAGCTGCGCGAGAGCCTTGAGGCCGGGGAGTCGGCCATGAAGAAGGCGGCCGGGACGGAGTGGGAGAAGAAGCGCGACTGGGCGAAGCACTTGGAGCGCATGAAGTTCACCCGGCTGAGCTACAACCTGATCGAACAGTACTTGGGCGCCGTGCGGGCCGCGGCGGGCGAGTGCGACTACAAGGCCGCGGGTGAACTGGGCGCCAAGGCCGTCGCCACCCGGCTCGAGATCGCCAAGATGAACACCACCTTCACCACCCGCATCGCCCCGGGCACCCCCGCCGCCGAGACCGAGGCCGGCGGCCCCGCCTGGATGATGGGTGAGATCAAGCAGTACCGCGACATCGGCTCGCTCACCGACGGCACCAAGGGCAAGCTCGTCAAGAAGCTCCCCCTCGAGTGGGCCTTCCGCCGCGACCCGCACGACTCCGGCCTGGCCTCCGGCTGGGCCTACCAGCCCGAGGTCGACATGACGACCTGGAACAAGGTCGGCAAGACCCAGAAGCTCCTCGAACGCAAGGATTACCCTCCCGCCTGGGAGATGATCCGCACGGACCTCTACGTCCAGGCCCAGGGCGTCCTGCACCCCGACATGCAGAGCTACACCGGCTACATGTTCTACAAGACCGATGTCGACCTCAGCGACAGCCAGGCGGCGGGCAACCTCCGCCTCCACTTCCCCGGGCTCTTCAACGAGGGTTGGCTTTATGTGAATGGCGTTCTGGTCGCGTTCCGCCCGCAGAAGGCGATGTGGTGGATCAACGACTACAAGTTCGACTGGGACGTCGACCTCAAGGGCGTGGTCAAGCCGGGGAAGAACACGATCACGCTGCGGCTGAACTGCGAACACCATTTCGGCGGGATGTTCCGCCGGCCGTTCCTTTACACGCCAGTGCCGTGAGGACGGACCCCTATTCAGGGCCAAAGGCCCGTGTTGGCCGAAAGCGCAAGCAACGGGATGGGGGTCGTCCCATCCCAACGCCACGATTGACCACGAGATCAGCACCCGGTCACACCTGGCGCGGATTCTCCGCAACCTGTCGGTCTTCCGAGCGCTCCGGCTTGGCTGTTGATGGTTCGACCCCCGTCCCGTCGCTTGCGCTTCCGGCTAACAATTCCCGCCCCCACCCATTCCCCACCCCAAACCCGCGGCGATCTAACCATTCCTTAACCATTTGTTAATCAAATGGGTCTACCGTTCTGGTCGTGTTGAAACCAGAATGGCGGCAGGTGCCCGCCTCGATCGGGCCCCACGGGAATCGCCGGAAAACCTCCGGAATCCTCCCGGCGCGGGACCTAAACAAGGAGCCTCGCATGTTGCGAAGCGCAGCGACGTGGATGATGACGGTGGTGGCCGGGCTTTCGGCGGTCACGGCGGTCCAGGCCGAAGTGAAGGTCGACGCCAAGCTCCCCGAATACAAGGCCGTGGAGGGCGTCTCGGGGAACATCAAGAGCATCGGCTCGGACACGATGAACAACCTGATGACTCTCTGGGCCGAGGGCTTCAAGAAGGCTTATCCCAGCGTGCAGGTCGAGATCGAGGGCAAGGGCTCCGCGACCGCCCCGCCGGCGCTGATCGAGGGCACCGCGACCTTCGGCCCGATGAGCCGCGAGATGAAGGCCAAGGAGATCGACGACTTCGAGAAGAAGTTCGGCTACAAGCCCACCGGCCTGGGCACCTCGATCGACATGCTGGCCATCTACGTCCACAAGGACAACCCCATCAAGGGGCTCACCCTCGCCCAGATCGACGCCATCTTCTCCAAGACCCGCAAGCGCGGCGGGGCCGAGGCCATCACCAAGTGGGGCCAGCTCGGCCTCACCGGCGAGTGGGCCGACAAGCCCATCAGCCTCTACGGCCGCAACTCGGCCTCGGGCACCTACGGCTATTTCAAGGAGCACGTCCTGGGCAAGGGCGACTTCAGCGACTCCGTGAAGGAGCAGCCCGGCAGCTCCTCGGTCGTCCAGGGCATCGCCAGCGACAAGTACGGCATCGGCTACAGCGGCATCGGCTACAAGACCGCCGACGTCCTCGCCGTCGCGCTCTCCGCCGACGGCAAGACCACCCCCGTCACCGCCGAGCCCAAGAACGGCTACTCGGGCGAGTACCCCCTCTCCCGCTTCCTCTACCTCTACGTCAACGCCAAGCCCGGCGCGAAGCTCGACCCGCTCCGCCAGGAGTTCATCCGCTACGTCTTCAGCAAGCAGGGCCAGGAAGTCGTCGTCAAGGACGGCTACCTCCCGCTGCCCGCCGACGTCGCCAAGGAGAACCTCAAGGCGATCGGCGTCGAGTCGAAGTGAGCCGGAGCCTGGACTCGGACACGCTCGCATGATCCTTCACGTCTGGAGGCGGAAACGCCTCCAGACGCTTTTTTGAGAGTCTGCGATAATCACCTCCGCCCTCCGCGCGGCCGAGGCCGCCCGAACCCGGTGAGTCCCCCGATTCGTTCCGACGGCCCAACGCATGACCGAGCCCAAGCAATTCACCGGACGCACCCGCCAGCGCAAGACCCGCTGGACCGTCCACTTGGGCGATGTCGTCGCCAAGAACCTCATCACCGTCGGCGGCCTGGGCACGATCATCGCCGTGTTGATGGTCGCCGTCTTCCTCGTCGTCGTCGCCTTCCCGCTCTTCCTGCCCGGCTCGGTCAAGGGGCAGGCGAAGATCGCCTCGCCCGACCTCTCGAACAAGCCGCTGAATCTCGCCGCCGACGAGTACCAGCTCCTCGCCTGGACGCTCTTCCCCGACGGCAACCTGGAGGTCATCCGGCTCGACAACGGCAAGGTGATGGAGCGCCGCGCGATCTCGGCTCGCGCCAGTGAGGCCCCCGCCTCGACCCAGCCCGCCGCCGATGCCGAGGCCGCCACGCCCGCCGCCCCCGCCGAGAAGCCGCCCGTCCTCACGGCTTGGCACTTCGGCGAGTCGGGCACGGTCGCCCTGGGGTTCGCCGATGGATCGACGCGCGTGGGCACGATCGCCTTCGAAGTTGATCTCCTCGACGCCGAGGATCTCCCCGAGCGGCTCCGCTCGCTCGCCGTCGGCAAGCTCGAAGAACACGACGGCGGTCTGCTCGAGCGCCTCCCCAACGGCCAGCTCCGCCTGCACAAGCTGGCCGTCAAGCTCGGCGAGCCGGTCGAATCCACCCCCGGCTCCCCCGTCCGCCTCATCCAGGGCGTCAACCTCACCGACGGCCCGCTGCTGGCGGTCCTCAGCGACGACGGCCGGCTGATCCTCAACAGCCTCCACACCAAGCGCAACTTCCTCACCAAGAAGGCCACCATCACCAAGGAGGAGGCGACGCTCCCCTTCAAGCCCGACGCACACGGCCTGCCCGCCCACATGCTCCTCTCGGGCATGGGCGACAACGTCCTGCTCGCCTGGCCCGACGGCAGGCTGCTGCGATACGACACGCGCGACCTCGAGGCCCCCAAGCTCGCCGAGGAGGTCGCCCTGCTGGCCGACCCTGCCCAGCGCGTCACCGCCTTCCAGTTCATGCTGGGCAACACCACGATCCTCGTGGGCGACTCGTCGGGGCGCGTCAGCGCCTGGTTCCGCATCAAGCCCCCGCGGGCGACGACCGTCGACGGCTCGCTGCTGGTGAAGGCCCGCGAGCTTCCGAGCTCCGCGACGGCCGGAACCGGCGTCGTCTGCCTGGGCGTCTCCGCCCGCAGCCGCATCTTCGCCGCGGGTTACGCCGACGGAAGCGCGAAGCTCTACCAGCTCACCAGCGGCAAGCTGCTGGCCGACCTCAAGACCACCGCCGGCCAACCGCTCCGCGCCTTGGCCGTCGCCCCCAAGGACGACGGGCTGCTCGCCGTGGGCGACGGCGCGCTCTGGCGATGGGCCGTCGACCCCGGCCACCCCGAGACCACCCTGCTGGGCGTGCCCATCGCACTGCTCGCGGCCGTCTTCTCCAGCGAGTTCCTCCAGCCCAAGGCCAAGATCCGCGTCAAGCCGCTCATCGAGCTCATGGCCAGCCTTCCCAGCGTCGTGCTCGGCTTCCTCGCGGCGATCGTCATCGCCCCGGCGATCAAGGACGTCATCCCCGCGGTGCTCCTGCTCTTCGTCTGCATGCCCACGGCGATGCTCCTGGGCGGCTACCTCTTCCAGCTCCTGCCCGAACGCGTCACGCTGCGGTTCGCGCCCTACCGCCTCCTGCTCGTGGGCCTGATCAGCCTCCCCGCGGGCATCGCCATGGCCTTCCTGCTCGGCCCGGCCTTCGAGCGCATCGCCTTCGCGGGGAACATCGAGTCCTGGCTCGATGGGCAACGCGGGTCGGGCGTCGGCGGGTGGCTCATCCTTCTCTTCCCGATCTCCGCCATCGCCGCGGCGATGATCATCAACCGCTTCATCAGCCCGGTGGTCCGCTCGGCGGCCATGACCTGGAGCCGGGAGCGCTGCGCCGTGGCCGACCTCTGCAAGTTCCTCCTGGGCTTGGGCGTGGCCCTGGGGCTGGCGGTCGCCGGCTCGTGGCTGCTCACGCTCGCGGGCTGGGACCCGCGCGGGACCTACATCGGCACCTACGTGCAGCGCAACGCCCTGGTCGTGGGCTTCGTCATGGGCTTCGCGATCATCCCGCTGATCTACACCATCGCCGACGACGCCCTCTCGGCCGTGCCCGAGCAGCTCCGCTCCGCCTCGCTGGGCGCGGGGGCGACGCCCTGGCAGACCGCCTCGCGCATCATCATCCCCACCGCCATGAGCGGGCTCTTCTCCGCGGTGATGATCGGCGTCGGGCGCGCGGTGGGCGAGACCATGATCGTGCTGATGGCGGCGGGCAACACGCCCGTGCGCGACCTCAACATGTTCAACGGCTTCCGCACGCTCTCGGCCAACATCGCCGTCGAGCTGCCCGAGGCCGTGCGCGGGAGCACGCACTACCGCACGCTCTTCCTCGCCGCGTTGGTGCTCTTCGTCATCACCTTCATCCTCAACACCGTGGCTGAGATCGTCCGCCAGCGCTTCCGCAAGAGGGCCTTCCAGCTATGAGCCGTGTGGCCGAGCCAACACCGCCGACGGGGCCCGCCTCTGGAATTCCAGGGGTTCCGGGAGCGCCGGCGACCCCCGCCCAGTCGATCTACCGCACCTCGCGCGGGCGGGCGAAGACCTCCCTCTTCGCCCACGGCGAGCCGATGGTCTGGCTGACGGGCGGCGCGCTGGCGCTGGCGATCTTCATGATCCTGGGGCTGCTCTCGCTGATCTTCGTCCAGGGGATGAAGACCTTCTGGCCCGCGCCGGTCGTGCAGGTCCGCACCCACGCGGGGGCGACGATGATGGGCGAGGTCACCCGCGTCGACCACTTCGTGCCCACGGCCCAGAACTACATCGACGGCGCCAAGACGGGAAATGCCGCCGCGCCCGCGACGCAGCCGGGCTCGACAGAGGCACCCGCCCCCGTCCGCCGCCGGCTGATCCGCACCGGCAACTTCGAGCTGACCAACACCCACTACACCTGGGTGAGCGACTTTGAGATCGCCGAGGAGACGCTCCCGGCCTGGGCGATGGTCGTCGAGCGCACCACCTGGGGCCGGTTCTACGGCGTGCCGGAGGCATTCCTCGTCGACGGCAAGGTCGAGACCACGGGCGCGGAGGAGACCTGGAAGCGCATGAAGGGCGTGCGGGCCGAGCTCGAGGCCCGCCTCGACGCCCGTCACGTCCTGGAGACCGACGAGATCGGGCGCGTCAACGGCGCGATCGAGGCCGCCCGGCTGGCGCTCCACGGCGTGGAACTGCGCGAGGGGGCGAGCTCACCCGCCTACGCCGCGGAGAAGACGCACTTCGACGACATCAAGAAACGCAGCAACGACGAGTTCGCCGCGATCACCGTGCGGATCAACGACCTCAACCGCGACAACGACCGGTACAAGGTCGTGATGCGCACCGCCGCAGGGCAAGAGGCCCGCCTCGTCGCCGCCGAGATCGTCCGGGCCTACCCCGCCAACCAGCTCTCGTTCCTGCAGAAGGTCGGCGTCTACCTCTCGCGCTGGTGGGAGTTCCTTTGGGACGAACCGCGCGAGGCCAACAGCGAGGGCGGCGTCTTCCCCGCGATCTTCGGCACGATCGTCATGACGCTGCTCATGTCGGTCGCGGTCGTCCCGCTGGGCGTGCTCGCGGCCCTCTACCTGCGCGAATACGCCCGCGCGGGGCTGATCGTCTCCATGGTCCGCATCGCCGTGAACAACCTCGCGGGCGTGCCCAGCATCGTCTTCGGCGTCTTCGGCCTGGGCTTCTTCTGCTACATCATCGGCGCGGGCATCGACCAAGTCCTCTTCGAGACCAGCCTGCCCAACCCCACCTTCGGCAAGGGCGGGCTGCTCTGGGCCTCCTTCACGCTCGCGCTGCTCACGCTGCCGGTGGTCATCGTCGCGACCGAGGAGGCCCTCGCGGCCGTGCCCGGCTCGATGCGCGAGGGCTCCTACGCCTGCGGCGCGAGCAAGTGGCAGACCATCCACCGCATCGTCCTGCCCCGCGCGCTGCCGGGCATCATGACCGGGATGATCCTGGCGATGGCCCGCGGGGCGGGCGAGGTCGCGCCGCTGATGCTGGTGGGCGCGGTGAAGCTCGCGCCCGAGCTGCCCATCGACGCCACCGGGCCGTTCATCCACCCGCAGCGCAGCTTCATGCACCTGGGCTTCCACATCTTCGACCTGGCCTTCCAGAGCCCCAACAGCGAGGCCGCCAAGCCGATGGTCTTCACCACCACGCTCCTGCTGATCGCGCTGGTGGCGGCGCTGAACATCACCGCGATCTGGATCCGCACGCGGCTCCGAAGGAAGTTCGTCAACAACCAGTTCTGACCAAGTCCGCGCAGGAGACGCCCATGACGCAGATCAAGACCACCGGCAAGCCCGAAGCGCCCCCCGGCGCCAATTCCGGGGGCAGTTCCGGGGGAAATTCCGGGGGGACGGGCAACAACGGGGGCGGGGCCCGCGGCGGGCCGGTCGTCACCGAGACGCACGCCGCGGTCGACCGCGAGCCTGCGGTGCTGGAGGTCAAGGACTTCGCCCTCTGGTACGGGCAGAAGCAGGCGCTCTTCAACGTCTCGATGAAGATCCCCCGCGGCAAGGTGACCGCTCTTATCGGCCCCTCGGGCTGCGGCAAGTCGACCCTCCTGCGCTCGGTCAACCGCCTCAACGACCTCGTGCCGACCATCCGCATCAAGGGGCAGATGCTCCTCAACGGCGACCCGATCTACGCCCCGGGCGTCGACGTCATCGAGCTGCGGAAGCGAATGGGGATGGTTTTTCAGAAATCCAACCCCTTCCCCATGTCGATCTATGAGAACGTGGTCTACTCGCTCCGCATCGACGGCGTCCGCGACCGCAAGCTCCTCGACGAGGTCTGCGAGCGCTCCCTGCGCGGGGCCGCCCTATGGGACGAGGTGAAGGACCGGCTGCACGACAGCGGGCTGGGCCTTTCGGGCGGGCAGCAGCAGCGGCTGTGCATCGCCCGCGCGATCGCCGCCGAGCCCGAGGTGCTGCTCATGGACGAGCCCTGCTCCGCCCTCGACCCGATCGCCACGGGCAAGATCGAGGACCTCATCCAGTCGCTCTCGGGCTCGTACTCGATCCTGATCGTGACCCACAACATGCAGCAGGCCTCGCGGTCGAGCGACTACACCGCCTTCATGTACCTGGGCGGCGTGGTCGAGTACGGCCCGACTGCCGACATCTTCACCAAGCCCCACCGCCGCGAGACCGAGGACTACGTCACCGGCCGGTTCGGCTGATCCATCCGCACCCGTCCGATCGCCCCGCCGCGGCAAGCGGCCACACGGAACACGCCATGTCCATCCATCTGCAACGACAGATCAGCAAGCTCAAGGAGATGATCCTGTCGATGGGCACCCTCACCGAGGAGGCCGTCGCCAAGGCGACCCGCGCCATCGAGACCCGCGACCCCCTGCTCGCCAAGCAGGTGATCGACGGGGACTCGGAGATCGACCTGATGGAGATCGACGTGGAGGAGGAGTGCCTGCACACGCTGGCGCTGCACCAGCCGGTGGCGCTCGACCTGCGCTACGTGGTGGCGGTGCTGAAGATCAACAACGACCTGGAGCGCATCGCCGACCTGGCGGTGAACGTCGCGGAGAAGGTGACGTTCCTTCGCCAGGTGTCGGCCCCGGTGGCGGCGAACTTCGAGTTGCCGGGCATGGCCAAGTCGGTCCGGGCGATGCTCAAGCAGAGCCTCGACGCGCTGGTCAACATCGACCCCGAGCTTGCGGAGCAGGTGCGGGCCGCGGACGACCATGTCGACCTGGTCCACAAGGAGATGTACCGGGTGGTGGAGCAGAACATCCGCGCCGAGCCCGAGAAGGTCGAGGCCCTGGTGAACCTGCTGGGCGTCTCGCGCAACCTCGAGCGCATCGCCGACCACGCGGTGAACATCGCCGAGGACGTGATCTACCTCGCCAAGGGCGACATCCTCCGCCACAGCCGCCCGCACCCGCTGCGGAATGACGCGGCGTCATAATCGCGGTGACGCCGTAGGGTGGGTAGAGCGGTAATCCGCGAAACCCGCCGCGGTTTACTTCGTCACGACTTCCTTCCCCTTCGTCTCCACTTCCTTGAGCGCCTTGCTGACGAACGCCTCGAGCGGGATCGCGCCCAAATCACCCTTGCTGCGCTCGCGCACGCTCACCGCGTTCGCGGCCTCGTCCTTCCCGCCCACGACCAGCATGTACGGGATCTTCATGTCCTGCGCGACCTTGACGAGCGCCTGCACGCGGTCGCCCGAGCTGTCGAGCGTCGCCCGCATGCCCGCCGCCTGCAGTGCGGCCAAGACCTTCCTTCCGTACTCCACGAACTTCTCGCCGATGGGCAGCACGCGCACCTGCTCGGGCGCCAGCCAGAGCGGGAAGGCCCCGCCGAAGTGCTCGATGAGGATGCCCATGAACCGCTCCATCGAGCCGAATGGCGCGCGGTGGATCATCACCGGGCGGTGCTGGGCGTTGTCCTTGCCCGTGTACTCGAGCTTGAACCGCTCGGGCAGGTTGTAGTCGAGCTGCACCGTGCCGAGCTGCCACTTGCGCCCGATCACGTCGCGCACGATGAAGTCGGTCTTGGGCCCGTAGAACGCGGCCTCGCCCTGCGCCTCGGTGTAGTTCACCTTCATATCGCGCAGCACCTCGCGCAGCTCGTTCTCCGCGCGGTCCCAGACCTCCGGCGCCCCCGCGTACTTGTCGCTCTTGGGGTCGCGCAGCGAGAGCCGGATCGAGACGTCCTTGAAGCCGAAGGTGTCGAAGACGTATTGCACCAGCTCCACCGTCTGGCGGAACTCGTGCTGCACCTGCTCGTGCGTGCAGAAGATGTGGGCGTCGTCCTGCGTGAAGCCGCGCACGCGCGTCAGCCCCGAGAGCTCGCCCGACTGCTCGAAGCGGTAGACCGTCCCGAACTCCGCCAGGCGGATCGGCAGGTCGCGGTAGCTGTGCGGCTCGCTGGAGTAGATCTTGATGTGGTGCGGGCAGTTCATCGGCTTCAGGAGGTACTCGTCCTCCGAGTCGCGCATCTTGATCGGGGGGAACTGCGCGTCGGCGTAGTACGGGTAATGCCCGCTGCACTTGTAGAGGTCGATCTTGCCGATGTGCGGCGTGTAGACGATGTCGTACCCGCGCTTGAAGAGCTCCTGCTGGAGGAACTGCTGCAGCAGCGTGCGGATCATCCCGCCGCGGGGCTTCCAGAGGATCAGGCCCGGGCCGACCATCTCGTCGATGGTGAAGAGCCCGAGCTTGGCGCCGATGACGCGGTGGTCGCGCTGGCGGGCCTCCTCCTGCAGGCGGACGTGGTCGTCGAGGTCGGCCTTGCTGAAGAAGGCGGTGCCGTAGACGCGTTGGAAGCGGTCGGAGTTCACGTCGCCGTGCCAGTTCGACGCGGCAATGGAGGTGACCTTGAACGCGCCGATCACGCCCGTGGTCGGCACGTGCGGGCCCATGCAGAGGTCCTCCCAGTTCGTCCCGGGCTGGCCGGTGGCGTACCACGAGAGCGTCTTGGCCCCGCCGGCGATGGCGCGCTGGGCGTTGTCGACCTTGTACTTGTTGCCCTCCTTCTCAAGCCGGGCGAGCCCCTCCGCCGGGGCGAGGTCGTAGCGCGTGAAGGCGCGGTTCTCCGCGACGATCTTCGCCATCTCCGCCTCGATCTCCGCGAACTTGTCGGCCGAGATGGGCGTCTCCAGCGCCATGTCGTAGTAGAAGCCCGTCTCCAAAGGCGGGCCATAGGCGAGCTTCACCTCGGGGTAGAGCCGCTGGATCGCCTCGGCCATCACGTGGGCGGTGGAGTGGCGGAGCAGGTAGAGCGCATCCGGGTTGTGCTCGCCCTTGGTCTTGCCGTCCTTGTCGGTGCGCGGGCGGGTGATGATCTCGAGCTTGGCGTCGCGCTCGATGGCGCGGTGGAGGTCGTGCAATTCGCCGTCGACCTTCGCGCCGATCGCGGCCTTGGCGAGCCCGGCTCCGATCTCGGCGGCGACCTGGGCGGGCGTGACGGGGCCGGGGTATTCCTTGACGCTCTGGTCGGGCAGGGTGATGCGCATGGGGCTTTCTTTCGGGTCGGGTGTGGACGGGCGATGCGGCGGATTCAGGCGTTGGACGGGAACGTGGTCTCTCTCGATTCCGGGGGGCCAAAACACAAAAGGCCGCCCCCTTGGACGGCCTCCGATTCAAGCGCGGGTGTGTCGAGGGTTACGACGAATGCCCGCCGGAGGTCGTCCGGGTCGGAGGGGTCGGGGTGGTGGTCGTGCGTGTCATCGGTTCGGAGCTCATTTCCCGCCTCGGGCGGGGCCGCCGGGCGAGTAGGGATACTACATCCCGCGGGGACGGCTTTGTCAAGCAATGCGAGTCGGGCGATCGAGGCCTTGCAATATCGGCCGATGGGCGAAGTCGCTTGATTCTTCGAGTGGGCCATGCCGCACGGACAGCAAGGCTCAGAGCTTCACCCCATGCCGCAGGCACTCCTGATAAAACCGCGGGCTCAGCCAGCGGTTGCGGTGCGTCTTGAGCGGGGGCCAGGCCGCGACCAGCTCGCGCATCACGGCCGGATGGGTCCCCGTGAACGTGCGCATCGCGTCGTACTTGGTCATGAACCGGTCAAACTTCTGCGCGGCCTTGATCGCCCGCTCCTCCTTGGGCAGGTTCCCCCAGTACTGGTCCTCCATCACGCTGATCTTGGCCTTCATCTGCTCGGGCGAGCGCACCCAGTTGTAGTGGAAGATCTGGGCCTTGGGCCCGCCCTTGGGATCGGCCGCCCAGCGCACGTGCCCGCCGAGATGGTGCTTGTCGAGGTACGGGTTCATACCCGCGGGAAACGATTTCAAGGCCGGGCCGCAGCCGTCGCCGACCAGGTGGGTCGAGCCGTCGAGCTTGTAGATGCGCGAGACCTTGCGGTACATCCACGGGTCGATCGAGCGGTAGTCGAAGACGAAGTTGAGGAACCTGAAGAGCAGGGCCTTCACCTCGTCCTTGCCGCCCCACGCCTCGCACGCGGCCCGCACGGCGGGGACGTCGTCCTCGTGGTAGACCTCGTCGCAGAAGAGGTGAAGGCCCCACGTGCAGCGCGTCGCCGTCGCCGCGTCCATCGCCTTCTGCCCCTCGAGCAGGAAGACCTCGCCGGCCTTGCCCGACTCCTGCCAAACGCTGTCGACGATGCGGATGCGCGGGTCGATGGAGGCGATGAGCCCGCGAGTGTCGTCCTCGCCCTTGCCGACGACGAAGACGAACTCGTCGCACAGCGGCAGCACGGAGCGGATCGCCTGGACGACCGGGTAGCTGGTGCGGATGAGGTTGCGGCCGTAACTGAAACCGCAGACGGAGGTGGCCATGGGGACGTGATTATGGCCCCGCGGAAGGGACGCGGCAAACCCGACGGGCGCGATCGCTCAACGGCCCTGCCGCCGCCGCGCGATCTCCTCAGGCGGCAGCCGCTGCATCGTGTGCGGGTCGTGCTCGGCGTAGAACGCGTCGAGCCGGCGCTGCACCTCCTGCGCGACGTGGCGCAGCCGGCGCGGCCGGCCCCGCGCCAGCGACGGATCGACCTCCAGCACGGCCTTGAGGCAGGCCATCGCCTCCCGCGGCCCGATCGGCCCGACCCGCCGCGAGGCCCGCAGCAGGTTGTAGAGCATCCGCACCACGCGCTCGTCCCCGTCGCGCCCGACCACCGCCGTCGTGTCGATGATCACCGGCTCCGCCCGCCCCTGGGCCACGCCCTCGACCATCATCAGGTTCGTCGGCTTGTGGTCGACGTTGACCAGCCCCGCGGCCGTGATGCGCCCGATCTGCGCGCCCAGCACCCGGGCCAGCCTCCGCCGCGCGGGGGAGCCCTGCCTCGACTCCGGCGGAGGCGCCCCGGCAGCGCCTTCGACGATCAGCGCGTCGAGCGAGGAGACGTCCAGGAACGGAAGCACCAGCGTCTCGGACCACCGGCCGAATCGGCAATCGAAGATCAGGACCAGCGGCTGCCTCGCCGGAGCCCCCACCGCCGCGAGCCGACGGGCCCCGCGCCACTCGCGCCAGGAGGCCGAGCGCCTCACCGCGTGATAGACGAGCGCCTTGACGACGTTCTGCCGCCGCTGCTTCACGACCCACTCTCGCACGCCCTTCTCGAGATGCCAGACCAGCGAGCTGCGGTCGTCCTTGAGCGGGGTGATCTCGCCGTCCTTCGTCAGGATGGTCCGGACGAGGCGCTCGACGGAGGCGGTGTCGTGCGCGAGGCCGAGCGAATCCCACTGGGCCGGATCGATCCAGCAGGCCAAGTGCCCGAAGCGGACGGACACGAGCGGGCCGGGGCGGGCGATGGAGGCCGGGGGAGCCGGGGGGGCCGAAGCAGGTGGTGGCGGGTCGTCAGGCACCGGGGGCGCGTCTCGGGAACGGGTGAGGAGATGGCGACGAGGGGGCGAACCAAGGCGCATCTTAACGCCGAACCCGAGGCAATCAGGCGAACGCGCCCACGACGACGCGGCACTGCGATCGCTCTGGGTTAGCCGGACGCGCAAGCGACGGCGTTGGACGCACGTTGGACGAGGCATTCACAGGACACTGGACGGTTAAAGCCGTCGCTTGCGCGTCCGGCTAACCCAGAGCGGCGAGCTTCGCGCCCATCCGTGATCGATGGTGATGCCGCGTCACTTCCTCGCCGGCAGCATCAACCGCGCCCAGCGGGCCCGGACGTGCAACGGCGAAAGCTCGACCACGCGGGAGAAGCAGTCCCGCGCCTCGTCGAGCCGGCCCAGCCCGCGGAGTTGCCTGCCGGCCTCGTACCACAGCCGCACGAGCCGGCCGCGCCACGCCGCCCGCGGCATCGCGGCCGCTCCGCCCTCGGCGACGATGAAACGGTCCATCATCGTCGCCAGCCTGATCCGACGGTCGGCGTAGAGCTTGCTCAGGCGCGGGGCCGCCCCGGGCGTGGGATCCTCGCCCCGGCGGCATCGCACCGGCGCGCCCGGCACGTGCGCCCACGCCCCGCGCAGGCTCAGCCTCAGCATGAGCTGGTAATCCTCGGCGCATTTCTGCTCCGGGTCGTACCCGCCCACGGCCCGGAAGTGCCCGGCCCGGATCGCCGTGTTGGGCGTGCCCGGCGGCCCTTTGACGAAGAGCTTGCGCGTCGTCTCGCGCGGGAGATCGTCCCAATGCATCAGGTCGCTCTGCCCGCGCGCCGCGTCGTAATTGAGCCGATCGACGCTCGCGGCGACGGCGGCCGGCTCTGCCTCCATCGCCTTCTCGACGCGGCTCAAATAGTCGCCCGGCCACGTGTCGTCGGAGTCGAGGAACGCCAACAGCTCGGCCTCGGGCGCCGCAGCCGCCCCGGCGTTGCGAGCCGCGGCGACCCCGGCGTTTTTCTGACGCAGCAGCGTGGTTCGTTCGCGCAGCGCGGGCGGGGCCGAGGCCAGCCAGCGCTCGATCGCCGCGACGGTGTCGTCGGTCGAGCCGTCGTCGACGATGACGAGGCGGTCGGGCACGCGGTCCTGCGCCGCCACGCTGGCGAGACACTCGAGGATGAGTGTCGGGCGGTTGTGGACGGGGATGACGGCCGCGATCGAGAGCAAGTTTGCCTCGGGAAATGATTGGGTTGACCCACGACCGGCAGCGACGTCGCCGATCGGGCGAAGATCGCATGCTATCAAACGCCGGTGCGATCACGCGCCCTTGGGCGGGCGCACCAGCCCCAGCCTCGTGGCCCGCTTGAGCAACGCGTAGCGCCACAGCCGGGGGACCTGCCGCTTGAGCGACTTCTCGGTGACGCCCGGGCCATGGACGCGCTCGAACACGCCGCGCCATTCACGCTCCCACGCGGGCAGGAGGTTCTGCGTCTTCTGCTCGGGGTGGACGCGGAACGAGGCGAGGAATCGCGGGATGAGTTTGGGCACGACGCCGTGCTCGACCATGCGCATCCAGTAGTCGAGGTCCATGCAGACCTGCAGCGATTCGTCGAGGAGCCCGATACGGTCCATGAGGCTCTTGCGCCAGAAGACTCCCGGGCAGGCCAGGAGCGAGCGGCAGCGCAGCACGGCCGCGGTCGGCTGCGGATAGGTGCGCAGCCCGACGCGCTTCCCCTGCGGATCGACGACGGTCACCCACGAGCAGGCCGCGTCGACGCCGGGGCGGGCGAAGGCCCGGGCGATCTGCTGCAGCGAGCCGGGGAGGAGCAGGTCGTCGCTGTTGACCCAGACGATGATCTCGCCGGTGGCGCGGGCGAGACCCTTGTTGATCGCGTGCGTCTGCCCGCGGTCCTTCTCGCTGCACCACCAGGCGAGTTGGCCGTCGTATTTGCGGAGGATGTCGACGGTGCCGTCGTCGCTCCCGCCGTCGACGACGAAGTATTCGAGGTTGGGATAACCTTGGTCGAGGACGCTGCGGAGGGTGGTTTCGAGATAGGCCGCGTGCCGAAAGCTGGGCGTGACGACGGTGATGCGGGGCAAGGCGGCCATGGGGCGGATTCTAATCCGGCAATGGAATTGTCACGCGAAGCGGGCGCGGGGATCATGGCTCCGGCGTGATCAAGCGTCGATGTGGAACGATCCTGAGCCGGGGACCTGATTCACAAACCACGTCGGCGCAACGGGGAATCATGACATGACCTACGCCCTGCTCTGGATCGAGTTCGTGGCGCTCTTCGCGGCGTTGGCGGCATTGGGCGCAAGGGGCGCGGCACGAAAGAAGCGGTATCCACGCTGGGTCTACCTGGCCTTGGTTTCCTTCGCGTGGGCCGCGATGTATGGCCCGTGGCTCTTCTTGAGCCTCTGGCCTCCGATGGCCCGCTACCGCGGCATGTTTCCGCTGGGGTTCATCCTGTCGATCGGGGCGGTGTATCTGCCCGTGGAGTGGTCGATCACGTGGGCCGGACTGCAGCGCACGCCCGACGGCTGCCTGCGGGCGGAGCGCTGGGGATCCCGCTGGCCGTTGGTGGTGACGATCGCGTCAATCGCGGCAATCGCGTTGACGTTCATCGAGATCAGCCGCGAGATCAACGCCTGGATGACGGCCATGCAAAAAGCGGCGGTGGCGACGGCGACCTCGCTCGCCCCGCCGCAGGTTCCGGAAGCGGAGAACGCGGCGACGTATTACGTGAAAGCGGGGGACTTGCTCGGTGGCACCAAGCGATGGCCTCAAGCATTGAGCAGGGCCGCCCCGGCGGGGCGGCTTTTTCCCGAGGGTGTATACAACGATCCTGAAATCGTCTCGTTTGTCGCGTCGCATCAGCCGATGCTGGCGATGTTGCGCCAAGGGGCGGGAATGAAACGCTGCGCATTCGATCGGGATTACACGCGGGCCTTCGCAGAGGTGAATACCGACAAGCAGCGATTTGTGCCGGTGAACGGAGTGCAGATCATGGCGCTCGAGACCGGCCTGCTTCTTCAAGACGGCAATGCGCAGGCTGCGACGAACAACCTCAACGCCATGCGCGCGATCGCACGGCACCAGCTTGGCGAGCCGGACTTGCTTTCCTTGCTGGTCGCAGGCAGCGTGAACTGGATGCTGTGCAGGACTCTCGAAGAGGCAGTGAACTCCGGGCGATTGATGCGCGACGATCTTGCCGCCATCACGCTCGACCCGCCATTGGCTTTCTACCGAGCGATGGCTCCGGCGTTGCACGGCGAAGAGGCCTCAGGTGTAGTGACCCTATGCAACCTGGCCTTGTGGGGAGGGGATGCGCAGGCACGCGAGGGACGACCCGACAAATTCTTGGCTGCGATTGGTGCCCTCCCAATGGGGAGGGAATTGGCGTCGTACCGCCGTGTGATGGGCTGGTATCAGGAGTCGATCAAGCTGGCGCCTGCTGAACTCCCTGCCTGCCTCGAAAAGGTGTCGCAGGCTGTCGATCGAGGTGAAGTCGGGATGATGACGGCGATGCTGATTATAGGCCCTCAGGCTGCGATCAGCCTTTCCATTCAGGCCGACGCCAACGACACCCTCGCCCAGGTCGGCCTCGCGATGGCGCGGTACCGTGCTGAGCACGGCCAACTGCCCGACTCCCCTGCCGCATTGGTCCCCGCCTATCTCAAGGAATGGCCGATCGACCCCTTCGACGGCAAGCCGATGCGGTTTGTCGCGACGCCGGAGGCGGTGACGGCGTACAGCATCGACAAGGACCTGGTGGACGACGGCGGCGTGCCGCTCGACATCATGACCAGGAAAGGTGATCTGGTGTTTCGGATCAAGAGGTGAGCGCCGTTGCTGCGTTCACGCGCGAAGAAAAACCCAGGCACGCGGTGCCTGGGCTTTGGGTTGCAGTATCGTGAGTTGATCGCAAGGCGCGCCATGCGCCGCGTCGCGCCTCGCCTCGCACTCACACCCGCGCCTTGGTCTTGAGCACCTGCGCCCTGGGGAACGCCTGGCCCAGCACCTTCGCGGAGTTGATCTTCATCCACCCGTCGAGCACGTCGGCGTAGATGCTGCGGAAGTCGGCGTTGAAGACCAGGTCGCCCTTGTCGAGGCGGTCGGCCTTGAGGCTGGGGTGCTCGCCGAGCAGGCCGGGGCGGATCATGTCGCCGAACATGAAGACCGGGCCGGCGGTGCCGTGGTCGGTGCCGTTGGAGGCGTTCTGCTCGACGCGCCGGCCGAACTCGCTGAAGGCGAGCGTGAGCACGCGCGAGCGCTGGCCCATGGCCTTCAACTCGGCGTAGAAGGCCTGGACCGCGGCGGAGAACTGGCCGAGCAGCCGGCCGTGGTTGTTGGGCTGGTTGGCGTGGGTGTCGAAGCTGCCCATCGAGACGTAGTAGACGCGCGTGGGCAGCTCGGCCTTGATCATCTTCGCGACCATCTTGAGCTGGTTGGCGAGCGGGCTGTCGGGGAAGGCGGTGAGCGGGTCGCCGGCGAGGGCGCCGCGGATGCGGTCGCTGGCGAGTTGGGCGTCGAGGGCGGTGCGCATGACGAAGGCGGCCTGGTTGGCGGGGCCGTTGGCGCTGGAGATGAGCGGGCGGGCGGCCGCCTCGGCGGCGGGGCCGACGACGCCGGCACGGTTGATGCGGTCGTACTCGGCCCCCAGCGCGGGGTGCAGGTCGCGCCCGACCCAGCGGAAGAGGTTCGACCGCTCGAAGGAGATCGGCTTGTAGAGCATGCCCGCGGCGGCGAGGGGCGCCTCGCCGCCCACGCAGACGCAGGATGTCGCGGGGATCTTGCCGTCGTGGGTGGCAAGCTCCTCGTCCATCGCCCGGCCGAGCCAGCCCAGCCCGCGGCCGCCGTTGGTGTCGGCGGTGTGCCAGATGTCCATGGAGCTGAAGTGCGAGCGGTTGGGGTTGGGGTAGCCGACGCCCTGGATGATCGAGGCCATCCCGTCGTCGAGCATGCTCTTGAGCGGCGCGAGCTCGGGATTGAGCCCGACGCCGTCGGCGCCGGCGATGCGGAGGACCTGCTTCTCCTCGATGGCCATGCGCGGGCGGGAGTTGTAGTACTCGGGCATGCCGAAGGGGACGACGGTGTTGAGCCCGTCGTTCCCGCCGGTGAGCTGGACGACCACGAGGATCCGCTGGTCGGGCGTGCCGGGGATGTTGCCCGGGGCGCGGCCGTCGGGGTCGGCCATGGCCCAGGCGGAGTCGTCGAGGAAGATCGGGACGGCCGCGGCGGTGGAGATCATCGCGAGGCTCGTGCCGAGGAACTGTCGACGGGTGAAGGCGGGTTGGTTCGACATGGCGGACGGACTCCAGAAACGGCGTCGGAAGCTGAGTCGGGAACTGCGGCAGACACTGCGGCAGGCGAAGTCTAATGCGGCCGGGTCAGCAGAGTTGGTACTCGGGCAACGCGGTGATGAGCAGCAGGGCGCCGACGAGCACATCGCGGGTGATCCCCGCCGAGCGCCCCTTGAGGAAGCGGACCAGGTCGTCGCGGCGGTCGGGGGCGTGGGTGCCCAGGAGCGTCGCCAGCAGATGGTCGGCCACCGCCTCGGGCGATTTGGTCGGAAGGTCGGCGATGAGGAACATGGGGTCGAAATCGAGCTTCTGCGCGCTCCAGCCGTCCTCGAGCGGGAGCTTGCCGGTGAGGATGTAGGCGCAGAGGTTCTGGCGGACGAAGAGCGTGGAGGTGTTGATCCACCCGCGCCCGCCATACCACCCCGCGACCGAGGGCGGGTCGAAGAGGCGCTGGCCCATCATGGCCATGGCGTCGTGGAGGGTGCGCACGTCGCGCTGCGGCGCGCCCAGCACGCGGGCGCTGCCGACGACGATCTGGGCCGGGCTCTTGATCTGGTTGCCCATGATCGCCGGCTCGTAAAAATGCTGGCTCTTGAAGAGCGTCTTGAGCGTGGGCTTGAGCTCATACTGCGCGCCCCAGAGCGCCTCGGCGAGCTGCGCGACCACCGACTCGGCGGAGGCGTCGGGCTTGAGGTCGATGTCGCCCACGAAGTGCTTGTAGAGCTTGGTGGCGACCCAGACGGGGCACTGGCGGTTCTGGAGGATGACGCGGACGAACTGCTCGCCGTCGTAGGGGCCGAACTGGCCGAGGATGGTCTTGACGCCCCCGTCGTGGATCGGGGCACGGAAGCGGAATTCGTTGTCGTCGAAGCTGTTGCCCGTGAGGGCGCGGGCGCCCTCCTTGATATCCTGCTCGGTGTAGTGGCCCACGCCCAGGGTGAAGAGCTCCATCAACTCGCGGGCGAGGTTCTCGTTGGGGTGGCGGGCGACGTTGGAGTCGTTGTTGAGGAATTTGATCATCGCCGGGTCGCGGACGATCGCGTAGGCGAGGTCGGCGAAGCTCCCGTTCGCCAGCTTGCGGAACATCTGGTTCTGGCGGAGCAGCAGGTAGCTGTCGTGGACGACGCGGTGGTTGGAGGCGAAGTGCCCGTGCCAGAGGAGCGTGAGCTTCTCCTCGAGCGGGCGGGGCGTGGCGATCATCCGGGCCAGCCACCACTCGGCCAAGTCGCGCATCTGCAGGCGGTCGAGCCCCTGGCGGCGGAGGAACTCGGCCCGCTTCTTCTCGCGGTAGGCGGCCTCGTCCTCGCGCTTGGCGTTCCGCTCGGCCAGGCGATCCTCCATGGACTCGGGGCGCATGATGTCCGGGTCGGCCTTGGGCTCGGGCAGGTCGTGGTCGTCGATGGCCTGGTAGTCGACGAGGTGGTCGACGGCCTTGTCGAGCCCCATGTTCTGCAGCGCGAGGATCTGGGCGGGGGTGCCGCCGAAGCCCGCGCGGGCGAGCAGGTGCTGCGCCTGGGCGTAGCCGAAGGCCTTGGGGGCGATGGGGCGGAGCGAGGTTGAGGGGGCCATGATGTGATTCTCCCGGCCGGGGAGGCCCGACGCGGAACAACGCGGATCGGGCGGGGGCTATTGCGGATTCCGTCGCGTGGACTGTTCCGGAGGTCAGGCGGGTGGGCCGTGGGTGTCGGCCGACTGGGGTGCCGCGGTGGGCGAGATGCTGAAGTTGAGGGTGATGGTGGTGCCCGTGCCGGGGGTGGATTCGACGTCGATCGTCCCGCCGTGCTCCTGGAGGATCTTCTTGGTCACGGCCAAGCCAAGACCGGTGCCGCGCTGCCCCTTGGTGGAATAGAACGGCTGGAAGAGCCGCTGGCGGTTGACGGCGTCGATGCCCGGGCCGTTGTCGTTGACGTGGATGCGGGCCCGCTGCCCTTCGGGGTCGAACTCGCAGCGGAGGCTGACCGCGCCGGTCTTGGCCTCCACGGCGTCGAGCGCGTTGTGGAGCAGGTTCAGCACCGCCTGGTGTACGCCCGAGGCGTCGACCGGGACGGGGGGCATGTCCGGGTCGGTGTCGACGATGAGGGCGACCTCCTTGGTGTCGTACAACTGCTGGACCAGGGTGATGATCTCGTCGAGCAGCACGGGGAGGTTGGTCATCTCCAGCTCGGGCTTGCGCTGCTTGGAGTAGGCGAGCATGTTCATCGTCAGGTCGTAGATGCGGTCGAGGTTGCGCGAGACGATGCCCCATCCGGAGCGGACGAGCTTCATGTTCTCTTTTTTGAGCCCGAGTTCGACGACGTCGGCCCCGCCGCGCATCCCCTGGAGGATGTTCTTGATGGAGTGCGAGAGGCTGGCGACGGTCTGGCCCACGGCGGCGAGGCGCTCGCGCTGCAGGCGCTCGGCATAGAGCGAGGCGTTGCTGAGCGCCAGCCCGGTCTGCACGCCGATGGCGGTGAGCAGGCGGAGCTGGTCCTCGGTGTAGGTGAAGTTGGCGACCTGGCTGTCGATGTGGATGACGCCGAAGAGCCGGTCCTTGAACTTGATGGGCACGCACATCGCCGAGCGGATGGCGTAGGCCTGCACGCTGTCGCCGCTGGCGAAGCGCTGGTCGGTCATCGCGTTGGAGGAGAGCACGCCCTCGGCCTTGTGCATGACGTGCTGCACGATCGTCCGGCTGACGGTGATCTGCCCGTCGACCTTGCGCTTGGGCTGCACGCGGTGGCGCAGCACCACCGGGGCGGGGCGGTCGTTGGGCGAGTCCTGCAGGAGGATGAAGCCGCGGTCGGCGTTGAAGTAGTCGAAGATCAGGTCCATCACGCGCTCGAGCAGGTCCTGCTGCTCGAGCGTCGAGCCGATGAGGTTGGTGATGTCGTAGATGACGCGCAGCTGCACGGCGGCGGCGGCGCGGGCGTCGGGCACGGCCATGATCATCGAGTCGTCGCTGCTGACCACCGTGGCGGAGACCGCGACGTCCATCTCCCCGGGGCGGGCGACGCGCACGCCTTCGTGCCGGGTCGCGGGGACCTCCTGCCCGTAGAGCATCAGCGTCAGCCCGGTGCGGATCTGGTCCCCGGGCTGGAGCAGCCGGCGCTTCTGCACCTTCTGCCCGTTGACGTAGGTGCCGTTGGAGGACTCAAGGTCGTTGATGATCCAGCGCCCCGAGTCGGGCGTCAGCTCGGCATGCCGGCGGGAGATCGTCTGGTCGGTCAGGGGGAGGGCCTCGCTGGAGCGCCCGATGAGCTGCGGCTCGTTGTCGGGCAGCTTGAATTGCCTGCCCTTGTCGGGGCCTTGGAGGACGGTCAGGATCAGCACGGATCGAATCTCCCTGCACACTCTTGTAGGGTGGGTAGAGCGGGTACTCCCGCGAAACCCACCATCCGGCGTCCAATGGCCGAACACTTCGCGAAACACATTGGCGATCAACGGGAACTCAATCGGCGCTTCGGGAACAATCTCGCGCCTTGCGGCCATATGACCCTGGTGGTGGGTTTCGCGGGGTACCGCTCTACCCACCCTACGAAAGCGCCTTGGTCCACTGCTTGATCTGCGTCTCCAGCCCCGCGAGCCCGGCGTTGCCCGCTGTGCGGTAGCGGCGGACGACGTTTTCCGGGCCCAGCCAATCGTAGACGTCCTTCCCGCAGAGCGTCGAGCCCAGCCCGGCGGCTGCACACGCGGCGTTGAAATCCTCCACCGCCAACTGGCTCAGCTCGTGCTGCCCCCGCGACTCGCAGAGGCGGACCAAAGCGCCGACGACCTGGTGAGCCGTGCGGAACGGGCCGCCCTTGACCACGAAGTAGTCGGCCAGCGCGGTGGCGTCGAGGAACCCCCGTCCGAGACCCGCGGCGATGCGTTCCTTGTTGAACCGCGTCGTCGCGACGATGCGGGCGGCCATCTCCAGGCTGTCCATCACCCCGTCGTAGGCCGAGAAGATGTGCTTCTTGTCCTGCTGGAGGTCGCGGTTGTAGCCGACGGGGAGGCCCTTGAGGATGGTCAGGAGGGCGACGAGCTCGCCGTAGGCCCAGCCGCAGCGGCCGCGGATGAGCTCGAGCATGTCGGGGTTGCGCTTCTGGGGCATCATCGACGAGCCGGTGGTGTACTTGCCGTCGAGGGTGATGAAGCCGAACTCGGTGGCGGCGTAGATGATCCACTGCTCGGCAAGGCGAGAGAGGGTCATGGCGGTCATCGAGAGGCCGTAGGCGAGGTCGACCGCGGCGTCGCGCGAGGCGGTGGCGTCGATGCTGCTGGGGGCGGGGGCGCCCAGGCCCAGGGCGGCGGCGGTGTGGCTGCGGTCGAGCGGGAGCGACGAGCCGGCGATCGCCCCGGCGCCGAGTGGGTTCTCGTCGTTCACGGCCCGGAGCGCGTCGAACCGCTTGCGGGCCCGCTGAAAGGCGGCCAGCCAGTTCATCAATTCCCCGCCGACGACGATCGGCTGGGCCCGCTGCAGGTGGGTGTACGACGGCATGACGATCGTGCCATCGAGCTTTGCGAGCCCGAGCAGGGCGCGGAGCAGGTCAAGCAGCCGTTGGTCGAGCGCGGCCGAGGCCTCCTTGATCCAGAGCTTCAGGTCGAGCGCGACCTGGTCGTTGCGGCTGCGCCCGGTGTGGAGCTTGCGCCCCGGCTCGCCGATCTTGGCGATCAGCGCCGCCTCGATGCACATGTGGACGTCCTCAAGCTCGATGCGCCAGCCCGGCCAGGCGGCGCCGTAATCGGGCCCGGCGGCCTCGATCTCGGCCTGGATCTCGGCCAACCCGCGCATGATCGCCTTCAGGTCGGCGGCGGTGATCAGCCCGACCGACTCGAGCATCGCCGCGTGGGCGACGGAGCCGGCGATGTCGTGCTTGTACAGCCGGCGGTCGAAGCTGAGCGACTCGACGAAGCGCGTCGCCAAGGGGTCGGCGGCCGAGCCCTCGCCCGACTTGGCGTGCTCCCAGGGCTTCGCGGCGGGAAGGGTTTTCGCGCTTTTCTTCGTGGCGGAAGGCTTCTTGGGCATGCGCGGCAGTGTACCGGAAAACGGCTGAAAAACCCGTGAACCCACTTATGGCGATCGTTGGGTTGAAGACAAAAAAAGCCCAGGCACGCAGTGCCTGGGCTTGGGGGCTGTCTTGAATGATCTGCGTTCGGCGCGATCGACTCGCATCGCGGTCCTCAACGGACCACGACGACCTCAAGCTCCTGCGACGAGAGTTTGTAGGGCTGGTCGACCAGCACCTTGTTCCACTGGTCGGCCCGCAGCAGCACGTCGGGCCACTGCTTGTTGAAGATCAGCGGCTTGATGTCGGTCGAGGGCGCGTCCTTCCCGCTCATCTGCCCGATGACCCACTTGAGGATCGTGTCGCCAAGCTCGATCATCTGCTCGTACTCGCGCTGCCGCGAGAGCGGGACGCGGCCGCTGTTGAGCTCCACCGCGGCCAAGGTCATGTAGCGGTAGGCGACCTTGGCGAGCACGCGCATCGTGTCGGGCTGGACCTTGCCGCCGGTCTTCGAGGCCTCCTCGACGAGCTTCACGAACGCGCCCTGCATGCCTTGGAGCGCCACGCGGAGCGGGGCGCCGGGCGTCTGGGCCTCGAGGTCGACGCGGTCGTTGAGCACCTGCAGGAGGCGGACCATCGCGTCGGGCACCTGCAGGACCGGGAGGACGCGGAAAAGCTGCTCGACGACCTGGGGCGAGGGCTCCTTGACGAGGGCGCCGCTGACCGACTTGAGCATCACCGGCAGGTCGCTGGTCACCAAGCGGTTCTTGGCCGCCATCTCGGCGAGGGCCTTGGCGGCCCAGTATCGCACGGCGGGGCTCTCATCCTTGAGCCCGGTCTGGACGAGGTTGCCCGCGCCGGGGTCGATGAGCTTTGTGGTGACGATGATCGCGTTGAGGCGCACGCCCACCCGCTCGGACCCGAGCGCCTTGGCGAGTTCCCGGCTCAAGGCGGCCGAGTAGCCGAGGTTGAAGATGTCCGTCCCGCCCTTCTGGAAGACGTCGAGCAGGCGGACGCGGGCCTCGGCGACCTGGTCGTCCTCGCCGGCGGTCAGCCGGTCGACCCAGGAGCGGACGAAGCTGTCAAGGGTCTTCTGCTGGTTGGCGTTGAGGGCGGTCGCCGACTTGATGACGTCCGAGGGCATGTCCGGCATGGCGTCGGCCGCGAAGGCGGGCGGCGCGGCCAGAGGCCCGAGGGTCAGGAACCCGACGACCAAGACCAAGGCCAGCGGCAAGCGGGGACAACGCATGCGGTGTACTCCGGGCTTGCCATCCTAGCACAGGGATTCCCGGGAGGGGAGGGGGATTCCCCCTTCCGGGTGGTGGTCAATGGGCCAAGGCCGCGGCAAGGTCCAGGATGAGGCGCGCGGGGCGGCTCAGTGGGCCTTGGCTTCCGCGGGTGCGTCGTGGGTCGCGATGCGCATCCCGTAGAAGCTGCGGTGGACAAAGACGAGCATGACCGCGAAGAAGAAGCCCGCGAGCACCATGCGGAGCGTGGGGTCGAGGTTGAGGGCGAGTTCGACCGCCAGCAGGCCGAAGAGGGTGGCGAACTTGATGATGGGGTTGAGGGCGACGGAGCTGGTGTCCTTGAAGGGGTCGCCGACGGTGTCGCCCACGACCGTGGCGTCGTGCAGGGGGGTGCCCTTCTCGCGGAGCTCGGTCTCGACGACCTTCTTGGCGTTGTCCCAGGCGCCGCCGGCGTTGGCCATGAAGACGGCTTGGAAGAGGCCGGAGATCGCCAGGGAGATCAGGAAGCCCACGAAGAAGAACTCGTTGAGGAAGGCCGATGCGAGGGTGGCGCAGAAGATGGTGAAGAAGATGTTGAACATGCCCGCCTGGGCGTATTTGGTGCAGATCTCGACGACGCGCTTGGAGTCCTCGGTGGAGGCCTTGGTGGCGCCCGAGTCGAGCTTGATGTTGGCCTTGATGAAGGCGACGGCGCGGTAGGCGCCGGTGACGACCGCCTGGCAGGAGGCTCCGCTGAACCAGTAGATCAGCGACGTGCCCCAGATCAGGCCCAGGAGGAAAGTGGAGTTGAGGATGGAGATGTCGGCCGCGATGTCGCGCATCGCGCCCGTGATCGACACCTCTTCCGAGCCGCCCATGCGGTTCTTGGCCAGCAGCACGATGATCGAGAAGATCATGGTGGTCGAGCCGACGACCGCGGTGCCGATGAGCACGGGCTTGGCGGTGGCCTTGAAGGTGTTGCCTGCGCCGTCGTTCTCCTCGAGCAGGAGCTTGGCGTGCTCGAAGTCGGGGGTGACGTTGAAGTCGCGCTTGAGCTCGTCCTTGATGTTGGGGAGCTGCTCGATGAGGCTCAGTTCGTAGACCGACTGGGCGTTGTCGGTCACGGGGCCGTAGCTGTCGACGGCGATGGTCACCGGGCCCATGCCCAGGAAGCCGAAGGCGACCAAGCCGAAGGCGAAGACCGTGGGGGCGAGCATGATCAGGCTGAACTGGCCGTCCTTGGCGAACCACGACGCGACGGCCATGAGCGAGACGATGGTCACGCCGCCGATCCAGAACGCGCTGAAGTTGCCGGCGATCAGGCCCGAGAGGACGTTGAGGGAGGCCCCGCCCTCGCGGCTGGCGGTGACGACCTCGCGGACGTGCTTGGAGTGGGTCGAGGTGAAGAAGGTGGTGACCTCGGGGATCAGGGCGCCCGCGAGGGTGCCGCAGGTGATGATCGAGGAGAGCTTCCACCAGAGGGTGCCGTCGCCCAGGTCCTTGATGAGCAGGTAGGAGGCGATGTAGGTCGCGGCGATCGCGACGCCCGAGGCCATCCACACCAGCGAGGTCAGGGGCTTCTCGAAGTTCATGCGGGCCAGCTCGCTGTAGCGGGCCTTGGCGATGGCCTCGTTGATGAGGTAGCTCGCGCCCGAGGCGACGACCATGACCAGCCGCATGGCGAAGATCCAGACCAGCAGCTTGAGCTGCACGATCGGGTCGGAGACCGCCAGGAGGATGAAGCTGATGAGGGCCACGCCGGTCACGCCGTAGGTCTCGAAGCCGTCGGCGGTCGGGCCGACGCTGTCGCCGGCGTTGTCGCCCACGCAGTCGGCGATCACGCCGGGGTTGCGGGCGTCGTCCTCCTTGATGTGGAAGACGATCTTCATCAAGTCGGCGCCGATGTCGGCGATCTTGGTGAAGATGCCGCCCGCGACGCGCAGGGCCGCCGCGCCCAGCGACTCGCCGATGGCGAAGCCGATGAAGCACGAGCCCGCCATGTTCCCGGGGACGAAGAGCAGGATCAGCAGCATCAGCAGCAGCTCGACGCTGATGAGCACCATGCCGATGCTCATGCCGGCCTTGAGCGGGATGGAGTAGATCGGATAGGCCTTGCCCGCGAGCGAGGCCATCGCGGTGCGCGAGTTGGCGAAGGTGTTGATGCGGATGCCGAACCAGGCGACCGAGTAGGAGCCCGCGATGCCGATCAGGCTGAAGAGGAGGATGACGATGACCTGGATCGGACGGGACTTGGTCCAGGCGGGCGGCTCGGCGTGGGCGGCCACGGCGGCGGGGCTGGCTTCGGGGGTCGCGGCCGGGGCGGTGAGGTCGGTGACGGAGTCGAGCGCCTTGGCGGCGGCGTCGGAGGCCTGGGCGGCGGTGGCGTGGACGCCGGCCGCGGCGCCGGCATGCTCGCCCTCAGGCGTCTGCAGGAAGCCGAAGTAGGCGACCATGATCGCCGCGATGAAGACCCACAGGATCAGGATGAACTTGCCCTGCGTCTTGAGGTAGGTCTTGCAGGTCTCGTAGATCAGCTCCGAGACGTCGAGCATCGACTTGTGGACCGGCAGGTTCTTGAGGTGCTGGTAGATCATCAGCCCGAAGACCAACCCGCCGGCGCAGATCAGCAGGCCGATCAGCAGCAGCGTGTGGCCGGTCATCCCCAGGAACCGCACGTCGGGGTTGGCCAAGTCGGGGATGACCAGGCTCGATTCGCCCGCCAGCGCGGGGGACGCGGTGGCGAGGAGAGCCAAGAGCGTGGTGATCAAAGCGGCCGCAGGCGTGCGCCAACGAGAGACGATCGACATGACTTGTGATCCCTTCGGTATCTACCGCAACCTTGTTCGAATTTCGACGGGACGATCCTGGAAAACCCTGTCAGTGAAGCCTGCCAGGTGATCCGACGCGGCACCCAATGGTGGTGGACAACGTGCGGCGTGGGGGGCGGATCATAGCTTAACGGGACGCAAACCCACAAACGTCAAAGCCGCTCATCGGTGGAAACCCGTTCCGGCGACAGGAGTTGTCCGGGCGGCGTCGCGATGCCGTGCGGCCGGGACCCATCGCCTGCGTGCTCTCTGGCGAGCCCGTGGCCCGGCGCGTATGCTGGGCCCCACCCGCAGAGGAGTCCCCCTATGTATCGTCAATTGATGGTCCGCCCCGTGACTGCGCCGCCCGCGGCGGCCGCCGTCCTGCTCTTCAGCAAGACCTCCGCCGTCCCCCCCGCCTATGCCCCGATCGACCGGCTGGCGGGCGGAGCCCTCGCCGCCGCCCTGGCCCGCACCGAGTTCTCCGCCTCACGCGGCTCGGTGAGCGTCCTCTACCCCGACCAGTCGGGCGCCGCCAAGGGGTTCGAGCGGCTGTTCGTCTTGGGTGTGGGCGATGTCGACAAGTTCACCCTCGAAGGCGTGCGCATCGCCGCCGCCAAGCTCCTCCGGGCGGCATGGACCTCGAAGGTCACCTCCGTCCGGCTCGACGTCGCCGCCATCGCGGGCGATGCAGACCTTGAAGCCGTCGGCCGGGCCTTGGGCGACGGTCTGGCGATCGCCAACTTCGAGTTCGACGCCTTCAAGGGCACCGCTGCCCCCGGAAGCGCTGGCAGTGCTTCCAGCGGCAAAAAGGCCGCGAGCCCCGCCCCGCTCGACTTCACCATCGAGCTCGACCCCTCCCAGAAACAGCTCCGGGCCGGCATCGAACGCAGCCTCACCCTGGGCGACTCGGTCAACCTCGCCCGCACGCTCGCGGCCACCCCGCCCAACGTCGCCAACCCGCAATACCTCGCCGCCAAGGCCCGCGCCATCGCCAAGGAGACCGGCCTGAAGTGCCGCGTCATCGAAGCCTCCGAAGCCGCGAAACTCGGCATGGGCGGCCTCCTCGCCGTCGGCGGCGCGGGCTCGGCCCCGCCGGTGATGATCACCCTCGAACACAAGCCCAAGGGGCTCAAGAACGCCAAGGCCCCCGTCATGGTCGTCGGCAAGGCCGTCACCTTCGACACCGGCGGCTACTCCATCAAGCCCGCCGACAGCATGGACCGCATGAAATACGACAAATGCGGCGGCTGCGCCGTGCTCGCGATCATGCACGCCGTCGCCACCCTCGACCTGCCCATCCACGTCGTGGGCGTCGTCCCCTCCGCGGAAAACATGATCAGCGAACGCGCCTACCGCCCCGGCGACATCGTCCGTTTCTTCAACGGCGTGACCTCCGAGATCACCAACACCGACGCCGAGGGACGCGTCATCCTCGCCGACGCCCTCTCCTGGGGAATCACCACCTACAAGCCCCGGGCCGTGGTCGACATGGCGACCCTCACCGGCGGCGTGGTCGTCGCCCTGGGCTCCGCCTGCGCCGGCGCCTTCTGCCCCGACCCCGACCTCCGCAGCCACCTCTTCGACGCCGCGGACGACACCGGCGAACGCCTCTGGCACCTGCCCCTCTGGGACGAGTACCGCCAACTCATCAAGGGAACCCACGGCGACATCGTCAACGCCGGCACCCGCGAGGCCAGCCCCTGCCAAGGCGCGGCCTTCCTCAGCTACTTCATCGAACCCGACGGGCGCGAAGGCATTCCGACCTTGCCCTGGGCCCACCTCGACATCGCCGGCGTCGCCGACGTCAAGGGCGACACCGGCCTCTTCCCCAAGGGCCCGACGGGCTTCGGCGTGCGTCTGCTGGTCCGGGCCCTCGAGACGTGGGACGCGAAGGGCGCGTGAGGCGCGGGGCTTGTTGCACTTACGAACGCAGGCCAGGCGGGTGATGCCGTACGCGGCCTGGGCACCGACTTATCCACATCTTGATTCTTGATTCTGAATCAGAATCAAGATGACGGTGTGAGAGGGTGTCGGATGACTACATTTATGGTAATTTATAAGTATTTTAATTAATTAAATTTATAGTCCAAATAATACCTGCATGCCACTGTGTATCCGCTCTGGACATCACTTACGCCCGGTTTGATTCACGCTTGAATCAACGTGAATCAACTGTCCACAATAACGACGAGGCAGCTCCAGGCGGCCGGTGCGCGGGGCGATCATAAGTCGATGTGACTTTGCCGGCTCATCGCCGCCACCCCTCTCACCGCGGGCGCGGCGAATCGGTGCAGCATTCGCTGTTGACGCCCGCGAGGCGCCCCGTCGGACCGCTGGGGCCTGCCAAGGGGCCGGTCGCGATGCCGACGCCGGACAGCCGGCCGGTCGGGCCGCTGGGCCCTGCCAACGCGCCGGTGCGGATCGACATCCCCGACAGCGCCCCCGTCGGGCCGCTGGGGCCCGCGAGAGGGCCGGTCCTGATCGAGATGCCCGAGAGGGCCCCGGTCGGACCTGAAGGACCCGCGAGAAGCCCGGTCGCAACGCCAACGCCCGACAACGCCCCCGTCGGCCCACTGGGGCCCGCGAGAGGGCCGGTCCTGATCGAGATGCCCGAGAGGGCCCCGGTCGGACCTGAAGGACCCGCCAGGTCGCCCGTCTTGATGCCGATGCCGGACAGCTTGCCCGTCGGACCCGAAGGGCCCGCGAGAGGGCCGGTCCTGATCGAGATGCCCGAGAGCGCCCCGGTCGGCCCGCTCGGGCCCGCGAGAGGCCCGGTCCGGATGCCGAAGCCCGCCAACGGCCCGGTCGGCCCCGAAGGGCCCGCCAAGGCGCCGGTCGGCCCGCCGATGCCGGAAAGCGCGCCGGTCGGCCCGCCAATGCCCGAGAGGCAGTTGGGGAATGCGTCATCGAGCGAATACCCGAGACCGACATAACCCCCGGAATTCCCGGAATTGGCGTGATGGCGCTCTTCCGCCACCGCGGGCGTGGCCACGGGGGAGAGCACAGCCAACATCGCCGCGAGCAGGCTTCCGCCCGTCGCCAGCCGCGCGGATCGCGACGCACGGGGGTTGCGGAGGCGAGGTTGGTGGGCGATGGGTCGCATGGGGTCTTTCGGGCGGATTCGGGGAATCCGTGCCTCCTCACGATAAATCGGCCAACGCCGATTGGCAATGATGAAGTGCAGCAAGTTTTTGTCGCAACGGGGGTTTGGGGACGGGTGGAGAGGAGCGAGGAGGGGCGATGAAGGGAGAAGGCGGCGATTTTCCCATCAGGCGAAAGCCTGATCAGAGCCGGACACTGTGTGTCCGAAGGCCGGGCGAGGCGGTACTCCGCCCGCGCGACTCGTCGGGAGGTTGTGGGGCTCGGCAAGCAAGTGACGTCATCGGCATGCGCCGTCGATGGATTGCTGTCGATGTGGCGCCGAGGTGGATCGAACCGCGCCTGTGGGTGCGGCACGTCGCGCGCGGCGGAGTACCGCCTGGCGCCTGAGCTTCGGACACACAGTGTCCGTCTCTGATCAGGCAAACGCGCGCCGATGGGTGTCGGTTTGTGGTGTGCCCGCCGGTGGGCTTCGCGATTACGCTCAACCCACCCTACAAGACAACAAAGCTCACCCCTCCATCATCCCTCGCGGCACGTCGGCGAGGTTCGCCGCGATCCAATCGGCACCGGCCTCGCGCAGCACGGCTTCCTTGAAGCTCGTCGTCAGCCCAAGGCACTTGCAGCCCGCGGCCTTGCCGGCCTTGATCCCGTTCACCGCGTCCTCCACCACCAGGCAGCGGTCGGCCTCGAGGCCCAGGCGGTTCGCGGCCTCGATGAAGACCTCCGGGTCGGGCTTCTTGCGCTGCACGTCGCTGCCGGTCACGATCGCGTCGAATCGCGACGGCGGCAGGCCGATCTGGGCGAGGTTGCCGTCGACCTTGATGCGGTCGGCACTGGAGGCGACGGCCAGTTTCGCGCCGTGCTTGCGGCAGGTGGCGATGAACTCCACCGCGCCGGGCAGCGGGTCGAGCCTGCCCTTGATGAGATCGAGGTAGAGGCGGTAAACGGTCGCCTTGTCGCGGTCGAGGTCGAGCTTCACGCCGTATTTCTCGGCCACGCCGCCGAGGTAGCGGTTCTCGCCCGCGCCGACGAAGGGGAGGAAGTCGTCGGGCTTGACCGTGAGGCGGTGGGCCGTGGCGAACATCTCGCAGGCGGCCTCGCAGATGAAATGCTCGGAGTCGCAGAGGACGCCGTCCATGTCGAAGATGACGCCGGCGAAGGGGAAGGTCACGGGGAGGTCCAGAGGGAGAGAGGAGATTGAGAAGGAGACGAGACAGGTCGGCGCGTCGCGCGACGCGGGGGGTCCGGGGTCGCAGGTCATCGTACTCGCAACGTGTGCTTACGCGACGGGGGAAAGGGTTCGCGTCGTGTCGTGGGCGCGCGGAGGCGTGTCTGATCAGAGACGGACACTGTGTGTCCGAAGCCCAGGCGCAGACGGTACTCCGCCCGCGCGGCTCGCCGGAAGCCATCCAACCCCCGACAATCCCAAGAGGCCATCCACAAGAATGCTTTCGATGCGGCGTCGAGGTGGATCGAACCGCGCCTGTTCGTGCGGCACGTCGCGCGAGGCGGAGTACCGCCTATCGCTCCGTCTTCGGACACACAGTGTCCGTCTCTGATCAGGCAACGTGCGCCGTCCGCGCGACCCGACGTGTGCCGTCGATTGGTCGCCCAAATGGTGGGCTTCGCGGGGGTACCCGCTCAACCACTACTGTCCGGTATTCCTTGCACAGCCGCGTCCAGCCCGTTGTGGCCGGCGACGCGGGGCGTGCGGCGGGCTTGTCGACGCCGGCCCGGGCGGCCCCTTGCGCGCAGCGTCAACCGCCGGGACGCCCTGCTT
>JAPLMQ010000125.1 GCA_026386955.1 Planctomycetota bacterium
CGCTGCGCGCCAAGGCGGCGGGAAACCGAATCCCGCCGCGGAAAAACAGCGGGGAACGCTGCGCAGGCCGACCGCCCGGCCCGGCGGTCGACTGGTTTCAAGGGAAAAAGAAAACGAAGGCGTTATTCAGGACTCCCAGATGGATATTTGCACGACGTGATCAGCATTTCCGACAAAGATGCCCATCGCCAAGTTAAAAATATATTACCTTGCGAAATCTAGTCAAGGCAGCCATGCAATAAATTTAGCCGCTCAACGGTTGTTGGCTCCCATCGCTTGCGTTCGAGGCCTCCATCGCCACGCCCACCCAACGGCCTGCTGTCATGACATTTGGTCCTGAAAAACCTGCCCTACGGCCGCAATCGCTATCATGCTCCGCCATGAGCGACCCCCGTTTTCCCGCCTCCCGCCTGCGCCGGCTCCGCCGCGGGCCCGCCCTCCGCGACGCCCTCGCCGACGTCACTCTCGGCCTGCACAACCTGATCTACCCGGTCTTCGTCACCTCGGGCGACGAGGCCCGCCCCGTCTCCTCCATGCCTGGCGTCGAGCAACTGCCCGTCAAACTCGCTGTCGAGCGCATCCGCGGCTGGGCCGCCTCGGGCCTCCGCCAGTTCATCCTCTTCGGCGTGACCTCCGCGGACCGGAAGGACGCCCGCGGCTCATTCGCCGCCCATCCCGACGCGCCAGTGAACCGCACGCTGGCGGGCGTGCGCGACGCGGGGATCGACGCGGTGATGTACGCCGACCTCTGCTTCTGCGAATACACCGAGCACGGCCACTGCGGCCCGCTCTGCCCGGACGACCCCGCCGCCACGGTCGACAACGACGCCACGTTGGAGCTCCTCGGAAAGACCGCCATCGCCCAGGCCAAGGCCGGGGCCGACGTCGTCGCGCCCTCGGGCATGATGGACGGCATGGTCGGCTCGATCCGCTCGGCCCTCGACGCCGCGAAGTTCGACCAGACGGCGATCCTGGCCTACAGCGTGAAATACGCGTCGAATTTTTATGGCCCGTTCCGCGAGGCGGGGGAGGGGGGCATGAAGTTCGGCGACCGCAAGGGCTATCAGATGGACTTCCGCCGCAGCCGGGAGTGGAGGCTGGAGCTCGAGGCCGATCTCGCCCAAGGCGCCGACATGGTGATGGTCAAGCCGGCGGTGGCCTACCTCGACATCCTCGCGCAGGTGAGGCAGTCCTGCGACGTGCCGGTGGCGGCCTACCACGTGAGCGGGGAGTACGCGATGCTCCACGCCGCGGCCCAGCGCGGCTGGCTGGACCTCAAGGCCGGCGCGATGGAGACCACGCTGGCGATCCGTCGCGCGGGGGCGGACTTGGTCCTGAGCTACTTCGCGCCGCAGATGATCGAGTGGCTTTGACGAACCGCGCCGCGCTCGCACGCCGCCCACGCGGACTGTCCTCGGGTCGACAACCGCCCGCCCGCAATCGACAATGCCGCTCACATGCTTCCCACGATGCGACAACGACTCGTGATCGGCGCCGCCGCCAGCTTCGGCTTGGCGGCGCTCCTTATGGTCCGCCTCCCGCTCACGCCTGCCAACGGCTCGTCGGGGCTCAGCCTGCTCGACGCCCGCGTCGGCCCGGTGGCGGCGACGCTGCTGGCCATCGCCGCCTGTCTACCCGCGATCATCCTCGGCTCGGTGGCCGCCGCCTCGGGCAGCTCGCTCGCGGGCGCGTTCGTGCTGGCCTTCTCGTTGGCGACGCTCGCCGTGGTCGGCGGGCCGATCTCCGGCTGGCTTTGGCGGGCGAACATCCCCTCGGCCTACAAGGGGTTGATCGTCGAGGTGCTGGTCTGGCAGGCGATCCTCATCGTCGCCTTCATCATCATGCAGCGCTGCAGCGCCGCCATCCG
Source organism: Planctomycetota bacterium (assembly GCA_026386955.1). Lineage (GTDB taxonomy): Bacteria > Planctomycetota > Phycisphaerae > Phycisphaerales > Phycisphaeraceae > JAPLMQ01. The sequence goes on from JAPLMQ010000125.1 coordinate 1,868, forward strand.
CCGACGTTTTCCCGCGATTGCCCCGCCCGGCGCGCCTTCCGCCGCCGCCGACCCGCACGTCCATTTCCCCGGCCTGCAGACCCTCGGCGCGGGCGTCATCTGCGCCATGGTCGCCGGCCTCGTCGCCAGCCTGCTCCTGCCCAACGGCAACGTCGGGCAGGTCGTCGGCGCGCTCTCCGTCGGCTTCGCCATCGGCGGGATGGTCGGCCACCTGGTCCTCCCGCACGCCAACGTCATCGGCCTGCTCGCCAGCCCCAGCCTCGTCGCCATCGTGGCCTACGCCTACGCCGGGATGCACTACAACTCCGCCGACGCGCTGCTCACCGCGTGGTACGGGCAGAAGCTCCCCGGGCTCGCGCTGGTCCTGCCGATCTACTACGCCTCGGCGGCGGTGGCGGCGGTGGCGGCGGGGATCGGCATCGCCCAGAGCCTCGATTCGTCGCGCCTGCAAGTCGCCCCCGACTGATCCCGTCGAAACCATTTCCCGCACGGGTCGCCCGCACGGGTCGCCCGCGCGGGTTGCCCGCACGGCGACTCCATCTCGTGATTTCCATCGCCCGGCTTTTTCATCGGAGACTCCGCATGGCCGCCCGCTCGTCTGCCCGATCCTCCTCCGCCGGCCGCGTCGCGCTGGGCCTGGACTTCGGCACCGAGTCGGTGCGGGCGCTGCTGGTGGGGCTCGACGGCGTGGAGCGGGCCTCGGCCGTGGTGCGCTACAAGCATGGGCAGATCACCCGCACGCTCCCGACCTCGGGCGAGGCGCTCCCGCCCGACTTCGCGCTGCAGGACCCGCAGGACTGGATCGACGCCTCGGGCAAGGCGGTGCTCGCCGCGGTGAAGAAGGCGAGCGTGAGGCCCGAGGCCGTGCTGAGCGTCGGCGTCGACTTCACGAGCTGCACGATGCTCCCCGCGCTGGCCGACGGGACGCCGCTCTGCAAGGTTCCCGCGCTGGCGAAGGAGAAGTTCGCCTGGCCCAAGCTCTGGAAGCACCACGGGGCGAAGGAGCAGACGCAGCGGATCAACGACGTCGCCCGCCGGCGGAAGGAGCCGTGGCACGCGAGGTATGGCGGGATCGTCGGGCTCGAGTGGTTCTTTCCCAAGATCCTCGAGACGCTCGAGAACGCCCCGAAGGTCTACGCCGCGACGGAGGTCTGGCTTGAGGGCGGGGATTGGTACGTGTGGCAGCTGGTCGGTGCCGGGGGCGCGAAGGCCAATGAAGGCCCGCCGCGCTCGACTTGCCAAGCGGGCTACAAGGCGATGTGGAACGCGCACGAGGGCTATCCCTCGCGGGCCTACTTCAAGGCGCTCGACCCGCGCATGGCCGACGTCGTGGGCGAGAAGATGCCCGGCCGGATGCTCGCGCCGGGGCAGTCGGCGGGCGGGCTCTGCCCCGCGATGGCGCGCGTGCTGGGCTTGCCCGCGGGGACTCCCGTCAGCGCCGCGATCATCGACGCGCATGCCGGCGTCCCGGGCGCGGGGGTCGCCGAGCCGGGGACGCTGGTGCTGGTCATGGGCACGTCGAGTTGCCACATGCTCAACTCCCGCGTGGAGAAGCTGATCCCCGGCGTCGCGGGCGTCGTCGAAGGCGGCATCCTCCCCGGATACTTCGGCTACGAGACCGGGCAGGCGGCCGTCGGGGACGCATTCGACTGGCTCCGCCAACTCGCGGGCGAGAAGGACTTCACCACGCTCGACGCCAAGGCGGGCAAGCTGCCCCCCGGCGCGCACGGCGTGCTTTGCATCGACTGGCTCAACGGTTGCAGGACGCCCCTGATGGACGGCACGCTCGCGGGCGCGTTCCGCGGATTGACGCTCAACCACGGGCCGGAGCATCTCTACCGGGCGCTGCTCGAGGCCTCCGCGTTCGGGCTGCGATGGATCGTCGAGGTGCTGCGCGAGGGGGGCGTGCCCGTGAAACGGTTCGTCGCCACGGGCGGGCTTCCGCACCACAACCCGCTGCTCATGCAGATCTACGCCGACGTGCTCGGCCAGCCGGTGGTGATCCACCCCTCGCGGCAGGGGCCCGCACTGGGCGCGGCGATCCTGGGCGTGCTCGCGGCGGGCAAGTCGGTCACCGGCTTCGCCTCCGCGCAGGCGGCGATGGACGCGATGGCGAGCGCCAGCCTCGACCACCCGGTCCCCGCCCGGCGGGCCCGGCTCATCGAACCGCGGAAGGAGGCGGCGAAGGCCTACCGCAAGCTGTACGGCGATTACCGGCGGCTCGCGGGGCGCATCGCGGCGGGCGAATGAAGCGAGATCCCGCGGAATCCATCCGCTTCGTCGATACACTCTGCCCATGTCCGAGCCCGCGCAAAAGCCCGATCCCCGTCCGTCGTACCGTTTCGGCCGCGAGCTGAAGCTGGGCGGCAGCCGCGAATTCGAGGCGGTCTTCGACGCGCGGGTGAAGAAGAACCACGGGCCGCTGACGCTCTTCGCGATCCCCAACGATCTCGGCCATCTCCGCCTGGGGCTGAGCGTCTCCCGCCGGGTGGGCAACGCGGTCATGCGCAACCGGATCAAGCGGCTGATCCGCGAGGCGTTCCGCCTCTGCCAGCACGATTGGCCGACGGGGTATGACGTCGTCGTCGTGGTGCGCCCGCACGAGCCGGCGATCCTCGCGGAATACCAGCGCCTGCTCTCGGCGGGGATCCGTTCGCTGCATCTGGAGTGGGAACGTAAGCGGCGGCGCGAGGCGCAGTGACAAGGCGCAGTGGCGCGGGAAAACCCAAGCGCCGCGCTGCCCGGGCTTTGGCTCGCCGCGCGACGCGCTGAGCATTACAATCGCCCCGCCGCGACTGAAATCCCGAATTCTCTTCCGACCCAACTCACGAATCACTCCCAGGAATCCCCGCGATGGCCAAGGCCCAACCGATGCGCAAGGTGGCGATGTGTCTCATGGCTCACCCCGACGACTGCGAGTTCCAGGTCGCCGGCACGCTCGCCCTCCTCGCCAAGAAGGGCTGGGAGATCCACATCGTCAGCTCCACGCCCGGCGACTGCGGCTCGCTCGAGCTCGGGCCCGAGCAGATCTCCGCCATCCGCCGCCGGGAGAACGCCGACTCCGCCAAGATCATCGGCGCGACCTACCACTGCCTGGAGCTCCGCGACCTCTACGTCACCTTCGACAAGGAGTCGATCCGCCGGGCGATCAGCGTCGCCCGCGCCATCGGCCCCTCGCTGGTCTTCACCCACAGCCTGCAGGACTACATGCTCGACCACGAGGTCTCGGCCCAGCTCGCCCGCTCGGCCTCGATCGGGTCGTTCGTGCCCAACACCGTCTGCGGCCCGATCGTCCCCGGCGCGGGCATGCCCCACTTCTACTACGCCGACCCGGCCGGCATCCTCGACTACTTCGGCAACCGTCCCGTCGCGACGACCTACGTCGACATCAGCAAGACCATGCCCACCAAGGAGCGCATGCTCAAGGCCCACGCCTCGCAGCGCCGCTGGCTGATGGCCCACTACGGCATCGACGAGTACGTGCGCATGATGAAGGAGGGGGCCTCGTTCCGCGGGTCGGAGATCGGCGTGAAGTTCGCCGAGGGCTTCCGCCAGCACAAGGGACAGGGCTACCCGAAGGACTGCATCCTCCGCCGCGAGCTGGGCGAGGTGGTGGTGCACAAGGAGGCGTGAGAGGCGGCTGGCCCAAGGCATTCACATCCGTTCGTCCGCCACGTCCGCGATTGTTTGTTGTTGATCGCGACCTTTTATTCTCCGGAGATTCCCATGGACTTTCTCTCGACGCTCCAGGATTCCTACGCCGGCCCGTTCTACCCCGCGGGGTGGGACTACAAGCGGATCCAGAAGATCACCGGCTACGGCCCGAAGGAGTTCGGCGAGCGGCAATCGTTCTGGCACAAGGGCTTCGAGCCGATCGTCTGCGACGACGCCTCGGGGGGCGTGGAGTCGATGAACGCGATGATGGGCTACGAGATCTTCAGCCAGATCCAGGCGGCCGCGGCGGCGAAGCGCGAGCTGGCGATCATCCTCCCCGTCGGGCCGATGGGCATGTACAAGTGGGTCGTCTACTTCTGCAAGAAGCACGACGTCTCGCTCAAGCACGTGCACGGCTTCAACATGGACGAGTGGGCCGACGCCGAGGGCAACTCGACGCCGCCCGGCGCGCCCGGCTCGTTCCAGGGGGCGATGGAGCAGGCGCTCTACGGCCCGCTGGGGAAGCTCACCGTGCCCAAGGCCCAGCGGAACTTCGCGACGCGCAAGCTGCTGCCGACGTACCCGGACAAGATCGCCGCGCTGCGCAAGAAGGGGGCGAAGCTGATCGTGGTGTATGGCATCGGGCGGGCCTGCCACATCGCCTTCTGGGAGCCGCATTTCGCCGCGGAGTACAAGACCGTCGAGGAGTGGCGCTCGGCCCCGTACCGCGTCGGCGCGAAGCTCCACCCGTTGACCATCGAGCAGAACTCGCTGCACTCCTTCGCGAGCAGGATGACGCTGATCCCCCTGCGGGCCAACTCGATCGGCCCGGGGCTCTTCACCAAGGCCGATTACTGCATCGGCGGCGCGGACGGCGCCCACGGCCCGCTCAACTGGCAGGGGCAATCGGTCTGGATGACGCTGCGCTACGGGCCCGACAAGTGGGTGCCCAGCTCGTTCATGCCGACGATGCCGGGAAGGCTGTTCGTCATCAAGCCGCTGGCGGGGCCGCTGGTGCCGGAGGCGAATTGAGGGAGGCTTGTCTTGTTAGCCGGAAGCGCAAGCGACGGGACGGGGGTCGATCAATCCAAGGCCCGGCCGGAGTTCGCGCAGACCCATCGGCCTTGGCGGGGTCGGGCAGACCACAAGCCCGGCACGTACTTTGGAACACAACATGGCCGTGGATTGAAGGACCCCTGTCCCGCTGCCGCTTCCGGCTAACAAGACAGCCAATCAGGGCGACCTACTTCCGCTGATCCGCGCGGCGGGCCCACTCGTCCTCGAGCGGGGTGAGCTGCCCCGCGACGCGGGCCCTGCGGTCCTGCACCTTCTTGACCTTGCCGGCGTCGCGGTAGATGTCCGGATCGGCCAACTCCAGGTCGATCTGGGCGAGCTGCGATTCGAGCTCGACGATCTTGGCCTCGAGCGCCTCCTGGCTGAGCTTCGAGTTGGCTCCGCCTCCGCCGCCACTGCCCGAATGGCCCCCGCCGGACTGCTTCTTCGAGGCCTCCGGGGGAGCGGACTGCCGCGGGGCGGAGTCGTTCGACTTCTTCTGCTTCGATGACGACGGCGCGGGGCGGTCGTTGGCCGCCTGCGTCGCGCGGTGGATCTCCGCCTGCTGGAGCGTGACGAACTCGCTGTACCGCCCGGGGAAGTGGCGCACGTTCCCGTGGCCGTCGAAGATCAGGAGCTGGTCGGCAAGGTCCTCGAGCAGCATGCGGTCGTGCGTGATGAGGATCAGCGACCCGCCGCCGGTGGCGTTCTGGCCGAAGCCCGCGGGCTCGGAGACGAACTGCTTGAGGGCCTCCTCGAGGCGTTCGGAGGAGGGGATGTCGAGGTGGTTGGTCGGCTCGTCGAGGACCAGCACGTTGTGCCCGCCGACGAGCAGGCCCGCGAGCACCGTCCTGCTGCGCTCGCCGCCGCTGAGCACTTCGAGCGGCTTGTCCTGCGAGTCGCCGCTGAAGAGGAAGGCGCCTGCGAGGTCGCGGGCCTCCTGCTCGGTCCCGCTGGGGACGATCCTGCGGAGGTACTCGACGACGGTGTGCTTGAGGTCGAGGTGGTCGTGCGTCTGGTGGTAGTGGCCGACGTCGACGGAGGCGCCGACGCGCACGGCCCCGTTGTCGGGCTGCTGCTCGCCCAGGAGGATGCGGATGAGGGTGGACTTGCCCGCGCCGTTGGGGCCGATGACGCCCACCTTGTCGCCGCGCTTGAGCACGAGGCTGAGGTTGCGGAAGAGGGTCTTGCCGTCGTAGGCCTTGCTGATGGTGTCGGCGGTGACGACCAGGTCTCCGCAGCGCGTGGCGGGGCGGATCCGCAGGTTCATCTCGTTGAGCTCGACGGGGCGCTCCATCTGCTCGTCGCGCTTGAACCGCTCGAGCCGCTTCTCGCGCCCCTGGGCCTGGGCGGCCCGCTGGCCGGCGCGGTAGCGGTCGATGAAGGCCTGCTCGCTCTTGATCTTGTCCTGCTGCTTCTCGTAGGCCCGGGCCTGCGAGAGGCGGCGGAGGACGCGCTGCTCGCGGAAAGCCTGGTAGTTGCCCGGATATTCGACCATCTTGCCCATCTCGAGCTCGTAGATCTTTCCGACGACGCGGTCGAGCAGCCAGCGGTCGTGGCTGACGAGGACCACCGCGCCGGTGTATTCCACGAGGTATTCCTCGAGCCACTGGCGGCCGGCGATGTCGAGGTGGTTGGTCGGCTCGTCGAGCAGGAGGACGTCGGGGCGGCGGAGGAGCAGCTTCGCGAGGGCGAGGCGACCCTTCTGCCCGCCGGAGAGGTCCTTGACCTTCACGCCGAAGAATTCGTCGGTGAGGCCCAGGCCGTGGAGCGTGGCGTCGATCTGGTGGTCGACGGCGTAGCCGCCCGCGGCCTGCATCTTGCGTTCGAGCTGCTCGTATTTCTTGAGGAGCTTGTCGAGGTCGTCGCCCTGGGCGGTCGCCATCTCGTGCGAGCAGGCGTCGAGCTCGCTGTGGAGGCGGTGGAGCTCGGCGAAGGCGGTGGCGGCCTCGTCGCGCAGGGTCGTCTCGGGGTCGAGCACGGGGTCCTGCGTGAGGTAGCCGGCGGAGACGCCGCGGGCGAGCTGGATCTGGCCCGAGTCGGCCTTCACGCCGCTGAGGCCGGCGATGAGCTTGAGGAGGGTCGATTTGCCGCAGCCGTTGCGCCCGACGAGGCCGATGCGCTCGCCTTCGTCGACGGTGAGGTTGGCGCCGTCGAGGAGGATGCGGTCGCCGATGGAGAGCACGAGGTTGGCAACACTTAAAAGAGCCATGAGCCCAGTAGAGTAGCAGAATTCCGCGGCGAACGTTCGGCCGCGGAGAGGGATGGGATGGAGGCGGGGGTGTGGGCGGCGAGGGGGCGGCCCCGCGCCGCCGAAGAGCGATGTCAGCGCGGGGACGATGTGGCGGGGGCGGCGGGGGGCGGGGTGGCGGCGGCCGCCGGAACATCCAGAAGCTGGATGAAGATCGGCAGGGCGACGCGGTCGGTGGGGCGCAGGGCGGTCTGGGTCAGGACGTCGAGCCCGGCGGCGGGCTGCGTCGTTGCGGAGGGCGAGCCAGTGCCCATGCCGCCGCCGGCGCCCATTCCGCTGCCGCCCGCGGCGTGGCCGACGTCCTTCGCCGCGTAGCGTCCGCCCTTGGAGACATCGCTCTTATCGCGGTCGCGGCGGTAGGTGAGTTCCTTGTTGGGATCGCGCTTCGCATTGTCGGCCTCGGCCAGGGAGCCCTCGGTCTTGGTCGCCTCGGCTGCGAGAGGGCGGGCGACGGACTCAAGGTCGCCCATGAAGTCGGACTCGCGCTGACGCGACGCGGGGGCCGCGGCAGGGGCGGGGCCGGCGGCGGGCTTGCCTGCGGCCGCGGCGGCGATTTCGCGCCTCATGGAGTATTCATCGCCCCTTGTCTTGGCGAGCGGGCGCGAGGGCGTCGGCAGCGGCGCGACGCTCGCGGAGAGGCCCGCGCGGCCATTGAGGTGCCGCATCAGCGGCTCGATCTGTCCCGCGTCGAGGATGACCATGACCTGCTTCACCGGCGGATTGCGCAGCGACGACTGTGAACCGACGCGGGGGCTTCCGCCGGGGACCTCCAGGGCCGCATTCTGCTGCTCGGAGACGGCCAGCACCTCCGCGCCGTTCGCGCCGGCCCATTCGCGGATCGAAAGCTCGACGGCTTCGGCCCGGGCCGCGCTGACCACGAGGCGCACGTCGGGCTCCTTCAAGTTGGGGTCCTGATCCATCGGCTCGTTGAGCGACGTCACCAGTTGGTTGAACATGCGGGCGGCTGCGGTGCCCACCGGGTTGCTCCGCTCGACGGACCTGAGGATTGCGGCCGCGGATTCCGGGTCGCTTGCCATGGCGAGGTCTTCGACGACCCGGGCGCCGGGCACGTCGGCCACGATCCTGGGCTTGCCCGGCGAGGCGCTGCGGCTCACGCCGCGGATTTCGGGGGCAGGGGCGGGGGCGGCGGCGAGGTCGTCGGCGACCCCCGATTTCTCCGCGTCATCCTGGGGCTTGCGCGAGGCGGCGACCGCGTTGGACGCGGAGGCACGCCCATTCGAGAGGACCGCGGCGGCATTGGCGTTGTCGCGCCAGTCGGACGAGCCCCCGGCGAGGCCCTTGATCTTGTTCGCGTCGCGCACTGCACGGGAGTCGGCGAGCGTGGCGATCTTCTCGGCTGTCTTCTCCTCGACGGCCCCCGCGGCGCTCTTGAGGCCCATCCGCGCGTCGGGGACGTCGAACGCCGGCTCGTCGGTGATGTGGGGCATGGCGTCGGCCGAGCCATCGCGGCCGAATTTGCGCACGGCGATGGCCTTGCTGTCGCGCACGTTTAGCTTCTCGCCGGACAACCGGCTTGTATTGCGCAACTCGGAGGACGACCCGGCGGCCCCGGGGGAGCCCGGGGCGGGCGCGGGCGGGGGCGCCATCGCGAACTCGCTGCTGGGGGTCGCGGGGTGTTTGCTGGTCGCGAGGTTGTTGAGCTTGGGGTCGATCAGCGTTCGGATGACCAGCGCCCCGCCGACGCAGACGAACGCGAGCAGGGCGGCGTAGGCCAGGAGGCGCGTGATCCGATAACGCTCCGCGGGGGCGGTGGTCGTGGCCTCGGGCTGGGCGGAGCCCAGGAGCATCCGCCGCTCGAGCGACTGGTTGACGCGGTCGAGCAGTTCGGGCGGAGCGGGGGTCTGGGGCAGCTTGCGCAGGGCGTTGCGGTCGAGAAGGAGTTGGGCGACGAGGTTGCGCAGGCGGGCGTCCTGGCCCAGCAGGGCCTCGAAGGAGGCCACCTGGTCGGGCGAGAGGTCGCCTTCGAGGTAGCCCAGGATCATTTGCTCGTCGTAACGCTCAGCCATGTCCAACTTCTTTGGCCACGCCGTCGGGGGGGGCCGACGCGGGCGGGGGGTTCAACCGGAGCATCTCGTGACGCAGGGCCAGCCGGGCGCGGAAGAGCCGGCTCTTGACGGTCCCCACGGGCAGGGCCAGCACATCGGCGATGTGCTGATAATCCATGCCCTCCAGGTCGCGCAAAATCAAGATCGAGCGGAAATCCTCTTCGATCCTGGCCAGCGCGACCTGAAGCTGCGCGGCCGTCTCTTGTTGTTCGACGCTCGAACCGGGCGAGGGTTCCCGATGATCCTTCAACTCGTGGCGAAGGGCGGTGGATTGGTCGTCGGGGTCGCCCCCGCCGCCGGAGTCGAGGCTGGTGGTGTGCCGCAGCTTGCGCTTGCGCAGGTGGGAGATCGAGAGGTTCATGGCGATGCGGACCATCCAGGTGGTGATCTCGCTCTGCCCGTTGAAGTCGTGGATGTGCTCGACGATCTTGAGCATCGCCTCCTGGGCGACCTCTGCCGCGTCGTCGCGGTGGCCCAGCATGCGGTAGCAGACGTTGTAGAGGCGGTGCTGGTGGAACTCCAGCAGGCGGCCCAGCGCGCCGGCGTCGCCGCGCATGACGGCTTCGATCGCTGGCGGTTCGCTCGGCTGGGCCATGGGGGCAACACCTGGGGCGGGGGCTTTCGCAGGGCCTCCGGCCGGGTGTTACTATGACTCGCGATACCCCACAAATCAATCATTGCGACGAGAAACGATGACTTCCCGCGACCGCTATGAATCCCCCCTCGCCAGCCGCAACGCCTCCGCGGCGATGCAGGAAATCTGGTCCCCGCAGCGCAAATTCTCGACTTGGCGCCGGCTTTGGTTGGCGTTGGCGGAGGCGGAGCACGAACTGGGATTGTCCGTCTCGCCCGCCCAGATTGCCGAGCTTCGCGCGCACCTTGATGACATCGACTTCGCCGCCGCTGCGGGCTATGAGAAACGCCTGCGCCACGACGTCATGGCCCACATCCACGCGCTGGGCGACGTCGCCCCCGCGGCCCGCCCGATCATCCACTTGGGCGCGACCAGCCAGTACGTCAACTGCAACACCGAGCTGCTGCAGATCCGCGACGCGCTCACGCTCGTCGCGGGGAAGCTCGCCAACGCGATCGACGTGCTGGGGCGATTCGCGGAGAAGCATCGCGCCCTGCCGACGCTCGCCTTCACGCACTTCCAGGCCGCCCAGCCGACGACCGTCGGCAAGCGGGCGGCGCTCTGGGCCCACGATCTGGCGTTGACACTCGAAGAGGTCGAGCATCGCCTCGAGACGCTGCGCTTCCGCGGGGCCAAGGGCACGACCGGGACGCAGGCCTCCTTCCTCGAGCTCTTCGGCGGCGACACGCCCGAGGCCCATGCGAAATGCGAGAGGCTCGACCGGCTCGTCGCGGAGAAGATGGGCTGGGACCCGGCGAAGCTGCTGGTGGTGACGGGGCAGACTTACCCGCGCGTGGTCGACGGGATGGTGATCGGCTCGCTCGCGGCGGTGGCGGCGACGTGCTTCAAGTTCGCCGGCGACGTCCGCCTGCTCGCGCACCGCAAGGAGATGGAGGAGCCGTTCGAGGAGGAGCAGGTCGGCTCCTCCGCGATGGCCTACAAGCGCAACCCGATGCGCAGCGAGCGGATCTGCGGGTTGTCGCGCTTCGTCATCGGGCTGGCGCAGGTGCCCTACACCACCGCGGCCGAGCAGTGGTTCGAGCGCACGCTCGACGACTCCAGCACGCGGAGGCTGACGCTGCCCGAGCCGTTCCTCGCGCTTGATGGCGTGCTCGACCTGGTGGTCAACGTCGCGTCGGGCATGGTGGTCTACCCCAAGACCATCGCGGCCAACCTGCGGGCGGAACTGCCCTTCATGGCGACGGAGAACATCCTCATGGCGGCGGTGCAGCGCGGGGCCGACCGTCAGGAGGTCCACGAGATCATCCGCCGGCACAGCCAGGCGGCGGCGCAGCAGGTGAAGGAGGAGGGGAAGCCCAACGACCTGCTGGAGCGGCTGGCGACGGAGCCGATGTTCAAGGGCGTGGACCTGCAGTCGGTGCTCGACCCGCTGCGGTTCGTGGGGCGGGCGCCGCAGCAGGTGGACCGGTTCATCGCGGAGATGGTGGAGCCGGTGCGGAAGCGGTATGCGAAGGTGCTGGGGCAGAGGCCGGAGTTGAAGGTGTGAGGCGCGGCGAGGAGACCGATTCTGGGTGCCACATGTCATCGTACTCGTGACATGTGCCGGTCGACGGACAGCGCGGGATCGCGAGAATCCCATGATTCAAAGGGTTTGACCGCTTCCGTCAAACGTGGAGTCCACGTCCTTCCAAGACACATGTCACGAGTACGATGACATGTGGCACCAGGCGAAGCTCGCCGGGCGGCCTCCTAAGATTCCAGCATGCCCGAATCTTCCGACGAAACCGAGCGGGTGGTCGACGCGGGTTCCGCCGCAGCCTCGCGACCTTTTCTCGCCCCGCGTGTCACCGACCTCGGCCGGCTCGCCTACGCCCCGGCGCTCGAACTGCAGCGGACGACGCATCAGCGTGTCCTCGACCGCCTCGAGCCGCCGACGATCCTGCTCGTCGAGCACGACCCGGTCATCACCGTCAGCCAGCGGCCCGACGCCGCGAAGCACCTGCTCGCCGACGCGGTCCGACTCGCCCGCCTGGGCATCGACGTCCAGCTCACCGACCGCGGGGGCGACATCACCTACCACGGCCCGGGGCAGCTTGTCGTCTACCCCATTCTCCCGCTGGCTGACTTCGGGCTGAACCTCTCGCGCTACATGCGGCTGCTCGAGCAGGCGGTGATCGACGCCGTGGGGACGTGGGGCGTCGAGGCGACGCGCGAGCCGGGGGCGACGGGGGTTTGGGTCCGGCGCGCGATTCCGGGGGGGCCGGGCGAAAAAATCTGCGCCATGGGCGTGCGCATCCGCAAGAACGTCACGATGCACGGGCTCGCCCTCAACGTCACGACCGACCTCTCGCACTTCGACACCATCGTGCCCTGCGGGCTCGCGGGCCGGTCGGTCACCAGCCTCGCGGCCCTGCTCGGCTCCGCCGCGCCGACGATGGACGCGGTGAAGTCGGCGCTGGTCGCCTGCCTCGTCGAGCGCCTGCGCGCGGCCGCGGGCTTGCGTGGCGGCGACTCGGCCTGATCGGTAGACTCGCCTCTCGTTCATGTCGTGCGTCCCTCGGTTTCGCGCCTCGCGACCGCCATCCCCGGGAGCCCCGCTCATGGCCGACTACCGTCCTCTTCCGCTGGGCAAGCTCTGCAACGTCGGCGCCTCGTTCCACGGCATCAACCCCGCGCCGCTGCTGGGCAAACAATCTTTCCACGGCCTGCCCTTCGTCATCGGCGCCGCCGGCGCGAAAGGCAAGGCCAAGGGCCGCGGCATGGCCAGCGCGAAGTCCGCGGGAAAACAGGGCAACTGCTACATCGGTTTCGACGCCAAGCCCGCCCGGCGGAAGCCGGTGACGCTGCCGATCGGCTCCGCCGCGACGCACGTCATCTTCGCCCACGCGCTGCTGGAGACGCGCCGGGACGAGGGCGAGGCGGTCGGCACGGTCGTCGCCCGCTACATGTTCCGCTATGCCGATGGGCAAGAGGTCGTCGTCCCCATCCGCGAGCGCTTCGAGGTCGGCGCGCTCCCGCAGGCCTGGGGCCAGTTGCCCTTCCTCAGCTTCCCCGACAAGGCTGACCACATGCACGAGCGGTACCAAGGCGAGTACGGCTCACAGGGCTTCAGGCAGACCGAGGCGTCGCAGGCTTGGCCGAATTCGTACTTCGTCTGGGCGTGGGCGAACCCGCGGGCTGACCAGCCGGACGTGCCGATCAAAGAGGTCGTGCTCGAGCCGGTGGGCAGGAAGTTCATCGTCGCGGGCGTGACGCTCAGCTCGCTCAAAGAATACCCCTTCGCCGTGACGGCGCGGAGGGAGGTCCGCATCACGCTCCCCAAGAAGGCCGACGCGGAGCGGAACTTCAAGCTGGAGATTGACGTCGACCGCGGCGTGGCGACTTACCCTTACCCGCTCCCGCAGGCGAAGACGCCGGCCTTCCTGACCAACCCCGTGAAGGGCTGGGGCGAGCCGCTCAACGGCAAGTCTTCGCCCGCCTACGTCCACATCGCCGCGAACCCCAGCGCGACGATCACCATCCGCCACGACGGCGAGACGCTGGGCAAGGCCAACTGGGGCGAGCTCGAGGCCAAGGGCGTGGTCAAGACGCCGCGCGTCGACCTGGCGATCGTCGACTCGGGGCGCAACTGGGTGCACACCACGGTGGTCGACGACGCCACCGGCAAGCCCGTCCACTGCCGCGTGCATTTCCGCTCGTCGCACGGGATTCCGTACCAGCCCCACGGGCATCACGACCACCTCAACTCCAACCAGGGGACGTGGCACATCGACATCGGCGGCGACGTCCGCCTCGGACAGATCAGCTACGCCTACATCGACGGGACTTGCCAAGGCTGGCTCCCGCGCGGGCATGTGGTGGTCGATGTCGCGCGGGGGTTCGAGTATGAGCCGATCCGGCAGATCGTCGACATCAAGCCCGGGCAGCGCGAGGTCGAGCTGAGGTTGAAGCGCTGGTCCGACGTGAACGCCAAGGGCTGGTACAGCGGCGACACGCACGTCCACTTCCTGGGCGAGCGCGGGGCCCACCGCGAGGCCGCGGGCGAGGACCTCAACGTCGTCAACCTCCTTGCCTCGCAGTGGGGGCACCTCTTCACCAACACCGAGGACTTTATCGGCAGGCCCACCGCGAGCGGCGACGGGAAGACGATCGTCTACACCACGCAGGAAAACCGCCAGCACATGCTCGGGCACCTGACGCTGCTGGGGCTCAAGAAGCAGGTCGCGCCGTGGTGCACCGACGGGCCCAGCGAGGCCGAGATGGGCGGGGCGCTGGAGACGACGCTCTCGCACTGGGCCGACGCCTGCCATGAGCAAGGCGGCACGGTGGTCATCCCGCACCTGCCCACGCCCAACGGCGAGCCCGCGGCCCTGATCGCCACCGGGCGGGCTGACGCGGTGGAGATGCTCATCCACTCGCCTTACGCGCACGTGGAGTATTACCGCTACCTCAACTGCGGGTACAAGCTCCCGCTCGTGGGCGGGACCGACAAGATGTCGGCCGACGTACCCGTGGGCATCTGCCGGACGTATGCCCGGATCAAGCCGGACGAGCCGTTCAACTACGACACATGGTGCGCCGCCCTCCGCGCGGGCAGGACGTTCCTCACTTCGGGCCCGATGATCCAGCTCCGCGTCAACGGCGCGGAGATCGGCGACACGATCGACCTGCCCGGCAACGGCGGGACGGTCGAGGTCGAGGCCCGGGCCGACTCGATCTTCCCGATCCACACGCTGCAGATCGTCGAGCGCGGGGAGGTCGTCGCCTCGACCAACGACAAGAAGGGGGCCCGCTCGCTGACGCTCACCGCGAAGATCAAGGTGAGCAAGCACTCCTGGCTGGCGGCGCGCTGCGCCGGGCCGAATTACAGCGCGGCGAACCACCTCGACGGCTGGCGGCGCGGGATCTTCGCCCACACCTCGCCGATTTACGTGGCCGTGGGCGGGCCTTGGTGGCTCTTCGACGAGGCGACGGCGCGTTACATGCTCACGCTCATCGACGGCTCGGTGAAGTACATCCGCCAGCACGGCCGGCGGGCCCACGACGAGAAGGGCGTGACCCACCACCACACCCACGCCGACCACCGCTCGTTCCTTGAGTCGCCCCTGCAGGAGGCGGCCGCGGCGATCCACAAGCGGATGCACGAGCTGGGGATTTCGCACTGAGCAAGGCGAGCATCCCGCACGCCCCGCCCCAGCCATTACAATGCTCGGCGTGATTGAACGTGCGCCCGCGAGCAAGGAGCGACTTATGGCGTCGATGTCGTCGAAATTCCGTGGTCTTGCAGTGTTGTTCATCCTGGGGGCCGCGAGCCTCGGCGGGTGCGCCACCTACGTCAACATCCCCGCCATCGGGGGCGACGGCGTGGCCGCGCACGACACCAATTGGAACTACGTCGCCGACGCCATGGCGGCCGCCACCAACGCCGTCGTCGCCGACCACCCCATCAACAAGCCGTTCATCGTGCTCCTCCCCAAGGGCTCGACGGTCATGACCTACAACCGCGTCCTGCCGCAGCTCGGCGAGCACGCGACCTGGCTCGGCCCCGAGCTCACCGGGGCCGCCACCGCGCCGGCCAAGGGCGCCAAGTCCGACGCGGAGGTCATCGTGCCCCCGCCCGCGGTCATGCCCGTCGACCGTCCCGTGCTCGACGTCAACCAAGTCCGCATCCGCGGGTGGACTGCCCAGATCGACATCGTCCGCCCGTTCGACTACGACCAGCCCGAGGGCGTGAAGCAGGTCGTGACCGCCTACATGAAGTGGGACCCGGTCTCGCACTGGCAGATCGAGCAGCTCCGCGTCTGGCGCACCAGCGTCGAGACCGCGCTGCGCAAGGCCCCCTACGCCGAGCCCGCGGAAGGCTCGCGCTGAGTCGTCTTGAAGTCTCCAAACCCAAATCCGATTTCGACAAGTTCATCATGAGCCACTCCATCGCCCTGAAGAATTGTTCCACCGCCTGGGTCGTCAGCGGCTTCGCCGACGAGGCCGGGCCGTCCACCGCCGAGCAGATCGCCGCGACCAAGCGCGCGGGCTTCACCCACGTCGACCTTCGCGGGCTCGACGGGCACAACATCTCCGCGCTCCCGCTCGACCGGGCCCACGAGGTCCGCAAGCTCCTCGACGCCGCGGGCGTCAATGTCGGGATGTTCGGCTCGCCCATCGGGAAGATCGACATCGCCGACGACTTCAAGATCGACCTCGACAAGCTCGCCCACATGGGCAAGCTCTCGGAGATCCTGGGCTGCAAGTCGATCCGGATCTTCAGCTACTACAACAACAAGGCCAAGGCGACGCCCGAGGCGTTCGAGCGCGAGTCGATCGACCGGCTCAGGCGGCTGCGCGACGCCGCCGCGGGGCCGGGCCTGATCCTCTACCACGAGAACGAGCGCCACATCTTCGGCGACGGCGTGAAGGCGAACCTCGCCATCGCCAAGGCCCTGCGCGACCCCGAGGGCAAGAAGGGCGCGCCCTTCCGCCTGATCTTCGACTTCGACAACTACAACCAGTCGGGCGAGGACGTCTGGCAGGCCTGGCTGCAGATGCGCGACCTGACCGACGCCTTCCACTTGAAGGAAAGCGACAAGAACAACCTGCACGTGCCGATGGGCACCGGCGCGGGTTATTCGAAGCAGATCCTCGCCGACGCGCTGGCCCGCGGGTGGAAGGGGCAGCTCAGCCTCGAGCCGCACCTGCAGCACTCGGCCGCGGTCCTCGCGACGGTGCAGGTGATGGGCCTGACCGGGCCATCGAACAAGAAGTTCTCCGAACTGCCCGCGGCCGACTGCTACCAGGTCGCCGCGGAGCACGCGACGGCGCTGCTGAAGTCGATTGGCGCGCCGTTGGCGTGAAAGATCGCCCAAGGGCGTGCCACATCGCAGCCGAAGGCTGCTATGTGCGGATGAACAGTGCGTCTCGGCATTCCGGCGCCTCGGGTCGACCGGCACACAGCAGCCTACGGCTGCGGTGTGGCACGGCCAAGTTCTTCCGGGTTTCGCGATGGAACATGCTCGAGTCCGGATCGTCAGCGACGAAAGGAGACGCAGGATGCGGACGCAGACACGACACATCGCCGCAGGTCTGATCGCGGCTTCCGCGTTGATCCCTTCCGCCGCCTTCGCCGCCGACGCCGCGCCGCCCAAGCCCGCCTCGGCGCAGCCCGAATCCGCCGACTCCGGCGGCAAGGCCGAGAAGCTCCGGCGCGAGGGCGAGTTCCTCGCCAACCAGCACGTCCGGCTCAAGCGGGCCCCCAACAGCTCGAGCCTGCTCGTCGCCTTCGAGTCCGACCCGCAGGGCACGCCCCCGCCCATGGCGGTGCTCCCCGGCCAACTCCTGCAGAACATGGAGACGCTCGTCCAGGAGCGCGGCGACCAGACGCTCTTCGTCATCTCCGGGCAGGTCACGACCTACCGCGGCTCGAACTACCTCCTGCCGACCTCGACGGTCGTCTGGTCCCCCCCGCGCAACGACGCCCCGCCCGCGACCGCGCCGGCCCCGATGCCCGGGAAGAACGCCAGCGCGGACCAGGTGCTGCAGCAGATGGGCTCGATGATCGAGCGCAACGCCGCGATCGAGTCGGCCCCGCGCGTCGTCACCACGCCCCCGGCGACCAAGGTGATGGACCCTGCCGTGCTGGGCCCCGCGCCCGGCGAGCGGGCCACCACGCTCCGCCGCGAGGGCGAGTTCGTCGTCGAGCGCCGCGGCCGGCTGGTCCACGGCACGGGCAACTCGACCGTGATGTTCGCCTTCGACGCCGACGCCCGCACCAGCCCCGAGCCGCCGATGGTCCTCATCCCCTGCCAGCTTCTCCAGAGCATGGAGAACCTCTCGCAGGAGCGCGGCGACCGCGTGGTCTTCGTCCTCACCGGGCAGGTCTTCACCTACCGCGGGGCGAACTACCTCCTGCCCACGACGATGAAGCTGGCGATCGACAAGGGCAACCTGAAGAAGTGACGGCGCCGGGGGGCCCGTAGGGCGGGTAGAGCCGTGCCCGGCGAAACCCGCCGCGGCAAACGGAATCGTCTCGGATCCCCGCTACGGGCTCAAACCCAAGCGGGTCGTGAGGCCTGCGCGGTAGACTTCCCCGGTGAGGACCATGCGCCGGGGAGCCTTTGCATGACGACGGAGGCTTCGAACATCTGTCCCGCGTGCGGCGCCGCGATCGCGATCGACGACATCAACATCCAGGAGGGCGTCGGCCTCTGCCGTGCGTGCGGAAGGCTTTCCCGCTTGGCGGACATGGTCGAGGCTTGCGAATGGGCCGGCGTGAGCGAAGAACCGCCCGCGGGCTGCCGGCTCGACGACGACGGGGCTCGCATCGCCGTGCGGGCCTCGGCTCGTACCGTGGGCGGGATGCTGGGCGTTCTGGCCATCTGCCTCTTCTGGAACGGGATCGTCTCGGTCTTCCTGCTGGTGGCGATCGGGGGGCTCTACACCCACTTGGTTGGGCCTCTGCCGGCGTGGTTTCCGGCTCCGTCGGGGCAGGGATCGCCGGGCGGCGCCGGGAGCGGGTCAAATGGGTTTCAAACCTTGGGCGAGACGCTCTTTCTCTGTGTCTTCCTGACCCCGTTTGTCCTCGTCGGCCTCGCCTTGATCGGAGGGCTTGTTTTCGCGGCGGCAGGAGAGGTGCGCGTCCAGCTCGATGGGGCGGCTGGCTCGGTCTGGACCGGAGTCAAGTTCATTGGGTGGACCCAGCGTTTCGACGCCTCTGCTGTCACGCGCGTGACCATCGGCAACGCCTCGTGGCCAAAGAACGACCAGGTTCAGAAGAACATCGAGATCCACGCCGACCGAAGGGTCAAGTTCGGCAGCGGTCTGCCAGAGGCCCGGCGGCTTTGGATGACGATGGTCCTGCGAACGCTCTTGTTGGGACAGCGATCCGGGGCGGCAAGATGACCCGACGGATGTCGCGGGCGTCGCAGCCGCGAGGGGGACAATCACGGCTTGAGCAGCTTCTCGCGGTCGAGCATCACCTTGAGCGTCAGGGCGACCAGCTCGACCTGGTTCACGTCCATGCGGTTGAAGAACGGCAGGGCGATGGTGCGATGGCTGATCGACTCGGCGATGGGGAACATGCCCGGGCCGTAGCCGAAGCGCTCGCGGTAGAACGGCTGGAGGTGGATGCAGGGGAAGTAGTTGGCGGCCCCGATCTCGTGCCGGCGCAGGCCGTTGATGATCCGGTCGCGCTCGACCAGGCCGTAGAGGTCGCAGAGGCGCGGGACGAAGACGAACCATGAGGCGTCGTCGTTGCTCTCGATGTTGGGGAGGATCAGGTCGCCCATGCCCATGAGGCGGCGCATGTACTCGCCGGCGACGCGGCGGCGGGCGGCGAGCATCTCGTCGAGCCGTTCCATCTGGGCGATGCCCAGGGCGCAGTTGATCTCGCTCAGGCGGTAGTTGTAGCCCAGCCGCTCGTGGGCGAGCCAGGAGCCGGCCCGGTTGTCCTGGGCGGAGCTGCTGGCGGTCTGGCCTTGGGCGATGGCGTCGCTGCGCCCCTGGTTGCGGTAGGAGCGGCAGAGGCTGGCGAGCTTGTCGTCGTTGGTGACGATCATGCCGCCCTCGCCGGTGGTGATCTGCTTGTTGGGGTAGAAGCCGAAGACGCCCGCGCGCCCGAAGGCGCCGATCGCCCGTCCCTTGTGCTTCCCGCCGAGGCCTTCGCAGGAGTCCTCGATGAGCGGGATCTCGTGGGACCCGGCGATCTGGGCGAGGCGGTCCATGTGCGTGGGGTTGCCGAAGACCTCGACGCCCAGGATGGCCTTGGTCCGCGGAGTGATGGCGGCCTCGACGAGCAGGGGGTCCATGTTGAGGCTGCGCGGGTCGATGTCGACGAAGACGGGCTTGGCGCCGACCATCAGGATGCAGTTGGCCGAGGCGATGAAGGAGAAGGGCGTGGTGATGACCTCGTCGCCCGGGCCGATGCCCAGCGCGAGCAGCACCAGGTGCAGGCCGGCGGTGCCGGAGCTGACCGCGACCGCGTGTCGCAGGCCGACGCGCTCGGCGACGAGCTCCTCGAAGCGAGACTGGCGCGGGCCGATGCTCAGCCGGCCGGAGCGCAGCGTGTCGACCACGGCGTCGATCTCGACCTGGGTGATGTCGGGTTGGCTCAGGGGGATGAAGTTCATCCAGCAATGCTCCGAAGGCTTGGGGCCGCGCGGTTCGGCGGCGGGGGAGATGCGTCTCGATGCGCGGGCGACACGACTCTGCCCGCGGGCTCGTTCAAGTCAGGTCAGGTCAACTCGGGCGGCTCATCGCCGCGGTCAGCGCCTCGCGCGTCTGGTGCGTCAGCTTGAGGTAGGTCCAGGCCGCCTGGATGCGCAGCGTCGGCGGCAGTTGCCCGCCCCCGCGCACCAGCAGCGAAAGGTCCTGCATCTGCGCGGGCGCGAGCGGCTTGCCCGGCTTGGCCTGCAGCAGCAGCGCCACGTAGCGGCTGGTCTGGTCGGTCATCGGCTCGAGCCCCGCCAGCGCCTCCTCCGCGCCGTCACCCTTCGCGGCGATCAGCCCCACGAGGATCGACGACCGCAGCTCCTTGTTCGTCTTGGGGTCGCCCAGCACGGGGCGGATCTTCGCCACCGCCTCCTTCGGGTCGCGCTCGAAGAAGAACTCGGTCGCCAGCACGGCGTCGTCGAGCCGCTGGGCGCGGTTGCGGTCCGGCCCCTCGCCGCCCGCCTGCACGATCGCCATGAAGATCGCCGACGCCTCGGCATCGGTCGCGCGCTTGCGGGCGTGGCTCAGGGCCCAAGCGCTCGTGAGCGGGTGATACGCGCGGACCAAGGCGACGACCGCCGGGGCGACGTCCTTCTTGTCCGCCACCGCGGCGCCGGTGAGCCCGATCTGCTTGACCAGCGAGTCCTCGCTGCGCACCAACGGCTCGAAGAGCTTGGCGGGGAGGTAAGGCGCGAGGTTGAGCGCGAGCAGCGCGAGGCGGGTCTGCGAGGCGGGGTCGGCGTTGGAGTCGTATCGCTTCCGCCATTCCTCCTGCGAGCCGGGCACGCCGAAGCGCATCGCCGCGCGGAGCGCCAGCAGTGAGAGCCGCGAAGGCGCCGCGGGGTCGAGCGCGACCTGCATCGCCCAGGGGGCGGCGGCGTCGAAGTCGTAGCGCAGGATCGTCTCGAGCAAAAGCTGGCGGATCTGGTCGCGCTTCGGGTCGTCGGGCTTGACGGTCTCCTGCAGGCCCTTCATGGCCGCGGCGTCGCCCATCTGCAGGAGCATGATGTTGGCCATGCCGCGCCGCGCGGCGTTCTCGGCCTTGGCCGCCTCCTTGAGGTGGTCGGTCGACGCGAGTTTCTTGTGCTGCACGAGCGGAGCCGAGGCGAGGACCTTGATCGCCGAGTCCATCCCGGGCCAGGCGATGATCTGCTTGGCCTGCTCGTCGCTGAGCAGCTCGGCGTCGAGCGCGGCGGAGACGATCTCCGCCTGGATCGCGCCGCTGTCCTTGTCCATCGAGGCGAGGCGCTCGAGGTCGAGCTTCTTGTCGGGGCCGCACTCCGCGAGGCCCAGCAGTCCGTGGATCCGCAGCGAGGGCGTGGAGGATTGGTATATCTCGCTGAAGAAGGGCGTGAGCTCGGGGTCGCCCGTGTGGCGCAGGGCGCGGAGGAGCAGCGTGTTCTGCCCGTCGGGCGAGGGCGTCGCCGCGGCCCGCAGGAGGAAGACGGCCGACTGGAGCGTCTCGTCGGCGTCGGCCGCCCGCGCGTGAGCGGGGGGGAGGATCGCCGCGAGCGCCGCCGCGACGGCGAGCGTGTGGACCCATCCTGCGTGAGATCGTGTGCGTGTCTGCCTCATCAGGGTCGATAGTCTACGGGAACGATCGGCGGAGCGAAACGGCGGGGCGGCCGCCTGTCGCCCATCCTGCGTCGTTCCCGACAAACCGGTTTGCGCCAAATCGATTTGTCGCCCCGGAAACGCTCTTTTTTGGGGTGGCGGGTGCGTTGGCGGAAGCTCGGGGACCGTCGTTCCGACTTGTGTGGAGGACTGTCCTGGGACGGCGCGGAAAAGCCTCATTTTTCGTCCAAAAATGGGGGTGTCGAACCGCGCAACGATGTTCCACGTGGAACATCGTTGCGCAAGGTCGTTCGAGAGCTTCGCGGACCCGGATTTTTCGGCTTTTTATCAACCGCTCATGTCCCGCTCCCGCCCCGCCTCGGCCCCGCCGCCTCCCTGCTGCCCACCCTGCCGCGAGGCCGCCGTGGACACCCCTGACGCGATTGACCCGCGCCGAAATCGATGCGAAGATGCCCGGTCCGATGGCATACGAACGCGACAACATCCGTGCCCTGACGGCCTACACCCCCGGCGAGCAGCCGCAGGAGACCAAGGTCGTCAAGCTCAACACCAACGAGAACCCGTACCCGCCCAGCCCGGCGGTGCTCGAGGCGGTCCGCGCGGTCTCCGCCGAGTCGCTCCGCCGCTATCCACCTCCCTCGGCCGAGACCTTCCGCCGCGCCGCCGCCAGGGCCCACGGCCTCTCGCCCGACCAGGTCATCGCCACCAACGGCGGCGACGAGCTCCTCCGCCTCGCGGTCACCGTCTTCTGCGACCCGCGCCCCTCCTCTGCGTTGGCCCCGACGCCTGCGACCGGCACCGGCCTGCGCCCCGCCCAGCGGCATGGCGCGGGCAGCCTCGTCATGACCGAGCCGAGCTACTCGCTCTACCCCGTGCTGGCCGACATCCACGACACGCTGATCCACCGCGTCCCGCTCAACGACGATTGGTCCGTCCCCGCCGACTTCGCCCCCCGCGCGCTGGCGCTGGGCTGCCGGCTGGCGATCATCGTCAACCCGCACGCGCCCTCGGGCCGGCTGGAGTCGCTGGAGTCGCTCGAGTCCGTCGCGCGGGCGCTGCAGGGGCAGGCCGTGCTGATGGTCGACGAGGCCTACGTCGACTTCGCGACGCGCGACGCGCTCCCGCTGCTCGACCCCTCGCGCGGGCTCGACAACGTGCTGCTGCTCCGCTCGCTGAGCAAGGGCTACTCGCTGGCCGGGCTGCGCTTCGGCTACGGGCTTGGCCACGCGAACCTGATCGCCTCGATGAACAAGGCCAAGGACAGCTACAACACCGACATCCTCTCCCAGGCGGCGGCGACGGCGGCTTTGGAGCACCGCGACGAGGCCCGCAAGAGCTGGGCGGCGGTGATCGGCGAGCGCACGCGCGTCACCGCCGAGCTGGAGAGGCGCGGTTATCGGGTCTCGCCCAGCCAGTCGAACTTCATCCTCGCCACGCCTCCCGCGGGCGGGGGAGCGCCGACGGCCAAGGCGATCTACGAATCGCTCAAGCAGCGGTCGCTCTTCGTGCGATACTTTGATCAGGACCGGCTGCGCGACAAGCTGCGCATCACCATCGGCACGCCGGCCGAGAACAACGCGCTGCTGACTGCCTTGGGCGAACTCGCCCGATAGCCCGGGGACCTGGCCCGCCGGATTCGCGCCCGGGTCGCCGGCCACAACCCCGACCTGGAACCCGCATGCCCCGCATCGCCCGCATCCAACGCAAGACCAAAGAGACCCAGATCGAGCTGGAGCTCAACCTCGACGGCGGCGCCTACGTCAACAAGACTGGCGTGGGCTTCTTCGACCACATGCTCGACCACGTCGCCCGCCACGGCCGGCTGGGCCTCACCGTCACCTCCACCGGCGACCTCCACATCGACGACCACCACACCGTCGAGGACGTCGGCATCGTCCTGGGCCAGGCCCTCGACAAGGCCCTGGGCGACAAGAAGGGCATAGAACGCTACGGCTTCGCCTCCGTCCCCATGGACGAGGCCCTCGCCCGCGTGAGCGTCGACCTCTCCGGCCGGTCGGCCTTGGTCTTCGCCGCCCCGCTCGACAAGGGCGAGAAAATCGGCACGTTCGACGTCCAGCTCGTCCGCGAGTTCCTCACCGCCTTCAGCCAGGCGGGCAAATTCAACTGCCACGTCGAGGTGCCCACGGGGATCAACCTCCACCACGTGAGCGAGGCGATCTTCAAGGGGCTGGGGCGAGCCCTGAGGCAGGCCGTCGCCATCACGGGGACCGAGGTGCCCAGCACGAAGGGGACGCTCTGAGGCGTCGCGCCAAGGCGCTGTGATCAGACGAAGACCCGAGAGATGATCAAGACCGAAAACCTCAAAGCCCAGGCACCGCGTGCCTGGGTTTTTCGTTGGTTAACCCGCTTGCTGAACCCAAGACGATCGGAATTCCGGATTTGGGAACCCCTCTTCGTTTCGCACGTCAGACCTTGGAGTGATCGCGCCGTCGGGCGCGGCCCGCGCCCTTCGTTCCTTTCCGGAGACCCCGCCATGCGTCTCAAGCCCGTCCTTGTCGGAATCGCCTGTGCCTCCACCATCTTCGGCCTCATCGGACTTGCCCAAGGCAAGGACCGAGCGGCCATGGCTGCGCCGAACGCCGGCCCGGCGAAGATCGCGCCGCCGCCCACCTCCGCCCCGAACATCGAGGTCTGCTTCGTGCTCGACACCACCGGTTCGATGTCCGGGCTGATCGAGGGCGCCAAGGCCAAGATCTGGTCGATCGCCAACCAGATCGTCAGCGCCAAGCCGGCTCCTCACGTGAAGTTCGCGCTCATCGGCTACCGCGACCGCGGCGACGAGTACGTCACCCGCGACTTCGACCTCACCGACGACCTCGACGGGATCTACAGCCACCTCAAGGAGTTCAAGGCCGACGGCGGCGGCGACACGCCTGAATCCGTCAACCAGGCGCTCAACGAGGCGGTCACCAAGATGCAGTGGAGCGGCGACCGAAGCGTGCTCAAGATCGTCTTCCTCGTGGGCGACGCCCCGCCCCACATGGACTACGCCAACGACGTGAAATACCCCGACATCTGCCAGGCGGCGGTGAGGAAGGACTTGGTGATCAACACCGTGCAGTGCGGCGCCGACCCGGAGACGACGCGCGTCTGGAAGGAGATCGCGAAGCTCAGCGAGGGGCAATACGCCGTGATCGAGCAGCAAGGCGGGATGCAGGCGGTGAGCACGCCGATGGACAAGGAGATCCAGGCGAAGCAGCGCGAGTTGAACGCGTCGGCCCTGGTCTACGGCGGGGTGGGCCAGCAACTCGAGACGGCCGGGAAGCTCCGCGCCGCGGCCTCGATCTCGACCGAGGCGGCCGCCGACCGTGCCGCGGTGATGAGCAAGGCCTACGCCGCGGCGCCCGCGGCCAGCCCGCGCGGGTTGGCGGCGGCGGGGCTGGCGGTGGGCGGCTCGGCCGCGACGCAGCCGGGGCAGTTGATGACCGGCGGGGGCGAGCTGCTCGACGACCTCTCCACCGGGCGCGTGAAGCTCGAGAGCGTCAAGGCGGAGGAGCTTCCCCCGGCCATGCAGAAGATGACGGACGCGGAGCGGAAGGAATACATCGCCGCCCACGCGAAGAAGCGGGCGGATTTGCAGAAGGAAGTCGCCGAGCTGGTGAGGAAGCGCGACGCCTACATCGACCAGCAGCGCAAGGAGGGGGCGGCCGCGGGCAGGAAGGACGGCTTCGACGCGAAGGTGACGCAGATGATCCAGGAGCAGGCGGATCGCAAGGGGATCGCGACGCAGGGGAAGTGACGGGGATTGAGATCGGGATTCCCTTTGATTCGCGGGTCGAGCCCCTTTTCCGTGGCGGGCGCATTGCTGAAAGGTTCGCCTTCTCCCATCAGGCGCAGCCTGATCCGAGACGGACACTGTGTGTCCGAAGATCGGGCGGGGCGGTACTCCGCCCGCGCGAATCGCCGGCCGCCATGAACCGCTTGGCTTCACGCGAGGCCTGCGCCAAAAGGCTTGTTGCCGAACGTCTCTCCCGCTCTTGGCGGCGTCATCGACGCCGGCACGTCGCGCGGGCGGAGTACCGCCTCGCCCGGTCTTCGGCGACACAGTCGCCGGCTCTGATCAAAAGAGCGACGCCTCGTGAATATTCACCAGCCCAAGGCGCTGTCGAGTCCGCGAGAGGTCTGCCCGCGTGTTTACGCTCTCCCACGCGTCGGCGTCCCTTGGCCAACCCAGCGGCAGCCGCGCGACGCCCGCCCATGATGCGAGGCGGAACGGCCCGCGCACGCCTGCCATCGACGCGCGGGCGAGAAGCTCCCGCGCGGGCCCGACACGCCACGCGGAGGGGAACGGCTCGATGCGCCCCGCGCGCGGGCCGTTGACCCATTGGCCGACGACGCCGATCGCCGCCTCATGGCGCGCGAGCGCGAGCAGGACCCGCAGCGCCTCGTCGGGGCCCAGACAGAGCATGTCGGCCGGGACGAAGAGCACGCGGTCGTCGCCGCGCGCCGCCTTGAGCGCCGCGGCGATGCCCGCCAACGGCCCGGCGTTGCGCTGGGCGTCGTGGACCCACCGGCCATACGCCCCCGCGCCGGGCGGGGGCGATTGCCCCGGCGCGAGGCTCAGCCAGAGTTCGCTCCGCCCGGGCAGCCCCGCTCCGAGCCGCCGGGCGTGCCACGCCAGCACGGGCTCGCCCGCGAGGCGGAGGTGGACCTTCGACCCGCCGAACCGCCGGCTTTGGCCGCCCGCGAGCAGGCAGAGGATCGTGCGGCCGGTGGAGGTGGGAGGCACGCGGGGCATTGTAGAGCTTGGGCCCGGAAGGCGCTGCGCAGGCATCAGCCCTTGTTCGTCGCGTCGCCGACCGGTCCGCCCCCCGCCCAATGGCGGTTGCTGCCGCGTGTCTTCGGGCCACTGACCCAATACTCATTGCCGTCCTCGACGCACCGGTAATTCCCGTAGATTCCGCGGATGCGTTGCAGGCTCTTGCCCTTGTAGTAGATCGTCGAGCCGGTCTTGGAGGCGGTGACTTCGCAGATCTCCGCCGGCCCGCGGTCGGCCAGGTTGCGGTTGCCGTCCGTCTTCTGCTCGACATAGAGCACGCGCGGGTGGCGCTTCGTCGCGGGAGGCGTGAGCGCGGGCTTGGGCTTGCTTGGCTTCGCAGGCCAGGGGCGCTTGGGAATGTCGATGTCGGGAAACTCGAAGACCGCGTTTTCGTCGCGGTTGAGGCGGTCGCAGACCTCCATCGCCTCCTCATAGCTGCGGAAGCGAGGGAGGACGCGCTTCTGCGCTTCGTCGTTCACGCAGACGTAGAAGCCGCGCTTCAAGTCGCCGCGGACGGCGAAAGAGCTTGTTTCGTCGGGGATGTGGATCGTGCCGTCGTGGTCGCCCCGGTTGAGCTGTTCGCAGATGACAAGGGCCTCATCGAACCCGCGGCAGTAGATCGAGAGACGTTTGGTTGTCTTCGTCACGTTGTTGGCGACGCAGAAGCCATCGGACTCGTTGCCGACGACCGCGAATCGCCCGGGCTTGTCTGGGATGGTGTAGGTTGGCATGGGCCACCGGCCTAAATGATAACCGGTCCTGATGGACGGCAATGGAGTGAATCGACGCCGAGACCAAGATGAACGGTACGATGCTGTTTTCGGCTTCAACTCCCCCAGCCCAAATCCACGCGAACGGAGAGCGACATGACCACCGGAGCTGAAGTCGCCGCACACCAGGCGATGATCATCTAGGCGGCCCGCGCCTCGGGCGTGATCATCAAGGTCGAGCCCGAGGCCTTCATGGAGATCCTGCGCAAGCAGCAGGCCCCGCTGGTGGTCCACGCGACGGGCGGGTTTTTCA
Source organism: Planctomycetota bacterium (assembly GCA_026386955.1). Lineage (GTDB taxonomy): Bacteria > Planctomycetota > Phycisphaerae > Phycisphaerales > Phycisphaeraceae > JAPLMQ01. The sequence continues at coordinate 29,065 of JAPLMQ010000125.1, forward strand.
GCACGAACTACCAATACCTCACCAGCTACAAGGGGCTGGCCTTCTTCACCAAGTCGGCCATGCCGATCGACCTGCCCAAGGGCTCGGAGGTGGTAGAGGCGAAGCAGATCTGGGTGCCGGGGTGAGGCGGACGGATTCGGCTTGTTTTGTTAGCCGGACGCGCCAGCGACGGAGGTTTGCATTGGTCTTCGGCCAATCCGGGCGATGTCGATTGTCTCAGGCGGACTAACCTCCGTCGCTTGCGCGTCCGGCTAACAATTCAAATCAATGTCACGCCTTCGCCCCCGCTTCCGGGAACATCTCCGCGATCGCCTGCAGCGTGATCTCGACGAGTTCCTGGCCGCCCTCGGGGCCGACGGTGCAGCTTGAGGGGATCGCGCCGTAGCTGCCGCCGTCGACGCCGCGCTGGGTGGGGAGGTAGCCGCCCGAGCCGGCGGCCAACTGCACCACCAGCGTCTGCCCCGCCTTGCTGCGCGACTTGATGCGGTGGGCGTAGTCGGTGAAGAGCTCGAAGGGATTGGTCGCCACCACGGCGTCGCCGATGCGGACGAAGTGCAGCTCCGCCGGGACGTGGGGGATCTGGCGCTGGGTGTCGAAGTCGTTGACCACCTGGGCCAGGCGGGTGGGCCACCAGAGCTTGGGGTCGCCCTCCTTGATCGCCTGGGCGTGCAGCACCGCGGCCTCGTCGCGCTCCTTCTTTGAGATCCTCCGCGGCGAGAGCGTCGGGCGCTTCACGGCGTGCTTGAGCGGCACCTCGCCCTCGATGGGCTTGGTGCAGGCGAGGGCCTCGTCGACCGCGTTGGCGACCTTGCGGGCGATCACCTGGCGCTCGGTGAGCCCGCGGCGGGCCCGCATCTCGGCCTCGAGCTTGCTGTCGAGGATGAAGTGGGGCGAGACGTCGCCGGCGGCGCCGCAGAGGCCGATGACGAAGAGGTCGGGGTTGAGCCGGGCCCGGAGCTCGGCGCGGATGTCGTGCCAATAGTCGGCCGAGAAGACGTAGAGGTTCTCGTCGACCTGGGCGGGGCAGGGGATGTTGATGAGGGCGCCGATGATGCGGCCCGCGGCGTCCCAGAAGAAGATCATGTCGAGGCTGTGGTCCTCGCTGCCCTCGATGTGGCGGAATTCGGGCACCGCCGCCCGGCCGTACATCTGCGTGTGCCCGCCGTCGTAGTTGGGGCGGCGGTTGTGGGCGATGACGGCGTGGCCGTAGGCGCGGGCGGTCTTGCCCGGGGCGCGGGCCTTCCACGCGGCGACGGCCGCCTCGACGCAGCGCTCGGTGAAGAATGCTGCACATTCCTCCGCGGTCATCACGTCGCCCGGCGGCTGGGGGTAGAACGGCCCGGCGTGGACCAACGAGGTGTGCGTGTGCGTCGCGGCGAGGAAGAGGTGGTCGGCGGGGAAGCCGGGGATCGCCGCGGCGACGCGCTGCTGCACGTCGGCCTGGATCGACTCGGGGATGAGCACGATGTCGCCCGAGATGATGATCGACTTTTCGGCGGCGCCCGTTCCGGGGGCGGCATCGCTCTCCATTGCCAGCGCGGTGACGGTGAGGGGGTCCATCGCCTTGTCGGCGACGCGCGTGTGCTTCTGGCCCAGGAGCATCGCGGGGCGGGAGGGGAGGATGGAGCGGGTGGCGAAGCCGATCTTGAGCATGGCGGGGACTCCGTGGGGGACGCGGCGAGGCCGGGGCGCGGAACCGGCGCAGCGTACCGCGGAAGGGCTGGATGTTCGAGGGGGCGTGGCGCGCGTGGATGAGCGAGCGGATGGAAGCGGGTTTGCGACGATCAGCCGGTGAACGTCTCCATGCCTTGCTCGACGACCACGCAGCGCGGCCAGTAGTCGACCAGGTCGGCCCATTGGCCGTGGTCTTCCTTTGTGAGCCGGCCGCGGGGCATGTCGGCGTCGAGCATGGCGAAGGTGTGGTCGCGGTCCTCGCGCATGCGGACGTCGAGCACGGGCAGGAACGTCTCCTTGCCGCGGACCTGCAGGCGGCATTTGCGGAAGTAGCCCGCCCACGCGAGGGGCAGGCGGGCCGCGAGCGTGACCTCGCCCTCGGCCTCGCCGGCGATCCGGGCGGAGGAGAGCACGCCCGTGAGGTCGAAGCGCAGCCGGGTGCGCCCGCCCTCGATCGGCTCGACGGCCTCGACGCGGTACCAATGCCCGCGCGGGAAGATCCGCACGGAAGCGCCGACGCGGAAGGCTTCTGAGACTGATGTCGGATGAGGCGACGCCGGCTCGACCACCACCTCGCGCTTGGCGTGGTCGACCGAGACGACCCGCGCGATCGCCGGCCCGCGCGACGCCTTCCGCCGGTTCCCGCCGCGGGCCACGCTCCCGCCCAGCGCCGCGGAGGCGAAGGTCAGCTTGCCCGCGGCATCTTCGCGCCAGATGCCCATCGGCCCGAGCAATTCAAAGTCGCCTGCGAACTCGCCTCTGAAAACAATCGGCCGACTGAGCGCGGGGTGCGGCTCGTCATGGCTGACCCGCGCGGGCACCGGGTTCGCCGGCCACGCGGGGTTCCACAGCACCGTCGCGCTCGAGCCGTCGACCATCTCCAAGCGCACGCCCGCGGCCCCGGTTCCGTCGGGGTCGCCCACTGGCTCTAGTCGTTCGACGCGCGTGATCGCCGGGCGGTCCTTATGCGGCTCGAAGACCAGGTCGAACGACGAGGTCTGGTCGGGGCTCACCGCGCGGCGGAGCAGCAGCGGGCTGTAGCGATAAGGCGAATCCTCCGGCGCGGTTTGCGGCTGGGTCGCGCGCCCGACCATCGCCTCGACGCCCGACGATATGCCGAGACCGTGGATGGCGAGCCGCCAGGAAGTGTCGTCGCGGCAAATCGCGGTGGCGGTCCAGTCGCCCGCGCCGTCGCCGGCGCGGATCTCGTCGACCAGCGTGAGGCAGGCCTCGGACCACGTGCCGCGTTCGATGTCCTTCCGCGCGACGGTCGGGCCGGCCGCGGTGCCGGGGCGCGGCGTGAGCGGCGTCGCTCCGTGCCATTCCACGTCGGTCTGCGAGCCGAAGAAGGTGCGCCAGTGCTCGCGCCCGCCGCGGAGGCGGTAGAGGTCGACGAGCGCGACGCCCTCGCCGACGGTCGGCAGGAGCACGAGCAATCGGCGATGCCGGCGGTCGAGCGGGGCCCACAGCCGCCATTCGCGGAACTGGCCTTCAGTGCCCTCGAGTTCGATCGCTGCGGCGAGCGGGTGGTCGAGGAAGGCGTTGCAGCGCCCGCCCCCGCCGACGATCTGGCGGTCGTCGCCGTCGATGGCGTGGGCGCGGTTGTGGGTGACCCACTGGGTCTCCCAGTAGTAGCCGGTCTCGTGCGTGGCGGGGTAGCCCAAGTCGAAGCTCCACGGGCGGTCGTGGGCGACGAGGGAGACGTGCATGAAGTCGTCGTGGCGGTGGAAGGGCTGGCTGATGAAGTGGACGAAGGCAGCGGCGCGGTCGACGCCGGTCGCGGGATCGCGCTGGGCGCGGAGGATGCCGATGCCGCTGGGCTCGAGGAGCAGCGAGGGCCAGTCGAGGTTCGGGCCGTGCTTCTCGACCAGCGCGCGGGCGGCGGGGACGGCGTCGGCGAGGCCGTTGCGGTGCAGCGCGCGGGCGAGCGTGAGCGAGGGGTTGCGGCGGAAGGCGGGGATGTAGACCAGCGCGGGCTTGCCCCAGCCCAGGGCGTGGGCGATCGGCTCGGTGAACACGGCAGGGGCCCCGCGCCCATAGGCGGTGCCGGGGGCGTGGTCGTCGCCGTAGCAGGCGTAGGTCTTGTCGCACATGATCGTGAGGATCGAGGGCAGGGCGATGAGGTCGAACTTCGGGTCGGCGGCGAGCGGGGGGAAGCGCTCCTCGCTGATCGTCCCGGGGCGCTGGGCGCGGAGGGCCTCGATGTGCTCGTGGACGAGCAGCGTGCCCTGGGCGTGCATCGAGTTGTAGCCGCCCGAGGCCTCGTAGCTCACGCCGTCGGGATAGAACCCGTTGGTGACGAAGGTGCGGAGCTGGTCGTCGCTCTTGTCGTAGAGGTGCTCGACCGCGGGCGAGGCGTCGACGGGGTCAAGCGTGCGCAGGGCGATGAGCGTGCCGACGCTGGTCGAGGGGTGGTTGCAGTGGACGTAGCCGTCGATGTCGGCCTGGACGAAGCAGGCGATCATCTCCTCGATGAGTTGCAGCACGTCGTCGGGCGAGGCGACGTCTACGTCTACGCCGACGTCGAGGCAGAGTTTCTTGAGGTCGGCGACGAGCTGCGTGTCGGCGCGCAGCCAGGGGAAGGCCGCGTCGTATCCGCGGCAGAGGCCCTCGATCGTGCTGGGCATGTTGACGCAGTAGTCGCTCGTGCCGTTGGCGAGCGGCTGGTGGGAGGGGAGGGGCTCGACGGCGGCGGGGTCGGGCGGGCCCCAGAGGTTGCTCAGGATCGCGTGGTGCTGGGCGCCGAAGCGGAACTGCGGGACCGAGGCAAGGTAGAGTTCCTCGAGGGCGCGGCGGGTGAGCAGCAGGCCGATGCGCCGGGCGATGAGGATGCGCTGGGCCTCGGGCGTCTCCGGTTGCGCGAGCAGGCGCACGAGGGCGCTGATCTGCGAGCCGCAATGCCCGATCTGCCTCCAGTGGTAGGCCGCGGCGAAGAAGAAGCGGTGGCCCTGAGCGTCGATGTGGCCGAAGCCGTCGTCGGGGTGGTCGCCTGCGAGGTGCTCGCCTTCGAGCAGGCGGTTGGAGGGGTAGGTCTCCTTGCCGATGGGGCAGTGGGAGAGGAAGTCGGAGGGCTGGAACTGCATGTTCCAGGGGTAGAAGCCGCCGAAGGCGTAGATCGCGCTGCCGTGGACGGGGCAGCCCTGGGTTTCGTTGACGGTGTAGGTGCGCGGGAGCTCGGAGGGCGGGTATTGGGCCCAGGCCTGGGCGTCGGGGAGGCCGAGGACCCATTGGGCGAGGTCGCGAGTGTGGGGCTCGATGGGCAGGGGGGCGGCGTCGTCGAGCAGGGTTTGGCGCGTCTTGGCCCGGCGGAAGGGTTGGCCCAGAGGCCAGCGGCGCGGGAAGAGGGTGTTGCCGACGTGGTGGATCTCGCGCAGCTCCTGCATGGCGCTGACGCGGATGGTGGCCGAGGCTTCGCCCGAGGCGTCGCGGAGTTTGACCACGCCGTCGACGGGGTGGTCGGGGGCGACGAGGAAAAACCGCGTGACGTTCCCGCGAGGCGGAGCGGTCTGCGTCAGCGTGAACGGCCCGGAGTCGATCGTCAGCGGGCCGGAGGTGGATTCGACGGGCAAGCGGAACCGGCGGCCGACGAGGATCTGACGCGGGGACCAGAGGATGACGGGGGGCATGGGGAGTCTCGGGGGGAGGGCGATGTTCGATGAGGATTTCGGGGGCTGAGTGCCATCGTACTCGTGGAGAAGACCGCCTAAAGGCGGAACTCCAAACGGCGCGGCCTTTGGTTCGGAGTTCCGCCTTTAGGCGGTCTTCGCATTGTTGCCTTGGGCGTCAGTGACTCGGGGCCGTCGCCGCCACGGGCCGCGCCGTCGGCGTCACGCGGTAGGCCACCTTCGCGCCCGCGGCCTGCAGCGGGCCGGGCTTGCCGAGGAGGTCGACCATGATGTTGCGGCAAGTCGCGCCGGTCTGGTAGCCGTCGACCCAGTTCGTGGGCGAGAGGCGGACCGTGCGCGGCGAGTCGAGCTCGATGAGGACCGCGCCGAACTGCCGATCGACGCGAATGGCCGCGACGTTGGCGACCGGCTCGGGCGTCGCGGGGATCCAGGCCTCCTTCACGCGGAAGAAGAGGTCGACCCCCGGATTCTTGGCGTCGGGTGTCTTGGACTCCGGCGTCGGCGGCACGTAGTTGTCGCCGAGGAAGACGGGGATCACCTCGTAGAGCTCGGCGAGCGGGTCGCGCCCGTCGCCGCGGACGGAGGATTCGACGCGCAGGCCGGCCGGGGTGACTTCGAAGGTGCGGGTGTAGTCGATCGAGCCGAGGAGGGTCGGGCCGCCCGGCTGGTTCGCGGGGAAAGTGGTGGGCGCGGCGGCGTCGGCCTTGGGGTCGCCCGCGGTGATCGCGCCGGCCTGCGGGTTGAAGGTCCCTTTGACGACGATGGTCGCGTTCTCCTTGCCGACGTCGTATGTCGCCTTGGGCAGGAGCGTGCGGGCGGAGGAGATGGGCTTGCCCGCGGCGGTGAGGCCGGTGATCGCGTGGATGGGCCAAATGCGCCAGTCGTCGTAGGTGTCGAAGGTGGCGCCTTGGATGCCGCGGCGGCGGCCGAGGAGGACGGGGCCGGCCTCGGGCGTCCAGTAGGCGCTGAGCGCGCCGCCGCCGAAGCCGCGCGGGCGGCGCCAGCGGTTGTCGTCGCCGGCGACGGGGCCGGTGTGGATGACCACACCGAAGCCTTTGAGCTTGGCGACCAGGAAGGTGTCGTCGAAGTTCTCGATGAAGGAGCCGGGGCGGAGGAAGGGGGGCAGGAGGAGGGGGCTCTTCTCGGCGCGGAGCTTGGCGAGGCGGTCGTAGAAGCCGGGGAGGTAGTGGTCGGCGGCGAAGTTGGAGTTGCCCCAGTGCGACTCGCGCCAGAGGCTGCTGGAGGCGGGCTCGGGCGCGGCGGGCGCGGGCGTCGGCGTGCCGGCGGCGGGGGCTGTTGCAGGCGGAGCGGGCGGCACGGGGCGGATCGAATCCGCGGCGAGTTGGAGCGCCGCGGCGATGGCCTTGGGCGCGGCGCGGAGTTCCTCCTCGCTGGGGATCGGCGCCATCCAGAGGTCGTGGTCGGTGGTCATCGCCGAGCCGACGTGGCGGTAGATCCAGTTCCATTGTTCGTGGGGAGGGTCGCCGCTGGTGCGCGAGCTCATGTGGCTCGGGCCGCGGTAGATGATGGGGTTTGTGTCCCCGGGCGTGCGAGGTTCCGGCAGGAAAAGCGCCGAGCGCAGGCGGTAGGCGCGGTCGACGGCCTCGTGCACGAAGGGCCAATCGACCAGGCGGGCGGCCCAGGAGGCGAAGTAGAGGCTGATGCCGTTGTAGGAGGTGTCGTAGCAGCCGTTGTCGACGAAGTAGCCGGCCTTGCGGAAGAAGCGCGGGTCGGTGAAGAGGGTCTGGGCGTAATGGCGGGCGACGCGCTCGATCTCGCGGTCGTCGAGGGCCTGGGCGACGTAGGCCATGCCGACGGGGGCGAAGAGGTCCATGTCGGTCATCGAGGCCCGCGGGCCCCAGTTGATGATGCGAGCGACGAGCTTGCGCAGCCCGTCCTCGTAGGCCTTCTGGGCGTCAAGCGGGAGGAACTCGCGGAAGGCGGGGTAGGAGTAGGCCAGCCAGATGAGCGTGCCGCCGAGGAAGTCGGAGCGGTTCGCGCCCGAGTCGGGCTTCTTCTCGTGGAGCTCGTCGTGCATGACCATGTCGATGACGGCGACGACCATGGCCCGTCTGCGCAGGCCGGGGGAGCCGAGGAACGGGTTGCCCGGGTGGTTCCACATCGCGAGGCGGGCCATGTCGGACGGGCTGACGTTGGGGCGCATCACGCCCGCGGGCGACTCGACGGCCTGCATCGTGAAGGCCTTGGCGGGGATGGCCAGACCGGCGGTGGGGAGGGGGATCTCGCCCTTGAGCCAGACCCAGTCGCGGTAGCAGTCGTCGAGGGTCATCTGGTCTCGCGGGGGTTGCGCGGAGGTGTCGATGACGAAGTCGGCTTCCTTGAGGGTCAGGAGGAAGTCGCGCAGGGCGCGCTGGTAGACGTGCTCGTGGGGGAGCTCGGCGGCGCGGGCGGGGGAGACGGTGAGGAGGAGCAGGACGAGCGGAACGATACGAAGCAGGGCGGAGCGAAGAGCAATCATGGCGTCGCCTCGCGGTGGGGGGTACATCGGGGAGATTCATCCTACGCAAGTGGGGGCGCACCGGCGCGGAATGTCTGGTGCCCCATGTCATCGTACTCGTGACATGTGCCCGTGGACGGCGGGGCCAAGGACTCGCGCTGGACTCGTGCAAACCTCGTGGATTTGCCGTGATTCGGGCTTTTTAGGCGATTCCGTTGGAGGTGGGGTCCACGGCCTCCCAAGACACATGTCACGAGTACGATGACGTGTGGCACCAGGCGGCGAAGACTCGTCGCACGCGGGTGGATTACGATCTCCTCCCGCCTCTCACCGCATGTCGGAGCCATCCATGAATTCCCCCGCCCCCGCCCCCGGAATCCCCGCCCCCGGCCTCTTCCCCCGGCTCTTCTTCTCCGCGGGCGATCTCCCCGCCCTGCGCACGAAGGTGAACCACCCCGACTGCGCCCGCGTCTGGTCGCGCCTGCTCGAGGCCTGCCGCAAGCGGCTCGAGCCCGAGCCCGACAAGCTCTACACGTGGCACATCCGCCCGACGCAGCTTGCCTTCGCGTACCTCATCACGGGCGAACGGGCCTTCGCCGAGAAGGCGATCGAGTTGGCGATGGGCTACGCCGAGAAGGAGCGGTTCTTCGAGTCACGCCCCGGGGCGAGGTCGCCGAGCGTCGGGCTCGCGACGGGCGGGGCCGTCAAGGAGATGGCGCTGACCTACGACTGGCTGCACGATTTGCTCACGTCCGGGCAGCGCGACCGCATCCGCCGGTCGATCCACGACAAGGGGTTCCTGCTCAACCAGCGCGACTTCGACGCCAAGGTCCCCGCGTCGGAGTGGTACACCTGCAACGGCATCAACGTCATCAACGGCCCGATGCTGATGGCGGCGCTGCTCTTCGAGGGCGACCCCGAGTGCTCGTTCGACACGCGCTCCGCCTTCGACCTCGCGCTGCTCCAGACCCGCCGGGCGATCGACGCCCATTGCCAGGACGGCGGCTACCCCGAGGGGCCGCTCTATTGGAACTACGGGCTGCGGCACATGCTGCTGGGCGTCGAGGCGCTGCGCCGGCTCAAGGGCGTCGACCTGCACGACGAGCCGTTCCTGCGGAACACGGGCGACTACGTCCTGCACTGCGTGCTGCCCTGGGTGACGCAGGTCGCCAACCCGGCCGACTCGGGGCAGTTCACCAAGCTCTGGCCGCCGATCGCGCGGTTCGCGTCGCGACAGCGGCGCGAGGACTGGCAGTGGCTCGCCCGGCGGATGATCACGCACGATTGGCAGCTCGACGGCGAGGCGATCGAGTACAGCGTCTTCTTCATGCTCTGGTACGACCCTGCGCTGCCCTCGGCGCCGCCCCCACCCGAGCGCGCGGTGCATCTTTTCTCGGGGCTGCAGTTGCTTTCGTACCGCAGCGATTGGTCCGAGCGGGCGGTCAACGCCCTCTGGCTGAGCGGGCCGAGCAACTGCCACCACAACCAGCTCCACCTAAACAGCTTCACCGTCAACGCCTTCGGCCAGCGGCTGCTCATCGAGACCGGCTGCTTCGACTACGGCAACTACATGGACTACCGCCGACTGACCCCGGGGCACAACACGCTGCTCGTCGACGGGGAGAGCCAGGTCATCACGACCGACGAGAGCATCTTCTGCCGGCGGATCCGCGCGGGGATGTGGGGCACGGTCTACGGCGAGTTCCGCTGCCTGCGCGAGGAGGCGGACGCAGTCATCGCCACGGGGGCGGTGGTGAACGCCTACCCCGCGCTGCGGGCCTTCGACCGCACGCTGGCCTTCGTCGACAAGCGGTTCTTCTTCGTGCACGACTTCATCGAGCTCAAGAAGAGCCCGCCAGCGGAGCTGACGTGGCATTTCCATTCCGCGGGGACGGCCGAGCTGGCCGATGGGAATGCGGTCTTCGGCAACGGCGAAGCGAGGCTGCTGCTGCGGCCATTGACGACGCTGGGTCTGCGCGGGTCGCTGGGGCATGACCATGTGGAGATGGATGCGCCCAAGGGGCGGCCGAATCCGCCGTATTGGATCCTCAAGGCGGAGTGCGGCACACCGATGTGCGATCTGTTCATGTTGCTCGTGCCGTTTGAGGCGGGGGAATCATCGACGTCGCCCCCGGCCACTCCCCCGGAGACGACGCTCCGCCGCGAGGGCGACCGCGTGCTCTTCGGCGTGGGCGAGGCGATGTGGGCGTATGACCTCAAGAGGCGGGGGTTGGAGCGGATCGGACCCGCGTGACGTCCGCTTTACATCAGGAAAGACGATCCCTTATTGTGGTGTTCCCGTTCAGGCGGGAGCCACTGGCAACATCCACCGCAATCCCACCTGAACAAGGCACCACCCATGGCCAAATCCAAACGCAGCAAAACGCGTCAATCCGCCCCCCAATCCCCCGCCAAGCCCGCCCCCTCCCCGCTGAAGCGCGGCCGGGCCCCGCGCGGCGATGGCTGGCGGGCCGGCTTCGCCCAGGGCGACATCACCCCGCCAAAGGGGCACACGCTCATGTCCGGCTACGGGCGCGAGCGATACGCCGTCGGCGCCCTCGCGCCGCTGCTCGCCCAGGCCCTCGCGCTGGCCGACAAGAGCGGCAACGTCGCGGTGCTCGTCACCGCCGACATCCTGGGCTTCGACCGCATGACCGTCGGCGCCATCCGCGAGGCCGTCGCCCAGAGGCACGGCCTCGCCCCCGAATCCATCATGCTCGCCGCCTCGCACACCCACTGGAGCGCCGGCACGCTTTTCAAGGTCAACTTCGCCACCGGGGCGCTCAACCCGTTCTACGTCCGCCGGCTCGAGGAGGAGATGCTCCGCCTGGTCGACCAGGCCTTGGCCGACCTCGCCCCGGCCCGCGTCGCCTTCCAGGCGATCCAGACCCGCATCGGGCGCAACCGCCGGCTGCCGCAGGCCGACGGCAGCATCGGCTTCGCGATCAACCGCGACGGGCATTACGACACGCACACGCCGATTTTGCGGGTCTCGCGCGCCGCGCGGGGCCAGTCGCCGAGCGAGGTCGTCCTCGTCGGCCACGCCTGCCATCCCACCAGCTCGGGCGGCATCGACAAGTGGACGCCCGACTACCCCGGCGGCCTCCGCCGTGAGATCGAGCGGTCGCTCGGGCCCGACAGCCGGGCGATGTTCGTCATGGGCTGCGGCGCCGACGCGAAGGTGGTCCACGTCGATCCCAAGACGGGAGCGGAGGCGTTCACGGCCGACCCGAAGCGGTCGCGCCAGGCGGGGCAGGCGCTGGCCCGGGCCGCGCTCAAGGCGATGGCGAAGGGGGAGATGACGGAACTGCCCGCGACGCTCAGCATGGGCTCGGCCGCGGGCGGGCTGACGCTGGAGAAGCCGCGGCCGCGCGCCGACATGGTGAAGCTCGCGCTCTCGCCCGACGCCTACTTCAACGACCGCTGGTGGGCCCGGCAGTCGCTGGCCTATTCCGACGCCCGCAAGGCGATGGAGTACGAGATCCAGGCCTGGCGGCTGGGCGGGAAGCTGACGATGTTTTCGCTCGAGGGCGAGACGGTCAGCGACCTGGGCCCGCTCACCCGCTCCTTCGCCGACACGCGCGACGCCATGATCGTCGGCTACGCCAACGTGATGGAAGGCTACATCCCGACGAAAAAGGTCCGCATCGAGGGCGGGTACGAGGGCGAGTCGTCACACCGGGCCTACTGCCTGCCCGCGCCGTTCACCACGAAGGTCGAGCGCGAGTTCAAGACGATCGCGGCGAAGGCGGTGAAGGCGGCGGGGAAGGGGTGATTTGGCTCTGTTGAAATCGTGGGTGCGACGTCCCTCTGCCCCTCTCCCTCCGGGAGAGTGGCAGAGGGTACTCCCGCCGGGTGAGGGCGTGGGCAACCGGAGGTTTCCGGTCAGCACAGCAGACGCAAGCGGCGTATTCAGGTGATTTCGTTGACTCACGCCCTCACCCGTCACGGATGAGTACATCCGTGCCACCCTCTCCCGGAGGGAGAGGGGCAAACCAGCCGCCGCACGGACGAAGGATTTCGGCAAGGCAACGTGATCTGTGAAAAGGAAGACGCGATGAATCGGTCATTCGTTCGATCGGCGGCGCGGGCCATGATGTTGGCGACGAGCCTCACCACCGCCGCCTTGGCCCAGCCCGCGCCTCCCGCGACACCGGCGGCCCCCGAGCCGGCGCGCGTCGTCCTCCCCCTGCAGCGGACGGCCTACTTCGTCGGCGAGCGCGTCCCCTTCGCCGCCACCGGCGTCGCGGCGGACCAGGCCGTGCTCATCGAGGCCACCGGGCCTGATGGGCCGGTCACGCTTTACAAGGGCAAGCCCGCGCCGCTGATGCTCGACACCTCGCGCCTTGCCCCGGGCGAGTACGCGCTCTCGGTCAACGGCGTCGGCGTCGGGCAGCGGCTCTTCATCGTCAGCCCGCTGAGCAAGAGCTCGGGCTCGATGCAGGACGAGGCCCCGCCGCCGGAACCCCGGCTCGACGGGCAGAAGCAGTACGCCCCCGGCGAGGTCGAGGCGCTCGCGAAGGCGCATTGGCCCACATTTCCCAGATGGAACTGGCAGTTTGATAGAACCGATATGCGTTTGAGGCCGTAATACAAGGTGTTTCCAGCATTTTACACCTGCCACGGAAGGCCCACCCAATGGGTGAAGCACGCAAGGAAGCGTTAAAGCTC
>JAPLMQ010000267.1 GCA_026386955.1 Planctomycetota bacterium
ACCCCGGCGGCGTACGCGGCGACGTGTGCCCGTGCGGTTCCAGTCGGGCGAGAGTACTCGCCCTCCTTCCACCGCACGGGCACACGCAAGGATCAGACGCCGACTCTCATATCGGGTGGACCATAAAACGGGGGCAGGTCAGAGGCAATCGCGAGATCCGGGGCCGTCCGTCCACCGGCACATGCCACGGGTACGATGGCATGTGGCACCCAGAAGGACATTGCTCCGGCGCGCCGTGGGCGCGATGCCCGTCTGCGCGCCATGGTAATTCCTCCACGCGCCCTCGGAAACAAAAAACGGAGGCCGTCGAATGATCGACGGCCTCCGCATTCAGCTCAATCTCGGTCACCCGAAGGCGACCCGCCGCTTCACTTCTTCGCCGCCAGGTAGTTCGCGTTCGCCTGGTTCCAGTTGATCACGTCCCAGATCGCCGTGAGGTAGTCGGGGCGGCGGTTCTGGTACTTGAGGTAGTAGGCGTGCTCCCACACGTCGATGCCGATGACCGGCTTGCCCGAGAGGCCCGCGACGGCGTCGCCCATGATCGGGGCGTCCTGGTTCGCGGTCGACCCGACCACCAGCTTGCCGCCCTTGACCACCAGCCACGCCCAGCCCGACCCGAAGCGGGTCGCGCCGGCCTTGCCCATGTCTTCCTTGAGCTTGGCGACGCCGCCGAGCTCGGCCTGGATCGCGGCCGCCAGCTCGCCCACGGGCTCGCCGCCGCCGCCCTTGCCCTTGGGGGCCAGGAGGGGCCAGAAGAGCGAGTGGTTGTAGTGCCCGCCGCCGTTGTTGCGGACGGCGCCGCGGATGTCGTCCGGGACGCCCGTGAGGTTCGAAATCAGGTCCTCGAGGCTCTTGGTGGCGAGGTTGGCCTTGCCTTCGAGGGCTTTGTTCAGGTTAGTCACATAGGCGTTGTGATGCTTCCCGTGATGGATCTGCATCGTGGTGGTGTCGATCACGGGTTCGAGGGCCTCGAACGCATAGGGCAGGTTGGGCAACGTAAAAGCCATCGCTATCTCCTTTGGGGAATGGTCATGGTGAAACGGGTGTGGCGGCCGGGGGGAGGGTTGGCCCTCCTCGCGGCGCGTCGCTTGGCGAGCCCCGATATGGGATGGCCGAAGCGGAGCGATCGTAGAAACGCCCCTCGTGGCGGTCAAGCGGGTCCTGCGGCGCCCCTACATGCCCCCAGAGGCCGCCCGGAGGCCCTAGCAGGCAACGATCAGGGTGATCCCGACCCCACGCGGAGGAGTGAACCCTCTAGTTGGAGTCTGGGAAGGGGCCTTTAATGAGCGCACACAATGGAGCGATGAGAAACGAGTAGGGGAATGAGTCAGATAGCAAGAAATCAGAAATTGGTTTCGACGATCCGAGAGTAGAATAATTCTAATTAACAGGAACATTCACCGATTTGGGGAGTATAGATAGGTAGAGGCGACGAGACACGGCTCGCCTCGAACGGATTGCTTCCTCCTGATTTGTTGGGGGGTTCGTATCTGAGCAGTTCGCGGATTTTCGGGCACAGGAGTATGCCCCGGCGGGCCCGCGAGGGCCCCGAACAGGAAAGGCAGGTGTTGAATGTTGGAAACCCTGACCCACCGTCATTCCCCTCTGGAACTGTCGCGGCGCCAAAACCAGGTCGCCATGGCAGAGTCTGATCGTCAGCTCAGCGAGCGCGATCAGGCCACGTTGAAGCAGCTTCTTCAGAGCAAGTGCGACTTCGTCCCCAACCCGTTGTTCGAGACGGCCGACGCCGAGCGCGTGATCTTCGACGAGCCCGCCCCGATCAAGCGCCCCGACACGAGCTGGTACCACCCGGTGATGGACAACATCACCGAGACGCGCACGGTCCATGTCGGAACGGTCCTGCTCACCGGCGCGCAGGAGCGCACGCTCTTCCTGCAGTTCAACTACTGCCGGTTCATGATCAACCGCCTGCGCAAGCAGGTGGGCGAGGGCCCGGTCGAGCCGGAGATCGCCCAGCGGATCCTCGCCTGGCACCGCAAGGCCGAGGCGTACCGCGACCAGATCGCCCAGACCAACCTCGCGCTGGTGCTGGCGATGGCGAAGCGGACCCGGATGAGCGAGGTCGACTTCTCCGACCTGGTCAGCGAGGGCAACATGGCCCTGCTGCGCGCGGTCGACAAGTTCGACGCCGCCCGCGGGTTCAAGTTCTCGACCTACGGCTGCCGCGCGATCCTCAAGGCGTTCAGCCGGGCGGGCGTCAAGCTGAGCAAGTACCGCCAGCTCTTCCCCACCGACTTCGACCCCAAGCTCGAGCGCAGCGACTTCATGGAGAAGAAGCGCGAGAGCCACGAGGACGACTGCGTCGACGAGATCCGCCAGATCATCAAGGAGAACCGCGCGGAGCTGACCGACATCGAGCAGGAGGTGATCGAGCACCGCTTCGCGATCGGGCAGAAGCAGCCGGTCGACCCCGAGGCGGGCCCGCTCACGCTCGAGCAGGTCGGCAAGATCATCGGCGTGACCAAGGAACGCGTCCGCCAGATCCAGAACAAGGCCCTGGAGAAGATCCGCGTCACCCTCGAGACGGGTTACCTGGGCTGAGTCCGGATCATCCGAGAGACGTCTGAAAATCCCAATGCCACCACAGAGCGGCGAGGGTCTTCGTGACCTTCGCCGCTTTTTTGCGCGCGGCGCGTGAAATTGACGGAGCCCCGCGAAGCCATCGAGTATGCCGGCTGATGCGGATTGCATTGGATTCTTACGCGGCCATCCACGGAACGGCCTCGACTTCAAAGCGCGACTTGACTTGGGGTCGCTCGGCCTGTTACTGGTTCGCGTGAATGCAAAGAAAAACCTGCATCATGGCATGGGCGGTGGGAGGCGTTGCGTGTGCGGTGGTCTTCGCATTCGTTGCGGTGCGCCTATGGACATCGTTGGACTCACGCGGCACCCGCGCCTTCGTGAAGGCCGAGTGGAGCGATCCAGCCAAGCGGAACTTGCGCTGGAACATGCTCCACGATCTGCAAAGAGGTCATCTCAAGGTCGGGACGCCGATGGCGAAGGTCTGCGGCATCCTGGGGGATGCCGACAGAACGATTCCCGCATCGGAGATGAGTGATCCCTCTCCGGGCGAAGCGATGTATCTGCGTTACGACCTTGGCTTGGAGCACGCGGAATTCGACTGCTGTGAGCTTGTCGTTTCATTTGATTCCAACAATCGACTGCTGCGGTCCTTCGTGTTTTCCAATTGAACACGCCGAACTTGGGCACGGAATGGCCCGGATTTCACGCGCCGCGAGCCCGCACGGTGCTGAAACGTGCTGAAATAAAAAAGCCCAGGCACGCGGTGCCTGGGCTTTGGGTGCGTCACAGGAGGAAAGTCATTTCCCCCGGAGCAGGTTGTATTTGATGATGCAGATGATCGCGCGCACGCCGTCCTTCCACCCGATCTTCTTGCCTTCCTCGTAGCTGCGGCCCGAGTAGGAGATGCCCACCTCGTAGATCTTCACGCGGAGCTTCGCCACCTTCGCGGTGATCTCCGGCTCGAAGCCGAACCGGTTCTCCTCGATCTTGATCTTCTGGAGGACTTCGCGCTTGAAGACCTTGTAGCAGACCTCCATGTCGGTCAGGCTCAGGTTCGAGCACATGTTCGAGAAGATGGTCAGGACGCGGTTGCCCATCGCGTGCCAGTAGTCGAGCACGCGGTGGACCTCGCCGCCCGCGAAGCGCGAGCCGAAGACCACGTCGGCCTTGTTGTCGAGGATCGGCTGCAACAGCTTGGGGTATTCGCGCGGGTCGTACTCCAGGTCGGCGTCCTGGATGATCACCATGTCGCCCGTCGCCCCGGTGAACCCGGTGCGCAGGGCCGCGCCCTTGCCTTGGTTCACCTCGTGGAAGAGCAGCTTCAGCGGCATCGTCTCAGCGAGGCTGCGGAGCTTGTCGCGCGTGCCGTCGGTCGAGCAGTCGTCGACGACGACGACCTCCTTCTGGATCGGGCCCAGGTCGACCGCGAGCACCGCGGCGAGCGTGACCTGGATCGTGTCGACTTCGTTGTAGACCGGAATCACGACGGAGAGGGTCTTCATGGGGGGTGCTTTATATCGTGCGGTTCAAGCGGCGAGGCGATTCCGGCATGTTGAAATCAAACGCAACCCAAGGCTCCCTTTGGGGGAGACTTCGGGCGCATGCCGGCACAGGCCTGGGGATCAGGCTTGGACTTCAACAATATCGGCTTTCAGCGTCGCCAAATCGAGCAAAGCGACGGTGCAGCGTTCGTGCACCCACCCGCAGCACTCGCCGGGGTTGAGCAGCAGCTTCCCGTCCGCGAGCTTGTTGACGGCCTCGTGCGTGTGGCCGGTGATGACCACGTCGGCGGGGGCGATGTCGGCCGGCTTGAGCCAGTCGATGAAATGGGCCATGACGATGGTCTTGCCCGCCAGCTTGATGGTCAGCGGGCCGTCCTGGATCTGGGGCAGCACGGCCTTGAGCCCCTTGCGCTCGCCGTCGTTGTTGCCGTAGATGACGTGGAGGGGCACGCCCAGTTCGTCGGGGGTGAAGAGCTTGGCGGCGAAGGGGGCGACGAGGTCGCCGGCGTGGAAGATCGCCTCGACCTTCAGCCGCTTGAACATCGCCACCGCTCGCCGTGCCGTCGGCAGGCGATCATGGGTGTCGCTGATCACGCCGATTTTCATGCAGGGTTCCAGAGTCCAGCGATTGCGCCCGATAACGATGTGCCCCGAGGCGTCCAAATCTTAACGTTCTTGACGGGTTCTTGACAATCCCGGCGATCGGCGTTCATGCCCCCGCCCGTGGCGAAAACCGCGGTTTGCCGCCCTGAGCGAACTGAGCCCTCTGATCAACCCTGCGCCCAAGCCCACGGATCGCGACGGTACGCCGGAGCGTTCCGTGGGGTTTCCGGGGGTCTCCGGGGGTTTCCAGGGGGCTCGGACGTCGTTGAAGGCCGTAAAAGCCCTGTTTCAAACGGCGCGGGAATGGCCATCTCGAAGCCTGACCCCACCGAACCCGACGGCGTACCGTCGGGATCAGCGGGCTTGATTGGGTTGTTCAGAGGTTTCAACTCCCGGCCGGGCCTTCGTTCTTCCCGAAGGTGTGGGACAATCCCGGATGGGATGCTAGAATCGGCGGGTTCGCCATCACGTCCGGTTGCATCGCGGGAGGCGTTCAATGGCCTTTTACAACCTTCATCGCACGTTGACCGCGGCGGCGGTCCTCCTGATGTTCGTCGCCGCGCTTTACTGCTCCCACCAGTTCTTCGGCCGGTCGGGCTCCAACCTGCTGCTCGCCGCCGCGATGGTCTCCGCCGCCGCGATGGTCTGCACGGTCGCCTACGCCATCGCCGCCAGCCTCAGGCTGCAGCGCCGCGTCGGCGCGGACGGCGGGGCGGGGCAGGCGACGTGATGATGGCTTTCCTTGATATCCGCGACGCCGCTCTGCCCCTCTCCCTCTCCCGGAGGGAGAGGGGCAAGCCAACGCAATCTCATCCTTACCACCTAACTCCACGTGATCACCCCATGCCCACCCGCCTCGAACAGCTCCTGAAGCTCCACGCCGCCGATCCTGCCGACCCGTTCTGCACCTACGGCATCGCCCTCGAGCACGGCAAGGCCGGGGCCTTCGACCAGGCGCTGACCTGGCTCGACAAGACGCTCGAGCTCGACGGCAACTACGCCTACGCCTTCTTCCAGAAGGCCAAGATGTTCATCGAGAAGGGCGAGGAGGAGCAGGCCAAGGCGACGCTGCAGAACGGCATCGCCGCCGCGCGGAAGCACGGCTCCCCCGACTCGCTCCACGCCGCGGAGGAGATGACGGGGCTGCTGGAGAGCATTTGAATTCCTCATCAGGCGCAGCCTGATCAGAGACGGACACTGTGTGTCCGGAGTTCAGGCGCCAGGCGGTAATCCGCCGCGCGCGAAGTGCCGACCTCGCGGCGACGATCCACATGATCCATCCGCGTAGGGTGGCGCTGAGCGGTACTCCGCGAAGCCCACCGGTTGGGCGTCCGGTCTCCGTGCGCGGCCCGGTTTGTCGTGCGCCGCGCCACAAGAAAGAATTCGTGCGAGCGGAGTACCGCTTTCGCCCGATGAACGGACACACAGTGTCCGGCTCTGATCAGACTTCGTCTGATGGAAAAAAACTGAAAACCGCCGCCCCTCACACCCCGTACTTCTCCACCACCGCGTCCCACTTCCCCTTGGCCTTGAGGATGTGTTCGATCGCCTCGCGGGCCGCCCCGCGCCCGCCGACGACGCGCGTGACGAACTTCGCCACGTCGCGCACCTCCGCCGCCGCGTCCGCCACCGCCATCGGGTAGCCGCAGCGCAGCATCGGGGGCAGGTCGATCAGGTCGTCGCCCATGTAGGCCGTCTCGCCCGGCTCGACGCCCGCTTGGGCGCAGAGCGTCTCCAACGCCGCGGCCTTGTCCTTCGCGCCCTGCACCAACAGGTCGATGCCCAGCTCCGCCATCCGCAGCGTGACCACCCGGCTCGTCCGCCCGGTGATCACGCCGACCTTGATGCCCATCGACATCGCCGCCTTGATGGCGAAGCCGTCGCGCACGTGGAACCGCTTCGATTCGTGCCCCAGGTCGTCGAGGATGATCGCGCCGTCGGTGAGCACGCCGTCGACGTCGAACACGATGAAGCGGATTTCGGTGACGTGCATGGGTGAGGCGTCGCCTTCAGTGGGGATCTAATCCGGGTTCAGATGGTTCGACGCAGACTCGCCATGTGGCGCCACCGTGGTAGACGTCTGCAGATAAGGCGAACAACTGTCCGCATTGCGCACATCGGAATTCATGCGTGACGAGGTCGTCGAACGCATTCGCATTGAGACTTTGCCATTTCACGACGTTTTCCAGTGAACATGCACCCCGCACCAATTCAAGGGTTTTTCCTTCAATGAGCCCAATGAGCTGGCTCGCCAAGTCTCGATACTCGCGCGGAGATTGCATGTTGATGCGTTCGCAATAGCCTTGGCATTGCTCGCAGGGCATGGGGTCTTAGTCCATCGACACGTGCCAGGGCCTCAGCCTTCAATCACCTTCAACGAAACCAAGTCCTGCACGTCGATCAACCCCAGCGGCTTTCCATCGACGTCGACGACGGGAAGCTCGTCGATGCGGAACTCGCGGACCATCTGCACCGCGTCGCGCACGAGGGAGGAGTCGGTCAACCGACGCGGGTTGCGCGTCATGAACGACCCCACGGGCATCGTCCACGCGGAACTCCCGTGGCGGATGAACGACCGGCGGAGGTCGCCGTCGGTGAAGATCCCCGCGAGGCCGCCCTTGTCGTCGACGACCAGCAGCGCCCCCGCGCGCCGGCCGCCGGGCGCGAAAGCCTCCGCCTGGGCGAAGGCCTCCTGCACGCTGACGCCCGCCTGCACGACGGGCATGTTCTTGCCGACGCGGAAGCGCATCGCCTCGGTGATGCTCATGAGCTGTCGCCCGAGCGCCCCGCCGGGATGGATCTTGCGGAAGTCGTCGACGCCGAAGTTCCGCCGCCGGCTGACGCAGAGCGCCAGCGCGTCGCCCAGGGCGAGCATCGCGGTGGTGCTCGCGCTGGGGGCGAGGTTGAGGGCGCAGGCCTCGGTGACGTCGCCGACGGGCAGGGCGACGCTCGCCAATCGGCCGAGCTCGCTCGAGGCCTGGCCGACGATGGCGATGACCGGCACGGCGTCTTGCCGGAGGATGGTCGCGAGGGTGACGACCTCGTCGGTGCTCCCGCCGTAGGAGAGGAGGAGCACGACGTCGCCGCGGCGGATGCGGCCGAGGTCGCCGTGCATGGCTTCCGCGGGGTGGAGGAAGTGGCTGGGCGTGCCGGTGGAGGCGAAGGTGGCGGAGATCTTCGCGCCGATGAGCCCGGACTTGCCCACGCCGCCGACGACCACCGCGCCATGGCGCTCGCCCCCGGAGGCGCCGAGGATGAGCTCGACCGCGGCGTGGAACGAGTCGCCGATGACGATGTTCTGGATCGCCCCCGCCTCGCTGGCGAGCACCTGACGGGCGTAGGCCGTCTGGTCCGCCTTCGGGTGCGTCTTGTCTGAAGCGGTGGGGGGGGTGGTGTCCATAGAGGGTGGGGCCCGTGAGGGCCGGGGCATTATCCGGGGGGCGCGGAAGGCGAGCAAACCCGCGCTTCGGGTGGGGGCACGACGGCGTCAAGTTTCCTTGCGAGACCGGTTCGCGATCTCCATGGCCCACCAATAAAAAGTCTCGTCTCGACCCAACGAGATTCGTCGCCACCACGGGACCGCGCTGCCGACTCGAATGCCCATCTTCGCGTCCAAGACATCGGACAGGCCGAGGCCGATCCAATCCCACAGGCCAGAAGTGATGTTGTACGAAATCATGGCCCCGCGCAGTCGTCGGCGAATTCGCCGGGATTCATCGCGGCCGATCCCATTTCGCTCGAGGGTAACAAGCGTCCTCTCTTGATAGTCGGCATCGAACGTCGTGTCGAGGAAGGGCTCAAGAAGCAGTTCCCAGACGTCGACACGCCTGACCAACGGTATCGCGTTGCGTTCGGCCGCGGCAGCAAGGTCTTCTTTCTGGGCCCCCGGAACAAACAGGACCTCGCCGCGTTGCGTCCAGATGTCGCCCCAGTCGCCCACCTCGCGGATCGCCGAGTAAGGCAGATGCCCATCCCGATGGACCGACGCCGGTGGATAGGGATATTCGTGAAAGACGATCCCCGACGACGTGAACTCCACTTCCATCCGATCGTTCCCCGCGGGCGAACCGCACTGCCCGAACCGGCAGCGTAATGCCCCGGGCCAGACCCGTCTAACAAAACTGATCGTGCCTCAATCCCCGCCTCGGCTGTTACACTACCCCCACTCGCCAACCGTCACGGAGGACGCCATGCAGGGCTCGATCGAAGATTACCGCGTGGAGCTGGACTGCTACGCCGGCCCGCTCGACCTCCTTCTCTTCCTGGTCCGCCGGCACGAGATCGACCTCAACGACATCCCCATCGCCCGGCTGACCGAGCAATACCTCGAGCACCTCAAGCTCATCCAGCAGATCGACGTCGACCTCGCCGGCGAGTTCCTCGTCATGGCGGCCACGCTGCTGGAGATCAAGTCGGCCATGCTGCTCCCGCGCCCCGAGGTTAGCGAGGCCGACGCCGCAGCCGCCGCGGAGAACGCCGCCGCGCTCGACCCGCGCTCCGAGCTGGTCCAGCAGCTCCTGGCCTACAAGCGCTTCAAGGACGCCGCCAACGAGCTCGACGCCCGCCGGTCCGAGTGGCAGTCCCGCTTCGCCCGCAAGCCGGGGCGCGACCCGGCGCTGGCCGGCACGCCGCTTCCGGGGGCGGAGATCGACATCGACGACCCCCACGCCATCACCGACGACGACACCGTCATCGAGATCGACCTCGAGGACACGCACGTCCTGGACCTCTGCGCCGCCTTCGCCCGCATCCTCGAGTCGATCGGGCAGACCTCGGCCCACCAGGTCGTCTACGACGACACGCCCATCCAGCTCCACGCCGACGACATCCTCGACCGCCTGCAGCGCGACGGCTCGGTCGGGAAGATGACGCTGCAGCAGATCTTCGTCGGGCGCACCAACCGCAGCGAGATGATCGGCCTCTTCCTCGCGACGCTCGAGCTGGTCCGGCAGAAGCGCGTGCGCGTGCTGCAGGAGCGCGACAAGGGCGAGATCGTGCTGGAGCTGCGCCCGCAGGACGAGCAGATCTCCGCCGCCGACGACAAGGCCGCCGACTGGCGCGACCCCAAGACCGGCGAGGTGCAGTACGACTGGCCGACCGACGACGCCCGCAAGCGCGCCGAGCGCCGCGCGAGGCTCCGCGCCGCCTGGGCCGCCAAGGGCGGGAAGGCCGACGAGGAGCCGCCGATGGACGTCACCGAGGAGGCGGCGGACGCGGAGGAAGCCGAGGCCGTGGACGAGCCCGCCGAGGACGAGGCGGTCTGAGGCCATCGCGGACATTCGCGACTTTTCTGCACGGGCACGTTCGTCGCCCGTGGCACATCACGCCGGAGACCGCCGATGGACCTGCCCTACGTCTACCCCGACACCGACCCCTACGAGATCGACTACCTCTTCGAGCTCAACGGCTTCGTCATCCTCAAGGGCGCCGTCTCCAAGCCCGACCTCGCCGAGATGAACGCCTGGGCCGACGATCATTGGGACTACGTCACCAACCCCGGCCAGCGCTTCGGCCCCAGCTCGGGCGGCCAATGGATCGGCAACATCGAGACGCACACCTACTCCGGCGAGGACGGGTGCAACTTCCAGAACATCATCGAGGGGGCCGACGTCTTCCGCCGGCTCATCGACCATCCCTCCTGGATCGGCCTGGTCCGCAAGTGGATCAACGACGCCGCCAACGGCGTCTCCCTCCACGAGACCCTCATGAACATCCGCGGCAAGGGCGGCTTCATCGGCATCCACTGCGGCGGGCACATTCCCTGCACCTACATGACCTTCCGCCAGGCCAACACCGGCGAGTGGATGGTCGGGCAGATCAACGTCATCACCGCCCTGCGCGACATCGGCCCCGGCGACGGCCCCACCACCCTCGTCCCCGGCTCGCACAAGGCCGCCATCCCGCACCCCGGCCTCTTCGTCGGCGACGGCAAGACCGTCACCTACCGCTCCGACGGCCCCGCGGGCAAGGCCCGCGGCATGGTCGAGCTCCACGCCGAGGCCGGCGACGTGCTCATGTTCACCGACACCATCACCCACGGCTCGGCCGCCCGCACCAACGACGGCTACCGCCGGATGGTCCTCTACCGCTACTCCCCGCGCTGGGTCCGCTCCCGCTTCAACTACCAGCCGACGCCCGAATTCTGGGAACGCATGACGCCCGCGCAGCAGGCGATCATCGAGCCCATCCGCCCAAGGCAGAAGCCGGCGATGGCGAAGGTGTGAGGGCGAATGTGTCGACGCGAGGGCCACACCGTGCGCTGGCACTACACACTAGAAATGCGGCAGCATCGGCAGCCGGTGTTCGCACGCCAACGATGCGAGCCTTGAATAAAGTTCGATGCTGTGCTCGGCGACGGTTGCCAAGTCGGGCGGCTCCGGAGTCGGTTCCGGCTTCCTGCGTCCGAGCAGGCGGTCGATCAGTCCCGGCTCCTTGTGCGCCTTTGGGGCTTGTCGCGCCGCAACCTCGCGCCTCTCGCGGAGCAAATCGCCTGTCCTCACCTTCAGATCCTTCAATTCCCGGGCGAGTTCGAACGTCGATCCGATGAAGGCGCTGTCGGAGGCCAGTGTCGGCGCCTTCAGGATCCCGGGAAGCTCCACCGGCAACCAGATCTCGGGCTTCAGGATGGCTTGGTAGGCGAATTGGGAGCCCTCGGCGACGCACAACGTATATGCGTCGTCATCGGCCCAGCTCTCAGGCACATGCGAAGGGAGCGGCAACTCTGGATGGACGGCATGGGCCGCCCACGTCAACAACGCGGAGTGGCCCTGCCAGCCCGGGCGATCGGTGAAATAGGGCTGCGTCTCGTCTTCGCTCCATGTCACGGGGCCGAGCCCTTCGCGCGCCAATCCGTTCGTGAGCATCTGGGTCCAGCCCGCGATAATTTGCTGCAGCTCAGCCGCGGGCGGCGGCGGCTTGGGCGGGCCGCCCGCATAGATCATCTGGTACTTGAGCCCGTCGCGCTTGGAGCGTTGCTGCACGACATTCTCCCACTCGCGGCGATAGAACCGGGTGAGAGTCCCCACATAGAGGTCGAATGCCATCGTGATGTTCCCCGTGAATGAGCAAGGCGCCTCGCGCCTTCCACCGACACAATTCAGCCGACCGCACCTCGGCCTTATGCCTTCGCCCCCGCCAGCACCTTGATCGCAGCCTCCGTGAACATCGGCAGATCATCCGGCTTCCGGCTCGTCACATGGTGCCGGTCCACCATCACCGCCTTGTCGTGCCACACCGCCCCGGCGTTCACCAAATCGTCCTTGATGCCCGGCGAGCCCGTAACGTTCACGCCCTTGTAGATGCCCGCGGAGATCGGCATC
>JAPLMQ010000115.1 GCA_026386955.1 Planctomycetota bacterium
GCTGGTCACGCCCACGGCGTTCGAGGTGGGGAAGCACCTAATCGAAGGGCTCCGCAATCCCACGGTTGTGCGGGACAAGCCTGAACTTCTAGGTTTCGATTACGGACTCCTGCGGAAACAAACTCAACGTCCCTCGCCGCGATTGGGGGCACGGTAGGCCGTCCCGTCGGGGCTTGGCGTGCGCGTCGAGGCATGGCGAGCGGCCACACCCGGGGCCGGCCCGGGTCGATTGAGTGGAGCAGTCCCCTGTTCATCCTCAACCGTCCGCGAGGGTCAACGGCGCGCCGTTGACCGTCCAGTAGGTCACACGGCGCGGAAGATGATCATGTGGTTGCCGATGGTGCAGTTCCACGGCGATATTTGTCCAGCTCATGATCAGTGAGCTTGGCGATGGGCAGAGTTTTCCGATTCGAGTTTCCGATTTTGCCGATTTTCGAGCCGAATTGGGGCCCTACAAGCACCCGCCAGAACCACCACAACCTTGTGTTGCTTATGGGGTTAGACGCCGCTTTCGCAGTCGCTTCAGCGGCGCCCGGCCGTCAGACCCTCCGGCTCCATTTCACCAACCCACGGCCCGAGGTCCGCGCGCCATGCGCGGCCATCGGGCCGTTTCGCTTTTTGCCCCAACCTGCCGGCTTGTCCGGATTTGGCCGGACAGTCGGACCCACGTCCGCAGCGGGTTTTCGGGGCCGCGCGGGGGCCGAGAAATGCTCCGCCGAGGCGCCGCCGCGTGCCTGGGGCGGGCCCGCCGCGCCCCCTCGCCTGGTCGCATCCCGCCCCGCTCCTGCGCCCCCAAGGGCCTGCCCGCCTTCTCTCCGTGCGCGGCGGCCCGCGTGAAGGCTCGCGCGCGTGAGGCCCTCCCCGCCGGAAAAAACGCGCCTCTCCCGTAAGACCCGCACAAGTGTCCGGCCAAATCCGGACAAAACCGGGCGTTCCGCCGTTAAACGGCTGGTGGGATGAAGTTTAAAGGCGTCGAGGAATTCCGGCGGGCGAAACCGAGTCGCGGAAAGGGGGATGGCCACTCCCCGAGGCGAGGCGGAGCCTGCCTCATTGACGCCCGGGATGCATGTTGTCGATGTCGGCCTGCGAATGAATTGGGCCTCTCGCCCTTGTGCGCCCTGGCGGCGAACGCACAATGATGGCAAGGCCGCCCAGGGGAAT
The DNA here is from genome assembly GCA_026386955.1 of Planctomycetota bacterium. GTDB lineage: Bacteria > Planctomycetota > Phycisphaerae > Phycisphaerales > Phycisphaeraceae > JAPLMQ01. The sequence continues at coordinate 1,162 of JAPLMQ010000115.1, forward strand.
GCCGACCACCGGCCTGGGGTTCGTAGTTCCGCCTTCAGGCGGCCTGCGCTTGCTCCGACGGAGAATGAGTCGGCGGGGCGGTCCGTGGGCCGGAGACGACAATGAAATAAATGGACCTGTCCTGCTCCGTCGCAAACCTCCCCGTTCGGCGCATGTTAGGCGTTGCGCCCTGGCCAATCTGATCGTACACCATGCGGGATGAGCCTCACATCGCAATCGCCAAGGAGGGTGATCGCGGTGGCTTTGGAGGTGGGCCGTCGGTGCTTGCCCGACCACACCCACCGCTTCAGCCCCAAGACCTACACCCAGCCCCAGCTCTTCGCCTGCCTGGCCTACATGGCGCTGATCCGCGCCGACTACCGCGGCGTCGAGGCGCACCTCAACGACCTCCCGGGCGTCTGCGAATGGATCGGCATCAAGAAAGCGCCCGACCACTCGACCCTCCACCACGCTGCCCAGCGGTTCTTCGGCACCGGCGTCACCGAAAAGCTCTTCTCCGACGACGATCGACAGACCTCCCTTCCACGGCTCCGTTTTGCTCGCCAGAAAATAATTGGTGTCTGTAACCTTCGCCCCATGAGCCGCTTGACAGCGAAACACCCGCGTTTGTCCGGATTTGGCCGGACACTTGTGCGGGTATTACGGGAGGCGAGCTTTTATTCGTCAAGGCGGGCAGGGGCGAATGCCCTTCGCCCGGGCCGGCTCCGCGGGCGGGAAGTCGGCGAGGAGGTGTCGCGGGCGAGCAACCGCGGGCTGTCGGGATGACCAGGGGAGGGAGTCAGCGGTGGTGGAGCGGTGCCGGAGCGGGCGATTTTTGACCTATTTTCGGCCCCCGCGCGGCGCCGAAAAACCCCTGCGGACGTGGGTCCAACTGTCCGGCCAAATCCGGACAGGCGGCCAAGATCGGGCCCGCGCGGGAACGCCTCGGCCGCGCCGATTTCGCGCCGAGTTCGCACCTCGATGATTCAACTTACGACTCGCCTCGCGCGTCGCCCTCACCGCCGCGGTTGGCGACGATGGCCGACCCGCTGGCCGCGCGGCTCGTTCCGGGTCCCGGATCCCGGTCAAGCCTGCTTCCCGCCGGGTGGGTTGGCCTTGGGCTTGGGCGTCGCGGCGGGCTTGAGCGCCGGCTTCGCGCCGGCCTGGGCAGGCGCGCCGGCCGCGGGCTTTGCGGTGGGTTGCGCGTTGGGTTGCGCCGTGGGCTGCGGCTTCGCGGCTGCGGGGGCTTTGGCGGCGGCGGCCGGCGCGGCGCCGGCTCCGACGACAGCCTTGCCTGCGACGGCCTTGCCTGCGGCCGCGGGCTTTTGCCCGGGTTTTCCAGCGGAATTCGCCCCGGAGTTGCCCCCGGACTGCGCCCCCGCCTTCGCCTCCGCCTTCGCGGCCTCGGCATCCTTCCACGCCTTCTCCTCCTTGCGGATCTGCAGGAAGAGCGCCGCCGCCGCGATCACCAGGATGAACGAGATCGGCCAGCAGGCGAGCATCACGATCGCCATGATCTTCGCGTTCTCCGCGTCCGACCCCATGGTGTCGACGCCCGCGATCGTGAGCACCGCCCAGATCCCGGGCACCAGCAGCAGCAGGCCGACGGTGAAGAGCAGCGGAATGGCGAAGGCCTTGAACCCGCCGGTGGGCTTCTTCTTCGCGGCGGGAGCACGCGGCGTGTACTTGGGAATGGAGGACGAAGCGACGGAGGCCAGTTCACGCTCCTCGTCGGAATCCTCGGCCCGGTTCTCCACGCCGCGGGCGAGCGTCTCCACCGCGGCCTGCAGGTCGTCGGAGAGCTGGCCCGGCAGTTCGCCGCCGTCGTCGTCCTCATCGTCGATCGTGCCGGCGAGGACTTCCTCGCCGTCTTCGTCAGCGGATGCGTCGCCGGTGGCGTGGCCCGCGGGCGCGGCGTCGGCGGGCGCTTCGGCGTGGGGCTCATGGTCCCCCCCGGAAGCAGCGGAGTTCGCGGCGACGACCGACGGCGCGGGAGCGACCGCGGGCATCGAGGCGGCGACGTTCGAGGCGATGGCCCCGGCGGGCGTCGAGGAGAGCGCGAGCCCGGCCGCGGAGGCGAGGTCGGTCTCGATGGCGGAGACCACCGGCGCGGGGTCGGCCGAGAGCTGCGGAGCCGGAGCGGGGACGGGCGTCGCCGGCGCGGGGGGAACGGGCAGGCCGCCCGCGGCGGGGTCGGTCTCAAGCGGAGCGGCCGCGCTCGTCTCAGGCGCGGGCGGCGTCGCGCCGGGCGCGCCATGCAGAGGCTTGGCCGCCGGCTTGGTCTTGCGATAAGGGTCCGAAAAATTGCCCGCGCCGTTAGCCATGCGATGCCTCCTGGCGGGTCATCTTAACACCCGCGGGCGGGCTCATCTCGGGGCCGCCTCCGAGGGCCTTGCCGACGGCGTGCCGGAGGCGTGGCGGGCATCGCCTCCGTTGTTTCCAATCGTGCCTTGTTTCCCTTCACCAACCCCTTTCTTCTCCGTGGCCATCGGCATATCACGGCTGTATCATTGCTGATGGCCCTGGCGAATTGGAGCATCCCATGAATCCGATCCAACGCGCGATCGCCTTGGCCAAGCGTCGCCTTCTCTTTCAAGAGGCGCTCAACGCCTTGGGCTGGCTCAGCCTCGGCGCCCTCGCGCTCGCGACGGCGCTGCTGCTGGCCGACCGCGTCCTCGCGGTGCCGGTCCCCCTCTTCGTCTACGGCTTGGTCGTGCTGGCGGCCCTCGCGGCCTTGCCGATCCTCGCGCTGCGCCGCCGCCCGAGCGACCGCGACGCCGCGGCGATGATCGACCACCGCCTGGGCCTGAAGGACCGGCTCGCGACGGCGCTCTTCGCCGCGGAGGCGGGCGACCAGCCCTTCGCCCACGCGGTCGTCGCCGACGCGCAGCGCGCGGCCGACAAGCTCGAGCTGCGCAAGGCGTTCCCGGTCCGGCTCAAGAGGGTCTGGGCGGGCGTGCCGGCGTTAGCGGCGCTGCTGGTGCTGCTGGCGCTGCTGGTCGGGCCGCATGACGTGCTGGGGATCGACGCGGCCCGGCAACGCAGGCTCGACGAGGTCGCGCAGTCGCAGGTCGTCAAGAAGCAACTGCAGGACGCGGCCGCGACGATCAAGCTCGCGAACCATCTCGCCAACCAGAGCGACTCCCAGGCCGGGGCCCCCGAGTCGCAGGAGGCGCAGCGCGAGCTCGACGCGCTGGCGCAGAAGGACCTCACGCGCGCGGATGAGCGGAAGGAGGCGGCGTCGCGCGTCTCGGCGGCGGAGGAGATGATCGACCGCTCGATCCAGACGCGCGAGGAGGAGTTGCAGCGCACGCAGACGACGATGAGCCGGATCGATCCGGGTCGATCCGGGCCGGCCGACAAGTTCGTCGAGTCGCTCCGCCGGGGCGATTACGAGGGCGCCCGCGAGGAGTTGGAGCGGCTGTCGCGCGAGACTCGCAACATGACGCCCGAGCAGCGCGAGGCGCTCAAGCAGCAGTTGAACAACGTGGCGAAGCAGCTTCAGCAGCCGGGCCAGCCGCCGGCTCCGTCGCCGACGCCATCGTCGACAAAGAGCGGCGAGAACGCCGGCGCACAGGCGAGCGCGGCCCCCGCGGGCGATTCGAGCGGCGCGGGCAAAACCGGCGGCAGCTCGAGCAATCCGCCCACGACGGCGCCGGCGGGCCAGGCCGTCAAGCCCTCCGCGAACGCCTCGGCCACCACGGGCACGCCGGCGACGAACCCGTCGGCCACGGGCGGCGCGAACGCCGGCTCGAGCGCCAACGCGAACCAAGGCAGCGGGTCGCCCGCCGCCGCGACCGGCCCCGCCCCGCCGCACAACCCCGCGCCCCCGCCGGGGCCGACGACGGTTTTCGGCAAGGCGCTCAAGAAGTTCGCCGACCACGTGAACGACATCTACGACAACTCGGAGGATTCCGAGCGTCAGGTGGCGAAGACCAACGAGCAGGGCTGGGGCCCGCAGGCTCCGCACGAGGACGCGGCGACGACGGACAAGCCGAGCAAGTACGAGTCGAAGCACGCCGCCCCGCCGAAGGTGGTGGAGGGCCCGCCACCCGCGGGGACGACGCCGGCCCAGGCCCCGCCGACACCGACGCTGGCGAACAAGCCGCCCGAGCAGGGCGCGACTCCGCAGACGCCGGCGCCGAAGCCGGGGCCGACGCCTGCGCAGACGTCGGGGCAGAATCCGGCGAACAACGCGAACAACAACGCGATGGCGAACGGGAATCCGCCGGGGAATCCGAACAATAGTCCCGGCGGCAATCCGCCCGGCAACACGCCGCCACCGTCGAACAGCAGCGCGAACGCCGCGAACAATCCATCCACGCCTGCGGGCCAGCCGCCGCAGCAGCCGCCCGCGGGCAGCGCGAGCAACAACAGCAACAGCGGCGGCAAGAACAACCCCGCACAGTCGAGCGCCAGCCGCTCCGGCGGAAGCCAGGGCAGTTCCGGCAACTCCCCGGGCAACGCCAGCGGCAACACACCCGGCAATCAAAGCTCCGCCTCAGGCAATCCCGCTGGGTCGAATCAACCTGGCTCGAACCCAAACGGATCGTCCAGCTCCGCCAACTCCAATGCCAGCGGCTCGCCCTCGGGGTCGTCGTCCAATCCCTCCGCGTCGGGTTCGCCTTCTTCCTCGAACTCGTCCTCGAACGCTTCCGCCTCGTCTTCGTCGACGTCGAACACGCCCAACGCGATGTCCGGCAACTCCTCGGCCTCCGCCTCGTCCAACGGCTCCAACAACAGCGGCCAACCCAACAGCAGCGCCAACCCGAGCAGCTCCGGCAACTCCTCCGCCTCCAGCGGCTCGCCTTCCGCGAACGGCGGAAGCCCGTCCTCCTCCGGCTCGACCGCCTCCAATTCCTCGGCCGTCAACTCCCCCACCGCCCCGCCGTCGGCCTCCTCGGGCGGGCAACCCTCCGCCAACGGCCAACCCAATCCGGGCGGCCAATCGCCCACCGGCTCGGCCTTCCAACAAGCCTCGCGCCAATCCGGCCCCGGAAACGCGCCGGGCGGCCCCTCGGGCAACTCCCCCACGAACACCCCGCCCAGCAACACCAACTCGCTCGCCAATGCCCCCGGCCAAACCGGCACGAACTCCGGCGCGCCCAAGCCGGGCCAAGGCCCCGCGGCCTCGTCCACGCCGGGCTCCGGCGCGACCGCCGCCGCGAACGAGGCCGCCAAGCAACTGCAGTCGCTCAGCCAGCAGCAGCAGCAAGTCCAACAGATGAAGCAGACACAGAACCAGCTCCAGCAGACGATCCAATTCCTCGCCCAAGGCGCGAAGCCCGGCGCGGGCAGCACGCCTCCGACCGCGCCCCCCTCCGCAGCGAACTCCTCCAACGGCAACCCCGGAACCCCCGGGAATCCCGGCAATCCCGGCGGCGCGCCCGGTGGTTCACCTTCGGCCTCGAACGGATCCCCCTCCTCATCCGGCCCCGGCTCGCTGGTCGGCACTCCCAAGCCCGGCTCAGGCCTGCGCGGCGGAGGCACCCCGGGCGGGTCGGGCACCTATGGCAGCGGCTCGTCCGCGGTGAAGCTCGACACGCCCCACGAGTTCCGCCAGTACGACGCGCGGGCCGCCTCCGCCCACAGCAACCCGCTCGACAAGGCGGGCACCAACTACAGCGGCCCGGGCGAGATCGACCGCGGCGAGTCCCGACTCAACTTCACCGTCACGCCCGAGCAGGCCCGGCAAAACGCCGAGCGCGCGGTCAACGAAGACCGCGTGCCCAAGCGCTACCACGAATCGATCCGCGAATACTTCAACCAGATGCCCCGGGCCGCGGCGCCCGCCGGTGCTCCCGGTTCCCCCGCTGCCCCCGGCCCCGCCACGGCGCCCGCCGCCCCGTGACCGACCCGTGCCCCTCCAGCTTCGCGTCACCTGACTTCCTACGCGGCGGGCGTCGCGCCTTCCGGGCCTCATCCTTCCCCTTCGTGCCCCAACCTTGAACATCCGCTTCGACCAACCCGAGCTTCTCTGGCTGCTGCTGCTGGCGCTGCCCATGGCGTGGCTGGGGCACCGCAGCCTGGCCGCGGTCGACCCCGGCCGGCGGTGGACGGCGCTCGGGCTGCGCGTCGCGGTGCTGGTCGTGCTCACGCTGATGCTCGCGGGCCTCGCCGCGGTGCGGTGGATGGACGACCTCACCGTCGTCGCGGTGATCGACCGCTCGGAATCGGTCCGCCGGTTCGTGCGCCCGCCCGACGCGTTCGCCCCGCCGCCCACGCCGGTGGCCGTCGTCGCCCCGAAATCCATCAAGCCCGCGAAGACCGGGGCCACCGCGGGAAAGCAGCCCGCCACCGCTCCCGCGCCGCCGATCAACACCGGCGTCGACGCCTGGCTCACCGCTTGGGTCAGCGAGTCGTCCAAGGGCCGGCGGGTCGACGACCGCCTGGGCGTCGTGACCTTTGATGGCCGGCCGACCGTGCGCTCGCTCCCGTCGATCACGCCCGAGCTGGGCGCGTCGACCATCGAGCAGCCTCGCGACGGGACCGACATCGCCGAGGCGATCCGGCAGGCGATCTCGATGCCCGCCGAGGGGCCGCGGCGGATCGTGCTGCTCAGCGACGGGCGCGACAACACCGCCGACGGCGGAGGGAGCTCGGAGGGCGAGATCCTCGCGGCGGCGCGCGAGGCGGCGTCGGCCAACATCCGCATCGACGTCGTCCCGCTCGACTATCGGCTGAGGCAGGAGGTGATGGTCGACGGGCTCTACACGCCGGCTGAGGCGCACGAGGGGCAGACCGTCACGCTCAGGACCGTGCTCCGCGCGACGCAGCCCACGCCCGGCAAGCTCTTCCTCCGCCACGACGGACAGGTGGTCGAGATCCACGGCCCGGGCAAGCCGCCGGCGATCCAGATCCGCGCCGACTCCTGGATCCCCGAATCCGACGCCCCCGCCCCCGGAAATGGAACCGTCCAAGGCGGCGAAAGCGCTGAAAAAGAGGCTGGAAAACCCGGCGCTCCCCCCGAGTCGGCGAGCCCCACGGGCCAGTTCGTCCGTGTGGTGAACATCGAGATGCCTATGGACTACGCGGGGGTCAACCGCTTTGAGGCGCTCTTCGAGCCCGACAAGGGCTTCGACACGCTCGCGGCCAACAACCGCGCGGAGTCGTTCACGCTTGTGCGCGGGGCGAGCCGGGTGCTGTTCGTCGACGCGGTGGGAGGCGATGACGGCAAGGCGCTGCCTCGCACGCTCCGCGGGCTGGGGATGCTCGTCGACGTGCTGCCCCCGACGGAGGCGCCGTCGTCGCTCGCGGACTTCCTGCGCTACGACGCCGTGGTGTTCCAGGACGTCCCCGCGGAGTCGATCAACGCCTCGCAGCAGGAGATGCTCGCGAAGTACGTCACCGAGATGGGCGGCGGGCTCCTGGTCGTGGGCGGGCCCAACAGCTTCGGCGCGGGCGGGTGGACCAACACGCCCATCGACCGGATCATGCCCGTGGACTGCAAGATCCCCACGACGGCGCGGCTGCCGGTGGGCTGCCTGATGCTGGTGATCGACCGCTCGGGCTCGATGAGCGAACGGGCGTATCCGGGGGCCCCACCGAGGCTCGACGTCGCGGTCGAAGCGGCGGTCCTGGCGGTCTCCGCCCTGCATCCGCAGGACCTGGTGGGGCTGATCGCATTCGACTTCAACGCGGAGCTGCTGCTGGTCCCCACGCCCGTCGGGCCCAACCGCGAGAAGATCGTCAACACGCTCCGGCACATTTCCTACGGCGGCGGGACGAGCCTCTACAAGGCGCTCGAGGGGGCCTATCTCGCGTTCCAGACCCCCGAGGCCAAGGAGGCCTCCGCCAAGCACCTGATCTTCCTCACCGACGGCGACGGCGAAGGCGGCGACTACGCCGGGCTGCTCGCCAAGATGCGGGCCGAGAAGATCACCGTCACCACCATCGGCATCGGCGTGGGCGAGGGAGGCATCCTGAGCTGGATCGCCGAGCAGGGCAAGGGCACGTTCTACCCCGTCGACGATCCCTCGCACCTCCCGCAGATCTTCATCAAGGAGACTCGCACCGTCCGCCGCACGCTCATCAAGGAGAAGCCGTTCCTGCCGCGGATCATGCCCACCGGCTCGCCGATCCTCGAAGGCTTCGTCTCCGCGCCGAGCCTCAACGGGCTGGTGATGACCGGCCCGAAGCGCGATCCCTCGGGCGAGAGGCTCGACCCGCGAGTCTTCACGCCCCTGCTCGGGCCCGACGGCGAGCCGCTCTTCGCCCATTGGCAGATTGGGCTGGGGCGCACGGCCGCGTTCACCTCCGACGCCACGACGCGCTGGGCGGCGGACTGGCTGCACTGGGGCCGGTTCGCCGACTTCTGGGGCCGCACCCTGCGCCTGGTCGCCCGTCCGCCCCAAAGCGTCGAGATCGACACGCTCACCACCGTCCGCCAGGGGATGCTGCACGTGCGCCTCGACGCGTCGGGCATCGAGACGGGAGAGCCCGCGAAGGGGAACACCAGCGGGAATGCCGCGGGGAATTCCGGGGGGCTGAGCGTCGTCGGGTCGGTCCTGCGCCCGGATGGGTCGGTGGTGCGCATGAGCCTGCGCCAGACCGGGCCGACGCTGTACGAGGGGGAACTGCCCGCGGGCGACGAGGGGAACTACATCGTCAGCCTGCTCACGCAGGACGCCAAGGGGCATCGCACGGCCATCGTCAGCGGCGCGACGCGGAACCCCGGGGCGGAGCTTCGCCGCTTCTCGTCCAACACCGGCCTGCTCCGGCAGATCGCGGCGATCACCGGCGGCCGTGAGCTCGACCCGCTCAAGCCAGAGGCGGGGCTGCTCTTCGACCGGGCGGGCCTCGAGCCGACGCCCGCGTTCAAGCCGCTCTGGCGACCGCTGCTGGTGCTGCTGCTGGTCCTCTTCCTGATGGACGTCGCGGCGAGGCGCGTGGCGTGGGACTTCGCCCGCATGGCGCAGTCGCTGCGGCTGCGGACGTCGCTCATGAGCCAGCAGATCCGCGGGCGCGAGGCCGAGGCGCAGGCCACGCTCGCGACGCTGCGGGCCCGGGCCGAGCAGGCCCAGCGCGGGCGCGAAGTGGGCGAAGCGCCGGCCGGCGCGAGAGCCGGTTCGGGCGCGGCGCCGATCACTGCCAAGACGCCCCAAGCGACGAGACAGGCAGCGCAGGCGGCCTCGGCCACGACGACGGCCACCGCCTCGGCCACGCGCGCGAGCCGTCCGCCGGTCGTGCCCGCCACCGCCGCGACGGGCCAAGCCGCCCGCGGCAAATCCGCCGGGGCGACGCCCGCTCCGCCGCCCGACGTCGCGCCGCTTCCGCCCGTCAGCCCCGAACAAACCAAGCGCCGCCTGCTCGACACCAAGCGCCGCCTCAACCGTCTTTCGCACAACCCCGACGCGCCTCCCGCTTCCGACGCCTCATCGGGCCCGCTTCCAACCCAGGACGACCAACCCTGAGCCCCGGTTCCCCCCCCGGCCCCCCGGCTCGGGCATGATTGATTCAGGAGACCTCCCATGGCCAACGCACCCGGCAACCCGTCCCCGACCCCCTCCGCCAATGCTCCCACCGAGCAGCAGCTCATGGAGGATGCCTCGCAGTTCCGCAAGGCCTACGCCGCGGTGCGGCAGCAGGTCGGGCGCGTGATCGTCGGCCAGGCTCCGGTGGTCGACGGCGTGCTCACCTGCCTCTTCGTCGGCGGGCACGCGCTGCTCGAGGGCGTTCCCGGCCTGGGCAAGACGCTGCTGATCCGCAGCCTCAGCCAGGCGCTCTCGCTGAAGTTCGGGCGCATCCAGTTCACGCCCGACCTGATGCCCGCGGACATCACCGGCACGACGATCGTCGTCGAGGGGCAGGCCGAGCCGGGCCGGCCGGCGCAGCGCGAGTTCCGCTTCCAGCCCGGTCCGATCTTCTCGCAGATCGTGCTGGCGGACGAGATCAACCGCGCCACGCCCAAGACCCAGTCGGCCCTGCTTGAGGCGATGCAGGAGCGGAGCGTGACCGTCGCGGGGAAGACCTACCCGATGGCCGAGCCCTTCTTCGTGATGGCGACGCAGAACCCCATCGAGCAGGAAGGCACCTACCCCCTGCCCGAGGCGCAGCTCGACCGCTTCTTCTTCAAGCTCACCGTCGGCTACGCGACGCGCGAGGAGATGCACACCATCCTCAACCGCACCACGGGCTCCGACGTCGACTCGATCTCGCCCGTGATCGACGGGCCGACGATCGTGCGCTTCCAGAAGCTGGTCCGCCGGGTGCTCATCGCCCCGCACGTGCAGGACTACGCCGTGCGCTGCGTGCTCGCGACGCACCCCGACGGGGAGCACGCGACCAAGCTCGCGCGGCAGTTCCTGCGCTTCGGGGCCTCTCCCCGCGCCGCGCAGACGCTCGTGCTGGCCTCGAAGGTCCGGGCCCTGCTCGACGGGCGCGTGCACGTGAGCGTCGAGGACATCCGGCACGTGACGCTCCCGGCGATGCGCCACCGCATCCTGCTGAACTTCGAGGGCCAGGCCGAGGGGCTGACCACCGACGCGATCCTCAACGACGTGATGGAGAGCGTGGGCAGCGAGCCGGTGAGGAAATAGGGCGTATGGGGATGGTGGGGTGTCCGGCGCGCAAGCGGTATAATTCACCCGCAATTCATGCCGTGGATGAAGGAATCCCGGATCTGCCTTGCATTCCGGCGGACTTGGATCATCAATGATTGATCGGCTTTCCATGGCTCCGCGCCCGCGGGCCGACACGTGGGGCATTTCCGTGGAATCACGAGCCGTTTGGATGAATCCCTGTTGGGTTGCTTGGGGTGAACCGGTATAAACGGCCCTCGTTGCAGGAGACGTCGTTCCAGTCTCCGTCCACCATTTCACTGTCCAAAGAGCCTTGTTGCGTTCCACACCCTTTCTCATTTTTTTTCAAAAGGCGATGCGCCATGAGTACCTGCATCCACCGCCGGGGGTCTCGGCCGGGTTTCACGCTCATTGAATTGCTGGTGGTGATCTCCATCATCGCGCTGCTGGTCGGGCTGCTGCTGCCCGCGCTGAGCAGCGCCCGGGAAGTCGCCCGCTCGGCCCAGTGCGGCACGCGCCTGCAGGGCATCGGGCGGATGATCTACGTCTACGCGGCGGACTACAACGACTGCTCGCCCAACGAGACGCCCAACGCGGGCAACACCGACCTGACCGTCATCCCCCACGCGGGCTGGGTCGTGATGACCAGCCGGCAGCGGGATCCCAATGACGCGAACCAGCCGCTGGCCCTCTTGTCCGGCGGGGTGCGCGTGAACGCGCCCGTGGGCCTCGGCCAACTCATCAGCGGCGCCGTGACGAACAACACCACCAACGTCAGCGGCGGCGCCGCCGCCGTCGCCGCGATGCAGTTCAACGACGCCGGCTATCTGGCCGGCATCGACCAACTGCTCTGCCCCAACGAGACGCAGCTCGTCAACAACCGCGCCACCGCCGCCGCGGTCGACAAGAGCTACATCGACCCCATCGTCAGGAAGAATTGGAACGCCGGCTTCGACGCGAGTTGGCAGACCAACCACGGCGGCGGCTACGGCGGCGGCTGGCGCGGCTGCGTCGTGAGCACCGGCGCGGGCGGGGCCACCAACAACGACTACCAAGGCTCCTACGGATACCGCGGCGCCGACTACGCCTACATGCCCGACGCCACCCACCTCGCCTACGACGGCGCCACCCTCTTCGGCAGCGGGTTGGTCCCCGACGTCGGGTCCGTCTGGGGCAACGGCACCACCTTCAACAACAAATACCTCCGCATGAGCATGGACGGGAAGAACAACAAGGCCCTCGTCGCCGAGAAGGGCGTGACCAACAACACCGGCAGCAACCAATACGCCTTCCACTCCCAGCTCGGCGGCGGGAACATCATGTGGGGCGACGGCTCGGTCTTCTTCTGGAAGGACAAGGACCTCCTCCGCGGCCGCTACACCACCAACGCCTCTGCCGCCATGAACGACGGCGTGACCTGCTCCACCGTCCAGCCCACCGCCGCCCCCGCGCCGCTGGACGGCTCCAACCAGCCCCTGCCCAGCGCCGGATTCAAGCTCTCCTACTACTTCGCCGCCATCGACTTCAACAACGGCCGGAGCAACGGCAAGCCCTGACCACCCGGCAAGACGTGGCGCGGCAATGCCCTGACGCTTGATCACGTTCCGCCACACCCGTGTCCGGGACGATGTCCCGCCGCGGGTGCGGCGGCGGCCTCAACGGCGCTCCTCCGCCGCCTAGCCGGCCCAAATCCCGTCTCCACTGCCGCATTCTTGGACGCCGTTTTCCATGAGCGAAGACCTGCCCAAGCCACGCAACACCCGCCTCGTCGTGGGCGCGATCGCCTTTGTGGCCGCCTGCGTCGCCTTCTACATCCAGTTCCGCCCCCAGCCAGCCCTTGTCGCGCAGGCCTATTACTACGACCTCAACACCGGCAAGCTCTTCCCCGCCAGGATCGAACGTCTCCCTCCCATCGCCGTGCCCGGGGCCGCGCCGGGCGCCGAACCCGCCGGCGTGCGGGCGATGGTCTTCTCCTGCGGCGACTGCAGAAACCCCACCGACCGCATGATCGCCTGGCTGGAGCGGTTCAAGCCGGCCTTCACGGCGGAACATCCCTACTACGACAACCTCAACGACCTCGACGCCAACGTGTGGGAGCCCGAACTGGAAGTCCTCAGGCCCGGGGGCAAGGCCTGGGTCGAATTCCCGACCGAAGAAGGCCAGGAGATTCGCGTCGTCCCGATCTGCCCGAACGGAAGCCCCGCCGTCGCCTGCGTGCCCTGAGCGGAGTAAACTCCTGACGTCATGACGAAGGTGGACGGCCCATGCCGCCCACCCTCGTCACCGCTTGGGATGCGACCGCCATGGCCGAGCGATTGGGCGCCCAACCTGCCTCGACCGGGGTCGCCTCCGACCCCGACGCGCTGCTCACCGGCGACTTCATGCGCCGGCTCGACCAGCTCGACGTCCTCTCGCGCAAGATCCTCGCGGGCAAGCTCAAGGGCGAGCGCCGCTCCAAGATGCGCGGGCAGAGCGTCGAGTTCGCCGACTACCGCCAGTACGTCGCCGGCGACGACCTCCGCCACATCGACTGGAACCTCTACGCCCGGCTCGACAAGCTCTTCCTCCGCCTCTTCATGGAGGAGGAGGACCTCGCGCTCTCCGTCCTGCTCGACGTTTCCAAGTCCATGCGCTACGGCCAGCCCGACAAGCTGCTCTGCGGCAAGCGGCTCGCCGCCGCGCTCGCCTACATCGGGCTGGTCAACTACAACCGCGTGAACGTCTGCGCCTTCGCCGACACCATCGTCGGCCACCTGCCCAACCTCCGGGGGCGACGCCCCGTCCCGCAGGTCTTCGACTTCCTCGACGGCCTGCAGCCCGCCTCGGCCGCGGGCGACTTGGCCGCCTCCGCCCGGCGCTTCGCCATGACCGTCAAGGGCAAGGGCATCGTGGTCCTCATCAGCGACTTCCTCGACAAGGGCGACCTCGCCTCGGCCCTGCGCTACCTCGCCTCCGACCGCTACGACGTCTACGTCCTGCAGATCCTCTCGCCCCAGGAGATCGACCCCGCCGCCAACGGGCTCGTGGGCGACCTGGCCCTGCGCGACCTCGAGGACCGCCAGACGACGGAAGTCTCGATCACGCCCGCGCTGATGAAGCGCTACAAGGCCACGCTCGAGGCCTTCTGCCAGGGCATCCGCGAGCAGTGCATGCGCCGCGACATGATGTACATGCTCAGCGACACCTCCGTCCCCTTCGAGGCGATGGTGCTGCGATACCTGCGCGAGCGGGGGCTGCTGGGATGACCTTCCTCGCCCCCTTCGCCGCCGCGATCGCCGCCGCCGTCTTCATCCCGGCCCTGGTGGCGCTCTACTTCCTCAAGCTCCGCCGGCGGATCGTCGAGGTCAGCAGCACGCTGCTGTGGCGCAAGGCCGTGCAGGACATGGAGGTCAACGCCCCGCTCCAGCGGCTCCGGCGGAACCTGCTGCTCCTCCTGCAACTGCTCATCCTCCTGGCCCTGCTCTTCGCGCTGGCCCGCCCGACCTACCAGCAGGCGGGCAAGGCCGGGCAGCGCATGGTCATCCTCATCGACCGCTCGGGCTCGATGAACGCCACCGACGCCGCCCCCACCCGCCTCGAGGCGGCCAAGCTCGCGGCCCTCAAGCTCGTCGACGATCTCCCCACCACCGCGCCGGGCGGGGCGATGGTCGTCGCCTTCGCGCAGCGCACGCAGGTCGTCCAGCCCTTCACCACCGACGCGGGCCTGCTCCGCGCCGCGATCCGCGCCATCGAGCCCACCGACGAGCCCACACGCCTCGAGCCCGCGCTGCGGCTCATCGAGCCCGTCGCCAACCAGCCCGACGCCCCGCCGCTCGACCTCTATCTCCTCAGCGACGGCCGCGTGCAGGCGGGGACCGACTTCAAGATCGGCAACGCCCAGTTCCACTTCGTCCGCATCGGCGGGCCCGCCCTGCCCACGGGAACCGGGCTCGCGGCGACGCCCGTCTCCGCGCCGGCTTCCTCCGCATCATCCGCCGCCGCGATTCCCGCGCCGGCAGACAACGTCGGCATCGTCGGCCTCGCCGCGCGACGCGACTTCCGCAAGCCCGAGGCCGTCCAGATCCTCGTCAGCCTCGCCAACTTCGGCTCCGACCGGGCCGACCTCAACCTCACCCTCCGCGTCGATGGCTCGCCCCGCCACGTCATCCACACCTTCATCCCCGCCGTCTCATCCTCCACCGGCGAGCCCGGCACCCAGTCGGCCCAGTTCGAGCTCGACCTCCCCGGGGCCGCGAACGTCGAAGTGTCCCACGACCGCCCCGACATGCTCCCCGCCGACGACCGCGCGGGCCTGCTCATCGCCGAGCCCCGGCAACTGCGAGTGCTGCTCGTCTCGCCCGGCAACGGCTTCCTCGAGCAGGCGATCAAGGCCGCGGGCGTCCGCCGCGTGGTGGCGATGCAGCCCGGCGACTACGAGCGGCGCGACCCGCAGCTCCTGCGCCGCGGCGGGTGGGATCCCTCGCCGATGGGGGCCGAGGGCTTCGACGTGATCGTCTTCGACCGCTTCTCGCCCAAGTCGCGCCCGCCGATCGACGCCCTCTTCTTCGCCTCCACGCCCCCGGCCCCGGGCCTGAAGATCCTCCCGCCCAGCAGCCAAAGCCTGGGCACGCAGCCGGTGCTCGACTGGCGCCGCGACCACGCGCTGCTGCGCTACGTCGAGATGCAGGACGTGACCATCGAGAGCCCAGGCCGGCTGGTGCTGCCCGACGGCGCGGAGGTCCTCGCGACCTGCCAGTCGGGCCCG
The DNA here is from genome assembly GCA_026386955.1 of Planctomycetota bacterium. Lineage (GTDB taxonomy): Bacteria > Planctomycetota > Phycisphaerae > Phycisphaerales > Phycisphaeraceae > JAPLMQ01. The sequence continues at coordinate 16,405 of JAPLMQ010000115.1, forward strand.
GTGATGGGCATGATGACCATCGACAACCAGCGGTTCGTCTTCACCAGCTTCGACCTCGCGCAGGCCCGCACCTGGCCGATGCAGGTCAGCTTCCCGGTCTTCATGAGCAACACGCTCCCCTGGCTGGGCCTGGGCGGGCAGGGCGAGGCCGGGCGCGGCTTCCGCCCGGGCGAGACGGCGGTCATCACCGCCTCGGGCAGCGAAGTGGTCTACCGTGGGCCGACGTCGCTCAAGGCCCCGGTCGCGCAGGGGCGGGCGGTGCTGCCCCCCTTCCCTCGCGCGGGGGTCTACTTGGCCGACCACAGCCGTGTCGCCCCGGCGTGGGACCGCCTGCCGGTGAACCTGCTCAGCCTGGAGGAGAGCGACATCCGCCCCGCGCCCGACGTGCATGTCGCCGGGCAGGCCGTCGCCGCGGTCAGCGCCGAGACCACGACCCGCCGCGAGGTCTGGCGCTGGTTCGCCTGGGCGGCGCTGGGCGTCATGCTTGTGGAATGGCTGATCTACACGCGGCGGATGCACATCTGATGTGGGGGCTGCTTGCTTTCCGCCACCATGTCACGGCGGAGCGCGCGGGTCTTGTCTCATCAGGCGCGGCCTGATCAGAGACGGACACTGTGTGTCCGAAGGCCGGGCGCAGGCGGTACTCCGCCCGCGCGAATCGCCGGCCGCCAGCAACCGCGTGGTCTCGCGTCAGGCCTGCGCCACCCACATCCTTGCCGAGCGCGTCATTTGCTTTTGAAGGCGTCAACGACGCCCGCACGTCGCGCGGCGGAGTACCGCCTCGCTCCACCTTCGGGGACACAGTCCCCGTCTCTGATCAGGCTGCGCCTGATGGGAGAAAACCCGCGCGACCCAACTCGACGTCCCCATGAAACAACAAAGCCCAGGCACCGCGTGCCTGGGTTTTCCATTTTCCGACGCTTCGACTTCTATCTTCGACCTCTACTCGACGAACCTTCCCAGCAACTCGATCTGCACCTGCTCGATCTTGAATCCCAGCCTCGTCTCCAAGTCGGCAAGCACCTCTTTGGGCAGGTGTTTGAGCAGCTCGTTGCCGAGGCAATCGGGCACGTCGGCGACGGTGCCGGTCTTCTGGTCGACGACGTGGAGGTGGTTGTGCACGCAGGCGTCGTAGCGGGCCGAGGCCCCGTTGCCGGTGAGCTTCTGGGCGACGCCCGCGCGGCAGAAGGCTTCGAGCGTGTTGTAGACCGTCGCGAGGCTGATGTTGTGCCCGTTCTCGCAGAGTTCCTGGAACAGGTGGTCGGCCGTGGGGTGGCAGGGCTTCGCGGCCAAGGCTTCGTAGAGGGCCCTCCTCTGCTGCGTGCAGCGCAGGCCGTGGCTCATGAAGAGGGCCTGCGTGCAATCGGCAGGGGCCGCTCCGGGGGCGGGGGCGGCCCCGGAAGCGGAGGATGGAGGCGTGGAGGGGGCGGAACCCGAAGATTTCATGGGAGCCTTCATTGTTGACCCAGTCGCACGGACATGCCCGGAAAGGGATCGGAGCCACGCAGCCGAAGCCGCGTCACGAATCCGACAGGCCGGCAACTCGTATCCTCGGCGCACGAGACGCCACAGTTTAGGCGGGCGGAACGGAATTGTCACGGGCAATTGTGCTTATGCCCTTCAACGTCCGGAAATAGAGGCCCCGCTCCGATTCCGGCCAGTCGCTTGCCCCGCGGGGATGCGGTATCTTCTTCAGCCCGATCAGCCCGATCAGCCCCGCCGCCCCCGTTTTCCGGCCGGCGCGGCCACACCCGAACCCCCCAAGCCCACAGGACGCGCCCCATGGACATCAAGCCGACGATCAACATCGAGGATTTCGCCAAGATCGACCTGCGCGTCGCGACGATCATCGCCGCCGAGCCCCACCCCAACGCCGACCGGCTGGTCAAGCTGCAGATCGACCTGGGCAGCGAGAAGCGGCAGATCTGCGCCGGCATCCGCAAGTACCACCCCGACCCCGCGGCCCTCGTCGGCCGGCAGATCATCATCGTGGCGAACCTCGCCCCGCGGATGATGCGCGGCGAGGAGTCGAACGGGATGCTGCTCGCCGCCAGCGTCGGGGGCGTGCCCGAGATCACCGACGTCGTCCTGCTCCAGCCCGGGAAGGAAGTGCCCGCGGGCTCGACGGTGGGGTGAGCTCCGAGAGGTCGGACGTTCAAGAGCCCAAGAGCAGACAAAGGAAAAAGCCCAGGCACGCGGTGCCTGGGCTTTTGTTTTTCCGTTGACGTTGCGTCGATGTCGGCGATCAGGACTTCGCGGGCTTCGGCGCGGGCTCCTCCTCCGCCTTCTCCGCATGCGCCGAGACGAAGCCCAGGCGCTTCTTGATCGCCGCGATGGTGAACGGGTCGTCGTTCTTCTCCAGGGGGGCGATCAACTGCTGCATCGACCCGACCAGGAGCGGGTTCGACGCCATGCGATCGTAGTCCTTGCGGGTGATCGCCTTGAAGCCGTCGACGCGGACGAGGTAGAGGGCCATGCTCGCGTCGGAGGCGATCGCCCGGCTGCGCTGCGCCGCAGGGGCCGACTCGATCGGGCCGCGGGCGAAGGCCTCCCGGGCGAGGGCGAAGACGCTGTCGACGAACTTGGCGTCGCGCCCGACGCCGTCGATCTGCGGGGCCTGCCCGCCGGCGTTGAGGTCGCGGCGGCGGCACGGGGCGGGGGTGATCACGCTGCGGCCGATCTCCTTGGCGATCGCGTCGAGCTTCTCCTTCTGCAGGCGCTCGGCCCAGCGGGGCGTGTCCTTCTTGAGCAGCTCAAAGGCGGCGAGCCGGCGGGCGTCGGCGTTGACCTTCTCGCGCACCTCGTCGAGCGACGCGGGCACGCGGGCGGGCTCCGCGGCGATCAGCCGGAAGAGGTACCGCGACTGGTCGATGCCGATCGTCGGCACGCTCGCCACGCCCACCTGCAGCCGCAGCGCGACCAGTGGGTTGTCGCTCTTGGGCGACATCTCCTTGGCGCTCAGCACGTAGGCGGCGAAGGGCTCGGACTGGCGGCCGTTCGCGGCGCTGCGCCCGACGCCCGGGAGCAGGGGCAGGTCGCTCGCGCCCAGCCAGCGGTCGTCCTCCCGGCGGACGTCGGGCAGGATGCCGAACTGCTTCTGCACCTGCTGCGCCACCGACTCGAGCGAGACGGGCTTGAAGTCGGCGGGGACGACGCGGTATCCGCCCTCGTCCTTGAGCTTGCGGACCTCCTCGCTGAGGATCGACTGCGCGAGCTTGAAGGCGCGGTTCGCCAGGTCGTTGGCCCGCTGGTCCTTGAGCCGGTCGATGATCTTGGCGCGGGCGGCGTCGTCGGGCGAAGCCGGGTCGGCCGGCGCGGCGGCGGGCTGGGTCGCCCCCGGCTCGGGCGGCGCGGGGCGGAACTCGGCCTTGTTCTCGTCGTAGTAGGTGAGGATGTCGGCCTCGTCGACGTCGATCTTCGCGCGGAGACGGTCGTACGGCAGCGCGAGGTACTCGAGCCGGACGCGGTCGGGCGACTTGTAGCCCAGCCCATAGCCCGGGTCGCTGGGGGAGGCGGAGTCCGTCTCGCCCGGGAGCTTGTCGCGGTATTTGTCGAAGAGGCCCTGCGCGATCTCGTCGGGCACGGTCTTGACCTGCGAGAGGTAGCGCTCCGCGGGGATCGCCAAGGCCGCGATCTCCACCGTCGCCTGCTGCTCCTGCACGAAGTGCAGCAGCAACGGCTCGCTCACGCGAGGCTTCCCGCGCGTGCCCTCGAGGATCATCATCGCCCCGGGCATGTAGCCCATCTGGGCGAACTGCATCGCCTGCCCGTACATCGCGATCCGCTCGTTGAAGGCCAGGTGGCCCAGCCCCAGGATCATCTCCTGCATCTGCTGCACCATGCCCCAGTGGCGGATGGCGGTGTCGATCGTCCCCATGGAGACGCCCAGCTTGGCCGCCGCCTGGATCTGCGTCTCCTCTTCGCCCAGAAATGTGTGCTTGAGCTGCTCGATCTGGTCGCGGCTGACGTCGAGGCCCATGCTCCTGGCCTCGCGCACCATCAGCAGCCACTGCAGCGCCTTCTCGGAGCCGCCGCCCTGCGCGAGGAGCTGGTTGATGCTCCCCAGCACGTTGATCTCGGCGTCGGCGGCCCGCTGGTCGCCCAGGCGGATCTTCTCGCCATTGATCGTGCCGATGGCCTGCGACTCAGCGTCGCCTCGGAAGGATGTGCTGAGCGGGACCTCGATGAGGAAGACGAGCATGAGCATCGTCACGCCCACCGCGAGGATCCAGTTCTGGTATTGGCGCAGGAATTTGAACATCGACGCATGCTCCGGAGCGGGGGATGGAGAACCCCGGAGTATACACGGGGCGGGGGACGGGCGGGGGACGGCGTCAGGCCCGGGCCGTCATTGCTTCAGCCCCGGGATCTTGTAGCGCACCTTCGCCTGGTACTCGAAGAGCGTCTTCTGCAGCTCCGCCAGCCCGGGGGTTTCCTCGTCGATGCTGCGGAGGGTGTGCCTGCCCGAGCCGGGGTCGATCGTCAGGTCGTAGGTCACCGTGGTCGCCTTGGCGAGGAAGGTGCCCTTGGCGTCGAGGAGTCGGTTGCGGGTGATGATGTCCCACACGGCCTGTCTCTGCTCGGGCGCGAGGATAACGACGGGCTGGGCGCTGCCGTGCATCGCGTCGCGCCCGCCGGCGAAGGAGAGCTGCCCGTCCTTGGCGATCTCGAAGTACGTCAGCTTGCCGTCGGTGCGGGCGGCGCGGAAGGAGAGGGAGAGGCGGGGCGGCGCGGGTGAGCCGGGCTCGCTGGGGATGGAGGCGCAGCCGGGGGTCGCCAGCGCGGCGAGGGCCACGGCGAAGGCTGCGGCGACCAAGCCAAAAAACGCGACGCGATGAGCTGCGGAATGGCGAACGTGCGGAGGGGTCTGTTTCACGGGCGGGGCGACTCCTGGGTTCCCGCTCCGGGGGCGGGGGCGGGGGCGGGTCCGGGGGCTGGGAAGGCCAGCGCGGCCAAGCGCGCGGCCAGCTTGTCGGTCGCGGGCGAGTCGGCGGCGAGGACGACGTAATGGTTCGTGCGCCCGCGGGCGGTGATGGTGACGCGCACGCGCGCGGGGCCGGCGTTGAATGGCGCGTCGACGACGGACCTGGGCTGGGGCGAGGCGAGGTCGATGAGGCGCTCGTCGCGGACGATCACGTAGAGGCCGGAGAATTCGGCGGGCTCGAGCGCCCGCACGGCCGCGGGCGCGGATTGGTAGCCCGCGCCCTTGCCGCGCGAGGCGCGCAGCCGGCGGTTGGCCTCGAGGACGTATCGCGTCCGGGCGTTGTCGGGCATGTCCCCCTCCGTCTGCACCTCGAGCGAGAAATCGGGCGGCGCCGCCTGCGTGCCCACCCGCGGGTCGAAGAAGAACGGATTGCTGCAGCCCGGCAGGGCCGCGGCGATCGACGCGACCAAGGCCCAGCCCGCGATCGCCATCGCGGCCATGGCCCGCTGATTCGTCCGACGCGAGGAAAACCACTGATACGACGTCATGATCGACTGGATTCCGGGTTGGAGGGTGGAGTGGTGGACGAAGCTGAGTCAGAGCCGCCCGCGGCGTTCCGCGGCGAGGAGAGCGCCCAGTTCTGCCCGAGCCGGGGCTTCTGCCGGCCGAGGATGATGAGCGCGGCCGCGCTGATCGCCAAGAGGCTCAGCCCCAGCGTGACGCGCCCGGCGGAGACCTTCGCCGAGACGAAGCCGATGGAGGCTCCCTCGCCGCCCAAGGCCCCCGCGACCTCGGAGACCGCGTCCTGCACCGCGCCGCCGGCGAAGCCCATGTCGCGGAGGTCAGCCAGGCCGTGGAGCGCGATCCACGCCCCGGGCGCGACGCTCACGAGCAGCCAGAGCATCTTCGCCCGCCACCAGCGCATCCGCGCGAACTCGCGCGGATGTTGGAGGAAGAGCAGCAGCCCGAAGGCGATCGTGCCGAGCAAGGCCGGAAAGCAGACCCAGCGGAGGATCATGTCGACGGAGGAGACCGCGCTGGCGGGCCCGAGGCGGCCGCGCATGAGCCAGAGCGCCAGGGCCGCGACGACGCCGCCGAAATACACGGCCACGCAGAGCACCTTGGGGATGAGCAGGAACGGGCGGAGCCCACGGGTCGCGCGGCGGCCATGGAGATTGGCGGGCGTGGTGGTCATCACGAAGGAGTGTAACGCGGATTGGCGGCGATTCCGGCCCGCGCGAAGCCCGGCTTCACGAGTCAATACCCCCCGCCGCCGCCCCCGGAGCCGCCCTGCAGGTTGCCGAAGCGTGTCGTCGCGGAATTGAAGTGCAGTTTCACCGTCCCCGTGGGCCCGTTTCGCTGCTTGGAGATGATCAGCTCGGCCGTGTTGTCGTCGACGTGGCCTTCCTCGCCGCGGTGGTAGTAGTCCTCGCGGTGGAGCATCAGCACCATGTCGGCGTCCTGCTCGATCGAGCCCGATTCGCGCAGGTCGCTCATGCGCGGGCGGTGCCCCTCGCGGGCCTCGGGGCCGCGGTTGAGCTGCGAGAGGCAGATGACGGGCACGTTGAGTTCGCGGGCGAGGGCCTTGATGCCGCGGGAGATGCCCGAGACCTCCTGCTCGCGCGAGTCGGCCCGCGGGCCGGACATGAGCTGGAGATAGTCGATGACGATCAGCTTGATGTGATGCCGGGCCGCGAGCCGGCGGGCCTTGGCGCGCAGGGCGAGCAACGAGAGGCCGGGCGTGTCGTCGATGAAGAGCGGGGCCTCGCTGAGCTGGCCCACGGCCGACTGCAGCTTCTGCCATTCGTCGTCGCTGAGCATGTTCCGCCGCAGGTGCTGCGAGTCGACGGTGCTGCGCGAGCAGAGGAGACGCTGGGCGAGCTGGAGCTTGCTCATTTCCAGGCTGAAGATGACGACGGGCTGCTTGGTGTTGACGGCGATGTGCTCGGCCATGTTCACGGCCAGCGCGGTCTTCCCCATGCTCGGCCTCGCCGCGACGATGATGACCTCGCCGTTCTGCAGCCCGCTGGTCATCTCGTCGAGCTCGAAGAAGCCGGTCTCGAGCCCGGTGACCATGCGCCCGTCGTGCGACTCGAGCTTGGCGTAGGTCTCCTGCAGGAGCGTGTTGAGGTCGGTCGCCTCGTTGGTGGTCTTCGACTCGGCGAGCTGGAAGATCTCCTGCTCGGCGGAGTCGAGCATCTCCTCGACGGGGTCGCTGCTGGTGTAGGCGCGTTGGAGGATGCGCCCCGCGGAGTCGATGAGCTTGCGGAGGAGCGACTTCTCCTTGACGAGCCGGGCGTAGAGCGGGCCGCTGACGGCGGATGGGACGGACTCGACGAGGGAGAGGAGGTAGTCGAGCCCGCCCGAGGCTTCGAGCTCGCCGCGGTCCTTGAGCCGGCCGACGAGGTGGACCATGTCGACGTTTTGGTTTTGGTCGTAGAGCTCGACGAGGGCTTGGTAGATCGCGGCGTGCGAGGGCTTGTAGAAGTCGTCGGAGCCCGCGAGGATCTGCACGACGTCGCCGATGACCTGGGGATCGAGGATCATCGAGCCCAGGAGGGCGCACTCGGCCTCGAGGGCGTGGGGCGGCAGCTTGTCGAAAAGCTTGCCGACGTCGACGCGTTCGGGGTTGAACTTGGGGCGGCTGGGGGCGGAGGACATGAGGGTATCTTATCGCGTCGGAATTCCGGGAAAACAAGGCCGACTCGAACGTGAGGAAGTTGTCGGTAACGCCGGGCAGAATCGCGAAGCCCAAGGCCCACGGCAACGTCGTTCACCTACCCTTTGGCCCGAGCCTCAACCCCGCGCCCCGATCCCCCCGCCGGGATACGATGTATTCGGAGCACTCGTGGCCGCGCCGGCCGCGGCTCCAACGCCTTCCCGCCCCCGGTTCCCCGGTCCCCCGTTCCCCGGTCCCCCGCCCCCCGGATCGCCGATGCGCCTTCGCCGTTACCGCCACCTTTTCGGACGCTTCGGCCGGACCCGCCGGTGGCGTCGGCGAATCCTCCTGGTCGTCCTGATCCTTTTCATCTCCCTCGTCTCGACCTTCTTCTACCTCACCCGCCCGCACCGCCTCGCCGCCATCAGCGCCTCGATGCTCGCCGACGCCATCGGCACGCCCGTCTACTGCACCGACGCCCACCTGGGGCTCGACGGCTCGATCCACCTGCGCCAACTGCGCGTCGCCGCCCCACCCGACAAGAACCCGCAGGACACGCTCTTCACCGTCGACGAGGTCCTCGTCCGCCACGACGTCTGGAGCCTCCTGTTCGGCAAGTTCCGGGCCCGCTCGCTGGTCTTCATCAACCCCACGCTCCACCTCACCGAGGACACCTCCACCGACCAGTTCTCCTACCAGCGCCTCGAGCGACGGACGACCAAGCCGCCCAACGAGCTGCCCGAGGTGCGCGTCCGCGGCGGGCGCGTGATCTTCGGCCAGGTCGAGAACGGCGAGTACCACGAGCTGGGCGTCGTCCGCCTCGGGGGAAGCCTCGCCGCCAAGCCCGGCGACCCGCACGGCTACCACTTCCAGCTCCAGCAGGAATTGGCCGGGGGCGAGACCGGGCCCACCCTCAGCGGCGACTTCGACCTCGACAAGCTCGCCATCTCCGCCCGGCTCGACCGCTTCTCCTTCGACGCCCCGCAGCGCGTCATCCTCCCCGCCCGCTTCCGCAAATGGTGGGACGACCTCGACCCCGCCGGCTCGCTGCCAATCGTCTCCTTCGCCTACTCGCGCGACCTGGGCCTCCACGCCGTGCTCGACCTGCGCGACGCCGAGCTCACCCTCCCCTACGGCGCGCTCAAGCCCCGCCTCGGCGGCGTCAGCGGGCGCTTCAACCTCACCAACCAGAAGATCACCATCGAGAACCTCCGCGGAAGCGTCGAAGGCCTCACGATGCTCGTCGACGGCGACATCCACGGCTACGACAAGGACGCCCCCTTCACCCTCTCGGCCCGCATCGAGCCCTTCGACGTCCCCGCCAAGCCCCCCTCGCTCCCCAACCTCCCCGACTTCATCAAGAACATCTACGCCCGCTACTCCCCCTCCGGCACCGTCAAGGCCACCGTCCGCGTCGAGCGCAAGGAGCCCGCGGGCAAGCTGAGCTACTCTGGCACGGCCTTCCTCTCCAACGGCTCCTGCCGCTACTTCCGCTTCCCCTACCCCGTCCACGACCTCAAGGGCGAGATCCGCTTCAACGACGAGAAGCTCGAGATCGCCTCGATGACCTGCAAGGGGCCCACGGGCGGCAAGCTCTCGATCACCGGCGTGATCAGCCCGCCCGGCGACGGCGCGATGGTCCACGCGGTCATCACCGCCATCGACTTCCCCGTCGACGAGCACCTCCGCAACGCCATGGCCCCCAAACAGGCGGCCGCCCTGCGCCTCTTCGCCGACCCCGACCAGCACAAGCGCCTCGTCGGCCTCAACCTCATCCAGACCACCGAGCTCGCCACGCAGCGCCGCCTGCAGGTCGAGCAGCTCGAGCAGCAGCGCCGCCGGCTCGAGGCCACCCGGCCCGCCGAGCCCGTCGCCCTCGCGGCGGTCGTCAAGCAGATCGCCGAAGCGAAGAAGCTCACGAACATCCCCGTCTTCGACTTGGGCGGCCGGATCAACCTCACCGTCGACCTCTCGCGCCCGCTCGGCGAGGAGACCAAGTACACCACCGTCGTCGACGTGCAGGTCACCGGCGGGCAGGCGGTGATGTCGGCCTGGCCCTACCCGCTCGGGCTCGCCCGCGGGAAGCTGCGCATCGAGCCCAACATGGTGACCATCGACGGCGTCGAGGTCCGCGGCCCCACCGGCGCGGTCGCCAGCGTCAACGGGCAGGTCGGCTTCGACGAGGAGACGGGCCTCACGCCCAACGTGAAGGTGCTGGGCGTGAACGTCCCGGTCGACCCCTTCCTGCTCGCGGCCATCGCCCCACCGCAGGACCGCTGGCTCGCCCAATTCGGCATCCAAGGCAAGTTCGACATCTCGGGCGGGGTCGTCCGCGGCAAGACGGGCGGCATCGACTTCGCCTTCCGCACGCAGACCGTCAATGCCTCCGCGCGACCCATGGGCGGGCGGTTCGACTTGGAGAAGATGGCGGCCACCATCGACATCCGCCGCGGGCAGTTCGACATCGTCGACGCCCAGGCGATGCACGGGAAATCCAAGCTCCACGTCACCGGCAGCACCCGCTTCGAGGGCGACAAGCCCGCGTTCGACATGACGGTGGACGCGACGGAGATCAACCTCAAGGACCCGCTGCTCGACCTGCTCCCCTCCGAGGGCGATCCGGCCGAGAAGGCCCGCGCCGACCAAGTGCGCAAGATGTTCGCCACCTACGACCTCCGCGGCGAGGTCGATGGCTCGCTGCGCTACGGCACCAACCCGGGCAAGCCCTCCAACTTCGTGATCGACGTCCGCCCGCGCTGGCTGGGCGTCAACCTCGGCCAAGGCCCGGTCGACTTGAAGGACATCAAGGGCAAGATGCTCGTCGACGACCGTGGGCTGCGCCTCCAAGGCTGGAGCGCTTCGGTGGGCGAGGCCCGCATCGGCGCCGACGGCGAGCTGCGCTTCCAGGCCCAGGGCGACAAGCCCCGCGGGGGCGAGCTCACCATCGACCTCGAGGACCGCCAGACCCACGGCGAGGCGCTCAAGCTCTTCCCCCCCGGCGTCGAGAAGGCGATCAAGGGCATCGAGCTCGAGGGCGCCTACCAGCTCCGCGGCGGCAAGCTCGTCTACCACCCCGACGCCACCGCCGGCAACGTGACCGACTTCAAGGGCAAGGTCCACCTCTCCAACGGCAAGGCCGACATCACCGCCGCCATCACCGAGCTCGAGGCCGACCTCGACGTGGCCGCGTTCGTCCCCGCCCCCTACTCGCCCAAGAACGACTGGCCCCGGCTCGACCTGAAGATCTTGGCCCCGCAGCTGCGCCTCGCGCAGCGGCGCGTCGAGTCGCTCGCCGTCCGCCTCCTCAGCGGCGAATCCAAGAACGAGCTGAAGATCGTCCAACTCAACGGCTCGATGTACGGCGGGACGCTCACGGGCGAGGGCGTCGTGGGCGTCGGGGCCGGCCAGCCGTTCCGCATGACGCTCAACCTGGCCGACGTCGCGCTCGATCCGCTGATCCACCCCATGGCCTCGACTCCCGCAACCGCCCCCGCCCCCGGGAGCGGAAACGACTCCGCCACGCGCCCCGCGGCGACCCGCCCCACCAGCACCGGCAACGTCGCGGCCAACCTCAGCATCGAGGGCGTCAACGGCGACGTCGGCCAGCGCCGCGGCCGCGGCAAGGTCGAGGTGCGCGAGGCGAAGCTCTACGAGCTGCCCATGGCCCTGGCGATGCTGCAGATCCTCAACCTGAGCCTGCCGACCTCGCGGTCGTTCGACACCGCACTGGCCGAGTACCGCATCGAGGGCGACATCATCCGCGTCGACACGCTGCGGTTCGAGTCGCCGAATCTCCAGATCGGCGGCGACGGCGCGATCCGGCTGAGCGACCGCCGGCTGTCGCTCGACCTGACCAGCCGAAACCGCGGCGGCATCAAGCTCGGCCCGATCACCGACGTCATCGACCTGCTCAAGGACGAGATCGTCAGCATCCACGTGGGTGGCACCCTGATGGACCCGCAGGTGCAGGTGCGCTCGCTCAAGGGGCTCCGCCGATCGGGCGAGGACGTCTTCAAGAACCCGCGCGACCAGGGCTCCAGCGCGACTCCGCGCTCCCCCGGCTCACCCAATCGCCCCGCTCAGACGCCGCTGGTGGGCGCCCCCGCGACGTCCGACCAGTAGGTCAACGCCACCGCGTCGAGGATCGCCGGCGGGATTTTCGCCTGGTGCGGCACGACCTCCTCGACGGGGCATGCGGGCGAGACCGCCAGGATCGGCAAGCCCGTCATCTTCTCGATCCACCGACGGTTGCTCACCATCGACGCGTCGGCCAGCGCGCTCTCGCTCAGCGACGTGTCGGCGACGTAGCCGTTGATCACCACGCCCGCGATCATGCAGCCCGCGTCGCGCAGGAGGCGCACCGTCATGCTCGTGTGGTTCAGCGTCCCCAGCCCCGCCCGGCAGACCACCAGCACGGGATAGCCCAGCGAGGCGGCCAGGTCGAGCACCGTCACCCGCGGATGACGCCCGTCGATCGGCACCATCACGCCCCCCACGCCCTCGACCAGCACCACGTCGCTCGACTCATCCAGCAACGTCAGGCTGCGCGCGATCGCGTCGCGGTCGATCGGCTCGCCCGTCGCCTCGGCCGCGACCGCCGGCGCCACCGGCAGCACGTAGCGCACGGGGTTGATCACGTCGAGCGGCTGGCGGCAGTCGGCGAAGTGGGCCAGCGCCTCGGCATCCTCGCTGACCAGCCCCTCGCGGTCGCGCCTGCACCCGGTCGCCATCGGCTTGCAGACGCCCACCCGCATCCGCTGCGACTCCCGGCGAAGGGCCCGCGCGATGGCGCAGGTGATCGTCGTCTTGCCCACGCCCGTGTCGGTCGCGGTGATGAAGAGCCCGGGCTTGCGCAAGAGCGGAGGATTGGGGAACCAATTTGGCATGGGCGAGGGCATGGGAGGTCCGATTCAAGAGGCGATTCACTTGCGTCCCGCGGGTGATCCCCGCGAAACCAGTCATTTCAACCGCTCGCATTGCTACTCTACGCCCGCGTCGTTTACGCTGTCCACCCACGCCCCGCCGACGCGAATGCACGGCCCCCGGAAACCCCGCCCATGCCCCACGCCGCCGACTCCCTCGCCAGCCCGCGCGATTTCGCCGACCGCGTCGCCATCGTCACCGGCGGGGCCGACGGCATGGGGCGCCACCTCGTGCAGACGCTCGCGGGCCTGGGCTGCGACGTCTTCTTCGCCGACATCCAGATCGACGCCGGGAACACCCTCGCCAAGGAGCTCGGCCCGCGGGCCCACTTCGTCCCCTGCGACCTGCGCGACCCCAAGGCCATCGAGAGGCTCGTCGCCGCCGCGGGCTCGCACAACGGGCGCGGCGCGATCGACTACCTCGTGAACAACGCCGCCATCGATCCCCGGATCGCGCTCGAGCAAGCCTCGGCCGAGGAGTTCGACCGGATGGTCGCGACGAACCTGCGCCCGGCCCTGCTCGCCGCCCGCGCCGCCGCCCCGCTGCTCGCCGCAGGCAAGGGCAAGGCGATCGTCAACATCGGCACGACGAATTGGATGATCGGCCTGTCGGACTTCACGCTCTACGCCGCGGCCAAGTCGGGCCTCGTCGGCCTCACCCGCGCCCTGGCCCGCGAGCTGGGCCCGCGCGGCGTCCGCGTCAACATGCTCTCCCCCGGGTGGATCATGACGCCCCGCCAACTGCGCGACCACGTCACCCCCGCCGACCAGCAGGCCCTGCTCGACGCGCAATGCGTCAAGTTCCTGCTCGGGCCCGAGCACATCACGCCGGTGACGCTCTTCCTGCTCTCCTCCGCCAGCGCGGCCATGTCGGGGCAGAACCTCATCGTCGACGGCGGCAAGCTGTTGCAGTGAGGGGGTCGCGGCAAGGCACGCGTCCCCGCGCCGTCGGCGCTACGCCGCCGGCCTTAGGCGGGCTTCGCCAACACCGCGTCAAGCTGCCTGTAGCAGGCCTCCATCCCCTGGTCCATGCCGGAGGCGAGCGCGCCGTCGCGGCCCTCCTTCGATTCGTACGCCTGCGTGATGCGCATCGCGGTGACGCCGCCCTTCTCCGCGAACTCATGCGTCTCCACCAGCGAGCCGATCTCCTGGCCGGACCCCAACGCCATCTTCTCGGTGTGGACGGCCCGCTCGTGCGGGACCACCTCGGTGAAGACGCCTTGGAGCGTCATCGCCGGGTCGGCCTCCGCGCTCTTCCACGCCAAGCTCAGCGCGCCGCCCACGCGGGGCTCGCACACGCAGGTGGTCAGGGTGAATCCCGGCGGGGGCAGCATCCAGCGGCGCATCTTGGCCGGGACGAACATCGCCTCCCACACGAGCCGGCGAGGGGCGTCGAACGTGCGGGTCAGGACGATCGTGGTGTCGGTGGGCGTGGAGACTTGGAGGCCTGTGGGGTTCATGGCGTGGTCCTTGTCATTGGCATTGGCATTGGCATTGGCATGAAGACGGGGAAACTTCCTGCGGGACGCTCAGCGGCGGCGGGGGCGAGACTTCTCCTCGGCCTTCATCTCCTCGAGGAGCGAATCCAGCGCCTCGAAGCGGGCCTCCCAGTTCCGGCGGAACTGCTCCGTCCAGAGCGTCGCCTCCTTGAGCGGCGAGGCGACGAGGCTGCAGCGGTGCTCGCGCCCGACGACGCGGCGGCGGACCAACTTGGCCGCCTCGAGGACCCGCACGTGCTTGGTGGCCGCGGGGAAGGTCATCTCCAGCGGGGAGGCGAGCTCGCTCAAGCTGCGCTCGCCGACCGAGAGCTGGCAGACGATCGCCCGGCGGGCGGGGTGCGCCAGGGCGTGGAAGACGCGGTCGAGCCGGGGGGATCGATCTAAAACCATGTGGTTTAGTATACCATATGGTTTCATGATTTCAAACGCGAAGCCGCCGCAGCGGCGATCGAAACGCCGCCTTCGCCCTGCGCCTACCTCCTCGGCTCATACCGCATCGCCACCGCCCCCGAGGCGAACTCCACCCGGCCCACGAGCCTCAGGTCGACCACCTTCGACAGCCCCGCGAACAGCGTCGGCCCGTGGCCCGCCAGCCTGGGGTGCACCACCAGCTCGTACTCGTCGATCAACCCCAGCTCCGCCAGCGCCATCGGCAGCTTCACGCCTCCCGTGAACAGCCCCTTGCCCGGCTGCCGCTTGAGCCGCTCAACGGCCGTCGCGAGATCCCCGCGCACAAGCTCCGCGTTCCAATCGACCCGGCCCAGGGTGCTCGAGACGACGAACTTCCTCGCCGCATTCATCGTCCGGGCGAAGGGCTCCATCCAATCAGCCCTTGTTCCCACCTGCGCCCCCGCCCCCGGAAGCGCCCCCGGAGCCGGCCGAAACGCCGTCTCCATCATTTCGTAAATCACCCGGCCGAAGAGAAGAGCATCGGCCCGCTCGATGTTCCTGATCGCATGGCGGTGCAATTCCTCGTCCGCGAGCATCGCGCGGTGGTCGCAGCAGCCGTCCAAGGTGACGTTGATGGAGTATCGAAGGGGTCGCATGACGGAAGAATACCGCCATGCGCTTCAGACGCCACGCGCCTCATGCAAGGGTCGTCCGCGACCATTGCCTGGGTGGCCCCGGCGGCGCTCAACGCCTGCGGCGAACCAGCTCGAGCGGGATGACGTCCGTGTCCAGGACCCAAACCGTCCGATTGTAGAAGTACGACAGCAACTGGGCGTCCTGTTCCGGACTCAACTCCCGCGCCCAGACCACGCGGCTGTGGTCGATGTCGGCCGCGTTTGCGATCCACGTCTGTTCGGGACGGTGGATTTGGCCCCGGACGACAACCAAGTGCATGCCAGGCGTGCCGAGCAGGGCATCGGTCAACTCGCGGCGTTGCATGGCCCACGTCCAGCGATAACCCATGCCGTACATCCGGTAGCGGGGAAAGGTCGCCGGCACCGAGAGCGCGAGGATCAGCACCACGGCCACGGGCCCCGCCGGCCGCCAGCGCCAGAGCCGGCGCAGGCAGGCGACCAGCACTGCGACGACCAAGGCCGCGCCCGGCGCCGCGTAATGGCTGAACGTCGACAGGACGGCCAGGTTTGCGCAAACCAACACCAGCAAGACTCCGCAGGCCGCACGGACCCAGCGGTCCTTGACGATCACCCACGGCAGTGCGAGGAGCGCAAAGGCCAAGGCGGGGCCGAGGAAAAAGTCGTAGAGGACCCAAAGCTTGTGCGCCCCCGCGCGCCAGGTGCCGCCCGGCTCCAGGAAGCGGTTCTGGGCGAACTGCTGATCGACCGTATAGATCATCCGCAGATCCGGGTTGTTGTAGGCCGGCGCGGGCCGGGGCGCCTGCCAAAAAAACGGATGGACGGTGCCATACTGCTCGAAGTGGAGCTTCCACGGCAGGAGAAGCGGGTTCCCGGTGACTCGCCAGTTGTAGCTCAACGTCCAAGCGGCCCCAAGGAGGAGCACAGCCCCAAGCGGGAGGACGACCCGCCGCAGCGCGACGCCCCAAGCCAGGTCCCGGCGCCTCCCAAGTCGCCACGCCAGCAGGGCCGAGGCGACCGCTCCAACCACGAACCCCTCGAAGGGCCGGGTGTTGGCCAGGAGAATCAGCCCGACGCCGAAGACGACGGCGTCGCGGGCCTGCCGCCGGTCGATCAACCGGCGCAGGGCCCCGAAAAGCAAGGCCCCGCCTGCTGCGGCGATGGCCCCGCCCCAATAGGAGCGGCTCCAGGACGTGAACAGCGCGAACTGTGAAATGGACAGGAGTCCGCCCAGGATGGCCCAGCCCGGCGGAGCCCATGCCCACAGCATCCAGCAGACGCTCGCCGCCATGAGCGACACGCTCAGCCAGACGCCGACGGCCGCATGTCCGGTGAGCCTCTGGCCCAGAGCCAGCATCAAACCTTGTGCCGGCGCGTAGATCGAGGCGTAGGTTGGTTGCTGGAGAATGTGGACGCTCTCGAAGTGCTTCCACATCGGGTGCGGCGGATTGGCCAGCCGGCCGTGGGCGAAGGTGTCGCCGGCCAGCAGATAGCTGAACTCGTCCTGGACGATCGGAGGCGCGATCCCGGCGGCGAGGGCCATTCCGATGCAGGTCGCCAAGGCGACGACGGCCACCAAGCCGATCGCGCAGGCCTGATGGGTCAAGCAACGACGCATGAGGGAGAAGGAGCGACTCAAGACGACCAGAAGGCCGCCCGGATGTCCGCGGGGATCAACGTCCTTTTCGCCGGGCATCATCTCGTCTCGCACCATGCGCCCAGGCCATCGGCGCAGGATGGCAGCGAACGCCGATGGAGCGGGGATCCGCGGCGCAAACGCGGCGCGACGCGGGCTCGCCGACGCCTTTTGGGGGTGGGGCCCTGCGGGTACAATCCCCTCTCCGAGCGACGCCCCGTTCGTCCGCGGCCAAGTCCGCCTGTCCGTGCGCCAGCGCCATGACGGGGGTCCACGCCGATGACGCGCCTCATCTGTCCTGAGTGCATATCACTTTGACGAGAAATTGATGGAACCCAACACCTCCCCGAGCGGTGAACTGGATCTCACGCTGTTTGTGGCCTGCTACAACGAAGAGCGGAACATCGTCGGCACGTTGGACACCTTGCTCGCCGCGCTGAAGGGGTACGCATTCACCTGGGAGATCATCATAATCGACGATGCGTCGAGCGACCGCTCCGTCGCCGTGATCCAGGATTTCATGGCATCCCATCCTGGCCTGCCCATCCGGCTGGAACGGCGGATGGTCAACGCCGGCTTGGGGCAGAACTTCGTCGACGCCGCCTTCCTGGGCAAGGGAAAACATTACCGCCTCATCTGCGGCGACAACGTCGAGCCGGTCGAGACGCTGGTCGAGGTGTTCAGGCATGTCGGCGAGGCCGATCTTGTGCTTTTTTACCACAGCGCGGCCGACCGGACCTTGGTGCGCGGAATCGTCTCGAAATGCTTCACGTTCCTGATCAACCGCATCACCGGCTACCGCATCCGTTACTACAACGGCTTGGCCATCCTCCAGCGCTACCACGTCATGCGCTGGCACACGAGCTCCTATGGCTTCGGTTTCCAGGCGGACTTGATCGCGCGGCTCCTGGACCAGGGATTCACCTACGTCGAGGTGCCCGTCAAGGTCTCCGATCGCGTCGCCGGCAGCTCCAGCGCCTTTCGCTTTCGAAATCTCCTGTCCGTCGCGCACACCATGGTCAATCTGTTCATCCGGCGCATCACCAAGCGCCGGGTCCCCAAAGGCGGGGCCTCTGCCCCTTTCTCCCCTGCTGCGACGAGCGACCCGCGGTGAATCCGGCCCGGTTGGATTTGCAGCGCCCGGCGGGGATGAAACGCTTGGCAACCATGCGGGCCGCTCCATCGTGGCCCAACGGGTCGGTATTGGATGGACCCTATGTTGTCAGCGGCATGGGGTGGCGACGTGGCAGTTCTCCACCTGAAATGAGGGACCGCTCAGGCGGGCTGCGCATCGAGCACGCGCACGACGCCGGGAATGATCTTGCGGCCGTGATGCTTGGGGCGAACAACAATGTCCACGTCCACCTCCAAGGCGTTGAGCAGCACGAGGAGACGCTCGACCGAAAAACCTGTGTAGCGACCGTTCATCAACTTGGATACGTCCGGCTGGCTCAATCCCAATTGCGCGCTCGCCTTGACCTGGGTCAGGCCAAGCTCCTTGATGCGACGATGAATCTTCAGGGCAAGCCCCGCCTTGATTTGCAGGTCCGCGGCTTGGGTCGTGGGAAAACCCAAGTCCTCGAACACGTTGACGCCGCCACGAGCGACGGCGGTGGATTCATCAACCTTGCGGTCCTTTCGCTCAATTTTCATCATCGCTCTCCTTCAACCGTTGCTTGTAATCGGCCTCCGCCACCTTCGATCTCTTCTTGATCAGGTCCAGCTCGTGCTGGGGCGTCTTGATGCCGCTTGTGCTCTTCTTTTTGAACGCATGAAGCACATAAACCGCCTTGGCGAAACGCACCGTGTAGACCGCCCGGTACGTGTCTCCACCATGGTCTTCCACGATCTCCAGCACCCCAGCCCCCTTGTACCCCTTGAGCGGTTTGGCTGAGGGATGCTTTTCGCCATGCTGTGCGAACGACAACGCGAAGCCGACCTCTCGCCGCACCCCCACGGGGAACTCCCGCAAGTCTTCGCGGCTGCTGGCAATCCAGCGAACCGGTTTCTCCTTCTGTTTGTCAGCTTTATTCGCTGAGCCCATTATGGCAAATCTACTATATCTGCGATCGAAGGCAAATCAAAGAATTAGGGGAGGAACTCATCTCCAATGGATTGGCGCCTCATACTGCTCGCAGCCTTGAGCAGGAACATCCCGGCTCACCCCGGCGAGGCCCCGGCGGGTTTCGCCGAGCACCGGCCTGACCCCCCTCCTACGCTGCCGCCAACCCCGCCCCACCGCCCTGCCGACCTACAATGGACGCGGAAGCCCTCCTTTTAAAGATGGGCCAGCCGCGGACGACCATCGCAAAATAGTTCGCATTTTGTTATGCTTATTTTTTGCTAACAGATCGTCCCGAAACCCTGGATTGCCGGCCCATTACTGCCGACCTCCTTCGCAACCGACTGATTTCACAATGTTTACGCCGTTACTTGACAATCGCGGCGCACCCTGACGAAGATAACCGCCGACCCAACGGGCCAGAACGGTGCCCCAGCCTTCCCAAGCCCAAAGCATGGAGGGCGGGCGATTCTGACGATAGGGGGGTAAGGAAAGGCCCGACCCCGGCCCCCCCGGAAGTTCCCCGGCGGCCTCCGGAAGCCTTATTTAGCCCGCCTGACCTCGAACTGAACGCTTTTCTGGACGACCATGGCCAAGAAAACCACCAAGCCCGACGCCCCGAAGAAGCCGGCCGCCGCCAAGGTTGCCAAGGTCAAGGCCCCGCGCAAGCCTGCCGCGGGCAAGAAGGGCGTCGCCGCGGTCGAGGCCGTGGTCGGTGAAGGCGGCGTCATCACCGCCGTCGGGCGGGCCCCCAAGTCCTCCGGCAAGCACTTGGTCATCGTCGAGAGCCCCACCAAAGCCAAGACCATCAACAAGTACCTCGGCTCCGACTACATCGTCATGGCCAGCGTCGGCCACGTCCGCGACCTCCCCGCCCGGGCCCCCAAGGGCGTCAAGCAGGAGGTCCCCGGCGTCGACCTCGAGAACAACTTCGAGCCCACCTACGAGATCCTCCCCGCGAAGAAACAGACCGTCGCCGACCTGAAGCGGGCCGCGAAGTCGGCCGCCGACGTCTGGTTCGCGACCGACTTGGACCGCGAGGGAGAGGCCATCGCGTGGCATCTCGCCCAGGCGCTCGACGTGCCGGTGGCGACCGCGAAGCGCGTGGTCTTCAACGCCATCACCAAGACCGAGATCCAGCACGCGTTCAGCTCGCCTCGCCCCATCGACGAGGCCAAGGTCAACGCCCAGCAGGCCCGGCGGATCCTCGACCGCATCGTGGGCTACCAGGTCTCGCCGCTGCTTTGGAAGAAGGTCGCCGGCGGGCTCTCGGCGGGACGGGTGCAGTCCGTCGCCGCCCGCTTGGTGGTCGAGCGCGAGCGCGAGATCGAGGACTTCCTCCCCGAGGAATATTGGAAGGTCGTCGGCGTCTTCGGCGCCGACATGGCCGGCGCCCCCGCCCTCGCCGCCGCGTGGAAGGCCTGGCTCGCCGAGGCCCCCGCCGAGGAGCCGCGGACGCTCAAGGACCGGCTCGCCTGGCTCTCGGAGCGCAAGGGGTTCCGCGCCGAGCTCGTCGAGGCGGGCGGCAAGCCCTTCAAGGCCGACAACCGCGACGACACGCTCGCCATCGCCAAGACGCTGGGCTTCGTCGTCGACGAGGCCCGCGAGACGCAGGACCCCAAGGGGCGCGGCCCCGCGCGGTTCCTGGCCGCCTACACCGGGCACATCGAGAAGGCCCCCGACTTCCGCATCCAGTCCGTCGAGACCGAGCGCCGCTCCGCCCGCCCCTCGCCCCCGTTCATCACCAGCACGCTCCAGCAGGCCGGCTCCACCCGCCTGGGCTTCCCCCTCCAGCGCACCATGCGCATCGCCCAGCAGCTCTACGAAGGCATCGACCTCAAGACCCTCGGCGGGCAGACCGGCCTGATCACCTACATGCGTACCGACTCCACCCACATCTCCGCCTAGGCGCTGGAGATGGCCCGTGGATTCATCCAGGAAAAATACGGCCCGCGCTACCTCCCCGAGAAGCCCAACGCCTTCGCCTCCAGCAACAAGGCCGCCCAGGAGGCCCACGAGGCGATCCGCCCCACCGACGTCGCCCTCACGCCCGACCGCGTGAAGTCCTACTTGAGCGAGGAGCAGTTCAAGCTCTACCGCATCATCTGGGAGCGCTTCGTCTCCTGCCAGATGACCAACGCCCAGTGGGACTCCACCACCGTGCTGATCGCCGCGACGCCCGTGGGCAACCCCGGCGCGCCGGCCTTGGGCATCTTCAAGACCACCGGGCGCTCGCTCGTTTTCGACGGCTTCTACAAAGTCTCGGGCGTGCCCGGCGGCGGCGAGGAGCCGATCCTACCCCCGCTCGCCGAGAAGCAGCCCGTCGCGCCGCTGCAGGTCGAGCCCACGCAGCACTTCACCAGCCCGCCCGCGCGCTACACCGAGGCCTCGCTGCAGAAGAAGCTCGAGGAGGAGGGCATCGGCCGCCCGAGCACCTACGCCGCGATCATCTCCACCATTCAGGACCGCAAGTACGTCCAGCAGCTCTCCGCGCGCGACCGTCGGCTGTACGCCACCGACCTGGGCAAGGTCGTCACCGACAAGCTCATCGAGGGCTTCCCCACCATCATGGACGTCGCCTACACGCGCACCATGGAGGCCGAGCTCGACAAGATCGAGGAGGAGAAGCACGACTGGACGGCGATGCTGCGCGAGTTCTACGGCCCGTTCCGCAAGAACCTCGACTCCGCCCACACCACGATGACGCACGCCAAGGCCGAGATGGAGCCCGCCCCCTTCAAGTGCGGGAAGTGCGGCGCCGCCACCGTCTACCGCTTCGGCAAGAACGGGCGGTTCCTCTCCTGCAGCCGGTACCCCGACTGCGAGTTCGCCGCCCCCATCGACCGCGAGGGCAACCCGCAGACGCCCGAGCTCACCGACATCCTCTGCCCGACCTGCAACTCGGGCATGACCCGCCGCGTGGGGCGCTTCGGCCCGTTCCTGGGCTGCGTCAACTACCCCGCCTGCAAGGGCATCGTCAAGATCGACATGAAGAAGGGCACGGTCGTCCTGCCCAAGGTCCCGCCTTTGGCGACCGACCTGGCCTGTCCGAAGTGCGCCTCGCCCCTCAACATGCGCCGCTCCAAGCGCGGCCCGTGGCTGAGCTGCTCGACCTACCCCAAGTGCCGCGGACGGCTGGGCTGGTCGGTCGTCGAGCCTGAGAAGCAGGAGGCGCTCGAGAAGCAGCTCGTCGCCCACGAGGCGGCCAACCCCGTGCCGCCCATCCACACCAGCGACGGCAAGGTGATCGGCGAGGACTACATCCCCCGCATCATCGAAGGCGAGGGCGACACCGCGTCCGCCGCGAGCGAACGCGCCGCCGCGGCCGCTGCCGCCGCCACGGCGCTGGCCGACACGGGCGACGCGGCGTGACGTCGCCTCCTTGATGGGCGACCTTCGCCCCGGGTTATCATTGACTCGCCCCTCTGGCCCTCTCCCGCTCTCGTTGCGAGACCCCGCGCGTGCGTCCCACCTGGCTCACCCCGATCTGCTGGATCGCCGCCCTCGCGTTCGCCGGCGTCGCGGTCCGGGCCTCGTGGATCGATCTCCGCGACAACCACCCCGCCGACGCCGTGGCCGACAGCCGCAAGGACGTCGCGCTCCGCGCCGAGGCCCGCTTTGGCCGGCTGCGCCCGGTCCTCCCGCCCTTCGGCGTCGTCGGCTACCTCGCGGGGAAGACCGGCAACCCCGAGGCCGACAACCAGTACTACGTCCTCGTGCAGTACGCCCTCGCCCCGCTGATCGTGCATCGCTCGATTGACGCGATGTACGTCGCCGCGAATTTCCCCGACAGCGCGACCCTCCAGCAGGCCCTGCGCGAGAACCCCACGCTCCGGCTCGTCTGGGAGGACCCGCGCATCCGCGGCGTGGCGGTCCTGCAGAACACGTCGCCGCCCGACGCCAACGCCGCCCCCGCGACGCAGCCCGCTCCGCCCGCCTCCCCGGAGCGCCGGCCATAATCCTCACGCCCCTCCTCGCCCTCGCGCTCTCCTTCCTCACCGGCCTCTCGCTGGTCGCCTGGCTCTGGCCCGGGTGGCGCCCGCGCCTCGACGAGTCGCTCCTGCGCCTCGCCCTCGCCGCTCCCGCGGGCCTCGCCGCCAGCTCCGGCGCGGCCTTCCTCTGGCTGTGCATCCTGCCCGACCAGCCCCGCGCCCTGCCCGCGCTCGACCTCACGTATCTCGTGGCCGGCGCGGTGCTCGCCTGGCGCGCCAATCGCCGCGCGAAGCAATCCGCGCAAGCCGCGCCGCCCGTGCCAGCGCCTACACCTGCGCCGGTCCCCCTCGCCACCCGCGCCCTCGGCTTCCTCCTCACCCTCGCCGCGATGTTCGTCTGCGCCTTCGCCACGCAAAGCCTCGCCGCCCGCCAAACCCGCATGCCCCACGGCGACTGGGACGCCTGGATGATCTGGAACCTCAAGGCCCGCTTCTTCTATCGCGCCGGCCCAGGCTGGGCGGCTGTGCTCACCGACGGCTGGAGCTGGTCCCACCCCGACTATCCACTCCTCCTCCCGCTCACCGTCGCCCGCTACTGGCATTACCTCGGCCTCGAGACCGTGCTCGTCCCCCAAGGCGTCACCATCTTCATCACGCTCATGCTCTTCGCCCTGCTCTACGCCGGTCTCGCCTACCTGCGCGGGTGGATCCAGGCGGCGCTCGCGCTGCTCTTCCTCGCCTCCTCGGGCTTCTTCCTCAAGTGCGGGGCGATGCAGTGCGCCGACATCCCGCTGGCGCTCTTCATGCTCGCGACCTGCGTCGCCTTCATCGCGACCCGCCGGGGCGAGTCCGGCTCATACGTGATCCGCTCCGACAGCGCCGCCGCGCTGGTCGGCCTCTTCGCCGCCGCCGGTGCGTGGACCAAGAACGAGGGCCTCCTCTTCGCCGCCGGGCTCTTCGCCGTCGCCGCCGTGGGCTCGCTCCTGCAGCGCGACCGCCCCGCCGCGATCCGCCGCCTCGCCCCCGCCTTCGCCGGCCTCTTCCCGCTGGGCATGATCCTGGCCGCGATGAAGCTCGTCCTCGCCGGCGGGACCGACCTCTTCGTCGAACAGAAGCACCGCACCGCCCGCGACTTCCTCGACATGGCCCTCAGCTTCGACCGGCACGACATGATCTGGCGCTTC